>JAJCXW010000086.1 GCA_029263235.1 Acidimicrobiales bacterium
CGAGGTCGGCAAGGCACTCGCCACGCGAAGCGAAGAAGCGTCGGTTGCTGGCTCCACTACATCGGGTTGGGGGGATATCGCTCGCCATAGGCCTGCTCGGGCTGTCGCTAGCGAGCTGCGAGCTGAATAGGCGGCGTGTCCTGGTCTGGCACGACTGGACCGACCCGCAAGCCGACGTCCTCATCGAGCTTCTCCACGGCTATTCCGAGCTTGATCCGAGCCTTCGGCTGATCATCGAGTACGTGCCTTCGGGAGAACTCGAAGAGCGGTTCATTGACGAGGTCCGGTCCGGGTTCGGCCCCGACGTGATGCTGGGGGTCGACGCCGACCGTCTAGCGGACCTAGTGGCGGCGGAGGCGGTTCGTCCGATCTCCCCGGCACAATCAGCCGCCCATCGCTTCGACCAACTCGAGGCTCGGGCACTTCAGGTCATGGCGATCGACGGTAGCCAGCAGGGCGTACCTCTCGCCGGCTTCACCGACGTGCTCTATTTCCGCGACGGGATCGAACCGCCCTCAACGCTCCACGCGATCATCGATCTGGCCGAGGCCGGCTACACAACAGGGATACCAGTCGACTTCGTCGGTGCATACTGGGGAGTCGACGCTTTCGACGGCACAGTGTTCGGAGCTGACAACACCCTCGCCCCCGATAACGGATTCGTCGAGTGGATGGAGTGGATGCTGGAGGCCGGCCCTCAGCCAAACGTGATCCTCGGTGGCGACTACAAGTCTCTGCGCGACAGCTTTGCACGCGGCGGGATTGATCTCTTCGTGGGTAGCTCGGGGGAGTTGGCGCAACTCCGATCGGTGCTAAGCGAGCCGCTCTCCGAGGGCGGCGAGCCAAACTTCGGGCTCACGACGCTGCCCGGAGCAACCAACGAGGCCCCGGGCGGATTCCTCGAGATCGAGGGGATGGTGGTCAACCGGCACACGGACCATGTGACCGAAGCTCTTGCCCTTCTCGAGTACCTGACGAATGTGCCATCGCAGGGCCGGATCGCTCGTTCTGGGCTGGGCCGAATCCCTATCAACGAGTCGGTCGCGATCGACCCCACGATCAGTCCGGTCGAGGCCGCGCTATTGAGACAGCAACGCCGCTCGGTTGTGCTGCCGCGCTCGTTCGAGGAAAACCTTGCTGACTTGACGGATCTGGGGAATGAGATCTACCTCCAGGTTGCCCGCGGGCTGCTGCCTCCTGCCGAGGCAGGAGCGGTGTTGAGAGCCCGATATGACGAACTGACGCGGGTGGAACATGGCTGATGAGGGCAGCAGCGAGCAGGTAATGGTGATTCTCGATCGCGCACTCGTCTTCCTCAGTCGGGCCGAGGTAGTCGAGCAACTCGTCGTACTGCTCCTCGTGTTGGTCGTGAGTCGTGTGATGAGTCGAGCTCTCTGGTGGACGATCGACCTTGGGCGGAATCGTCTGCCTTCATCGGCTCGGCTGTCGCTCTGCCTCGAGACAGGCGTGTCTGCTCGTTTGCTGGGCCTGGTGCGAGCGGGTAGCGCTCCGACAATCGGAATCGTCTTGGCGACGGCAACCAAGCGCGAGCTCGAAGCCGCGGGTCGGGTGACCGGTCTCCTCGAGGAGCTGATCGGAGTGTTCGTTGTGTTGCTGGCCGGCGAGATCGTGATGACCGGCCTCACTGGTGGTCTGGATCCCGCCGAGGGCCGACGCCATCGACGTCGATTCTTCAAGCCGTTGATAGCGATAATCGTGGGATTGATGATCCTCGACCATGTGGCCGATCTCGGTCGGCTGGCCGCCGCGCCGGTGTTTGAGGCATTTGGAAGCCCTCTGAGCGTCGGAGCACTCTTCGTCGCGACCCTCGGCATCTGGTTCTGGACCGACGCGATCAACCTGATGAATACCGTGGTCGTCGACTTCGTCTCGAAACACACCAGCTTCAACGACGGATCGGCAGAGGCCACGCTGTTGCTGGTCCGGTATGGCCTCATCATGATGGGGATCACGTACGGCGTCGGTCAGCTTCAGCTCGACGCGTCGACCGTCGCCGCGATCACCGGTGGCCTGTCCGTGGGTGTCGGGTTCGGGATGCGCGAAGTCCTCGGCAACTTCATCAGTGGCAGCTTTCTCTTGTTCGAACGCTCACTCAGGCCCGGCGACATCGTCGAGATGGATGAGCAGATCGGAACTGTGGAGCGCTTGACCGTACGGTCGACCACGATTCGCACGATCGACAACGAAGAGATCGTGGTGCCAAACCAGCGTTTCTTCACGGAGTCCTTCAAGACGTTCACAGGGACCGACGAGAAGGTTCGATTCAACGTGGCCGTGATGGCGAACTGCGAGAACGACGTGGAGCATGTGCGAGGTGTGCTTCACCGGGTGGCCTCGTCACATCCCGAGATCTTGGACGATCCAGGACCGGACGCATGGGTCGAGGATCGATTCGGCAACAACATGGTCTCGTACCGACTCAACATGTGGTCGGCCTCTCCGCTCGCTGTACCTCGACTCCGCAGCGACGTCGTACGGCGCATATGGATCGCATTCAAAGACGCAGGAATCGCGCTTGTGTTCCCCGACATGCAGGTGCACTTCAACGCCAGCGCCGAGGCCAACGCGTCCGCACCGCAGTCGAACTCCCAGGATCTTCAAGTGTCGCGGGTACCAAATTAGAGGAGACCAAATCATGAAGACCATCAAGTCAGCCATGCGGTCATCAGAACGGATCGTGGCGGTCGGACGCGACAAGCTGCGCTCGGCTAGCAGGAATCGTCATCGCGAGTCGCTTCTGACCGAACTCGGGCAGCTCTGCTACAAGGACCGGTCGGGCACGTCGACGGGCGACGTGGATGTCGACATCGACCGGTTGGTGGCCAAGCTCCTATTGCTCGATGAGCCATGGGGCGACAGCGACGAAGCGGTGGTTGCTCCGGACGGAAACGGCGCGCTGTCCAAGGATGTCGCCGGGCCGGAATCGTGACGACCGAGGCGGCTGTCTGGCTCGAGCCCCTGACTTACTGGCTCCGCATCGAGGACGTCGTGAGTGAACCCCGGATAGGCCTCAGGCTGGTCAACCATGCGGCAGAAGGCCAGGTCTTGCTGGCGTCGGGCGACGATCTCGCCGGTTGGATCGACGAGTCGGAGGCTTTGCTCCAATCTGTCGGTTCCGAGCTTTGCCACGAGGCAGGGGGCGAATACCCACAGCTACTCGACATCGTCATGTCGATGCCACCGGTGGAGTCGCTGCGGTCGATGCTCGCGGTGGCTTCTCGACGGGAGGCGATGTCATAGCCCAGGCCACCGGTTCAGCGTGCGAGCACGTGAACGCTGGTGGCTGCTGTCTCGGCCTGAGCAGTGTCGGTGGTCGACCGCTGTGTGACCACGAGACTCCTGAGGTTGTTGGCAAGCACTGCGAGGGCGGCGACCGACTTCCGCAAGCGGGGCTGCATGGCCGGATTGCTGGCCCGGCGGAACTCGCTTCTGACCCTCTCGGTGCGGTAGCTGTGCTCGGCGTTGACGTAGTCGATGTTCATGGCGTTGCTCCTGTGTCCTGTGCTCACCCGAAGTGGCGAACTCGATGAACGCAGTGTCGAACACGCCGGTTGGCGCACGGATAGCAACCGGTTTGCGTGAGGTTTCGCTTCGAATCGGACGCGGAGGTCAGTGGAGCAAGGGCACGAATAGCCTGGCCGCAGCCTCGAAATCGAGATCGCGTCCGGCGTCTATCAGCTTATTCGTGCGCTTGTGACCGAGCAGCTCGTTGAGACCGCTATCGAGCCCGATGCGATCGGCGGTCCACGGAATGAACGTCTCCCAGTTTGGGACCGCCAGTCGGGCGCCTAACAACGTCGCCGCCACCTCGGATTCGCCGTGTCGATAAATGAGGGTCGCGGCCCGGTCCAGGATCCGGGCCTGGTGGCGTTGAGTCGCTGGAAGGTGGTCCATCTGTTCGACCACAACAAGCAGATGGGCGGCGGCACCGTCGAGCTGACCAAGCTCGATCCTGCAACTGGCCAGAAGACCGAGCGAGGTCGCCCAGCAGTTCATGTCGCCACAGCCGATCAGTTCGCCGGACGCGAGATCGAAGTTGGCGATCGCCTCGTCGAGTCTGTCGCGCAACATTAGAAAGACACCATTCGTGATCCTTGAGTGGCCGCTCCAGTAGGGCACATCGAGTTGGTCGAGCAGCTCGACGGATCGGTGTGTGTTGTCCATCACCCACCCGTCGTCAGCCACACCCCAGAGCGACACCGTCTCGCTGAGGAGGGCTGAGTGCAACACGGCGTCGTTGGCCTGGTCGAGGGCGTCGAGCCCTCGCTCGAAGTGCTCCCGAACCCGATCGTCGGACGCGGGGAGGTGGGTCGCGATGATCAGATGGTGGAGGCCTTCCTCCCATGTCGGGTCCCACCAGCGGGGCTCGGGGTGTGCCTCGAGCAGGCGACACCCCTCGGTCAGGTGTTCCAAATACTCGGGGTCGAGGCTCAGGTTGTGGATCGCTGCTCCGAGTGCCAGTTCCATCCGTCCGATGAGATTCTGGTCACAAGTCGTTCGCGCCTCTGCGAGGCCGGCGCGAGCCTGGTCGACAGCGCGAGGGTCGGTGATCCCGGTGCTCATGATCGAGGCGAGCCACCTCCCGCGGATTCGCGCCGGATCGGTCTCCGACGTGGCGGCCACGGCGGCAGCCATCGACTCGATGAATTCCAGGTGGAGGCCGTTGTGCAGAAAGAAGACGTGGAGACTGATGCCGATCTGAATTACTGCCTCCGGGCGGTCGCATGCCATGAACGTGTCGATGGCGTGCCGGAGATGGTTGAGTTCGAGGAAGAGGCGACCGGCCCACTCGGGGTAGCCAGCCCCTCGGATCTGAGGAGAGGCTTGCTCGGCGAATGCGGCGTAGTGCTCGGCGTGGCGTAGCCGGGTGGCGTCGAGTTCTCCCGAGGCCTCCAGTCGCTCACCCGCGAACTCCCGCACGGGCACGAGGAGCCGGTAGCGGGTCCCGGAAACGCCCGGCTGGGTCACGACCAGTGACTTGTCTATGAGCGTGCCGATCATGTCGAGCATCTGCCACCGATCGACGACGAGCCCGCCCGTCACGGCCTCCGCCGCGGGCAGATCGAACGGCGCCGGGAAGATCGAGAGTCGCTGCAGCGCGAACTGTTCATCCTCGGTGAGCGCTGAATACGACCACTCGACGGTTGCGACCAGTGTGCGGTGGCGACCGGTGTCCTGCTTCGACCGCACCGCCAACGCCTTGAGCGACAGGTCGATGTGGTCGGCGAGTTCAACGAACGACATGGTGCGGAGACGTGCAGCCGCGAGTTCGATGCCGAGGGGTATGCCGTCGACACGGGCGCAGATTCGTTCGACGGCGTCGTGATCGATCGTCGTCACGCCGACGGCACGGGCACGATCTGTCAGCATCTCCTGGGCGGCGCCGATCGTGGCACCTTCGTCGGTGGCCGACGAGCCGAACATCGCGAGCGGTGGAACCTGCACGAGTTGCTCGCCTGCGAGCCCGAGTGACTCGCGCGACGTAGCGAGGACGCGTACGTCGGGTGCGGCGTTCAAGATGCCGCTGATCGCGGCTGCTGTAGCGATACGCACGTGCTCGCAGCTGTCGATGACGAGCAGCAGCTTCCGCTCGCGGAGGTAGCGGTGGAGCACATCTCCGATGGATGCGCCTTCGCCGGAGCGCAAGCCGAACGTCGCAGCGACGACGGAGATGACGAGCGACGGGTCGGAAACCGGGGCGAGCTCGACGAGCCAGGTTCCATCGGGCCACGACGCCGGTGCGGAGCGGGCGTATTCGAGTGCGAGTCGGGTCTTGCCGATACCGCCGGGGCCGGTGAGCACGCCGAGCGGCGATGCCGACAGGGCCTCACCGATCCGCTCGAGTTCGGTGTCGCGGCCGACGAACTGAGTTGGGATGACAGGCAGATTGCCGCGCTCGAGCTCGTGGCTACCGCTGGTCGCGTCGGGGGTGGTGGCAGTCGGTAGGCCGTCCAGCAGGCGCCGTTCGAGGGCCACGATGTCGGCGGAGGGTTCGATGCCGAGTTCGTCGCTCAGGCGAAGTCGCAGATCGCCGTACTGGCGAAGCGCGTCGGCGGTGCGGCCGACGGAGTGGAGCGCGGTCATCTGATCGGCAACGAGGCCCTCTTCGAGCGGGTGGCCACGTATCAACTGCTCGAGCTCAACGATGACGTCGGCGTGGTGACCGCGGGCCATGAGGCAGTGAATGCGGGTCCGTCTCGCGAGCAGATGGAGCTGCACGAGGCGAGCGAGCTCGTCGTTGACCCACGGTTGGTCGTCGATGTCGACGAAGGGACGGTCGCCCCACAGGACCAGAGCCGCGTCGATCAGTTGGCCGGCCTCGATGGGCTCGTCGAGACGGGCGCGAGCGTCGCTCACGAGCCGGTCGAACCGGTGGAGGTCGATGTCGTCGCCATTGATTTCTAGGCGGTAGCCGGCGGCATGGGTGGTGATGACGGAGCCGGTTCCGGTCCGGCTGGGTTCGAGCAGCCCGCGCAGCTTGTTTATCTGGAACGCGACGGCCTTTGCGCCGTTGCTCGGGAGATCATCGCCCCATACGTCTGTGAGGAGCTGATCGGCTGATACTGCCACGCCCGGCGTGAGCGCGAGCCGGGCGAGAACGGCTCGCTGTCGAGCAGCGGTCACGATGATGTCGTTGCCGTCGACGCACACGGTCGTCGCTCCAAACAGTGTGATCCGCATGCGACTCCTCGGTTGGCGCCCCACGGTAGCCGAGGTCTTGGCTGGCGATAGGAGAGTCCGTACCGGCGGTGTCAGGGGACAGCGAGCCGATCCCTAAACGCAAGAGTGCCGTTGCGCTACGTGCAACAGGGTTGTTCAGTGCTGGTATCCGCACCAGCGTCCCCACAGCCAACCGCGGTGTCGTCGGGCTGGTCGTCGGCAGCCGCTCCCAGAGTTCGCATTGCCGCCTCGAGAACCTTGCGTGCGGGAACCTGGCGGACTTTGTCGGCCAGTTCGATGGCGGCCGAGATCTGCACGTCGCTCAGGCCGGCCTTTCTCGATTCCGGGATGTGGTACTCGATGCACGGCACGCAGTTGCTGCCGAGCGCGGCACCTAGCGCCACCAGTTCGCGTTGGCTGTGACTCAGGTCGCTATTCGTTTGGTCGTTTCCGATACTTGGCATTCGATTCCTCCTGGGCAGGGCGACTGGGGGATTCCCGATCGCTCTTCCTCATAGACGAGTCGCCAATACCAAGAGATACCTACGGCCGCTCACGACCCTCGAGCCTGTGCCGCTTGGCATCAAACTCGTCCTCGCAAGTCACACCTTGAAACCCGGTGCAGATGTTTCGGGTGGGCCGGGAAGGCACGAGAGCACATTGCGTTCGTCATAGAACAGGTCGCAGCGTTCATCGACGAGCTGGCGCAGCTCGCGTCGGGCCCGGTGGAGGCGCATCTTTGCCGCGGCGAGCGAACACTCGAGGAGATCGGCTATCTCAGGGTTGGTGAAGCCGTCGAGGTCGTGGAGTATCAGTGGCGTTCGTAGGGTCTCGGGCAGGTCGTCGACAAAGCCTCGGACACAAGTTGTCATCTCGATCCTTCGCACCGAGGCAGAGACTCCCAGGTCCGGGTCCGCCCCGGCGATCGAGGTTCCGCTATCCGCAGGTTCGACGTATCTGCGCCCCGTCGGTCCCTCGATCGAGCGTGCTCGGTTACGGGGACTTCGCAGCTGGTCGAGACTCGTGTTGCGCGCGATCCGGAACAGCCACGTGCGCACCGAGGCCTCTCCCCGAAAGCCCTCCCAGGCTCGGTATGCCTTCAGGAATGTGTCCTGGGTGAGTTCGTCGGCCAGCGCAGAGTCGTTCACCAGACGAAACACGAAGCGGTGCACTCCGGCGTAGTGGGTGCGGTAGGCAAGCTCGAAATCAGTTTCGACCGCATCAGCGGTCATCGCGTCCTCCCGAGTAGCGGCAACAAGGCTACTGGCGTCTACGTCACTCATAGCTACCTCCTATTCCCACTACAGACGAGACGAATACCGCTAGGGATACATGCCGCACTCAGCGGCGCGATGGGACCTTGGTGTCAAGTGTCGCCGAAGGTGTCAGCCGCAGTCGGTGGGGTCGAGGGCGGTGACGATCCCGTCGGCCACCGCGTATACGAGCCCGCTGTCGGTGACCACCGCCGGTGAGCGTTGGTCTATTCCGCCAATCGGGCAGCCGAGTCGTGCGCCTTCTTCGTCGATGAGACTGGCTCCTCCGTGCGCTGCGATGAACGCAGCGTCGCCCAACTGCAGGACGTTCTGGTGATTGTCACCCAGCGGTCGGGGCGTGCCGATGCCGCCACCTTCTGGAGTAAGTGTGTACATGACCTTCCCGTCTGGGGCCATCAGATACGTGTTCATGCCGGCCGAGAACGGGATGCCGACACATTGGCCCGTCTCTTGGATCCACGACGCGAGAACCTCGATGCTCACGGGGTCGATGGCGAAGTACTCGACCTCGTCACACAGGCCACCGTGAAAGACCGAAAGGAACAGCGCGGCCTCGCCCTGGTATCCGGCGACATCGAGGAAGACTCCCTCCCCTCTGATGTCGGTCAGCCCGTCGATCAAGTGGATCTGAGGGCGGCCGTCGGAGTCGATCGTGATGATGGTGCCCGGCAGGCTGTTGGTGCCCACGACGGTGTCACCCCCGGTGGGGATGCTCATGCCTCTGACCATGAATCGCGTGAGGCCCATGGCGCTGACACCCGCTTCGGTGGTGGAGCGGGTTTCGGCCGCGAGAGTCCCGGGTGAGAACGCCTCGTCGCCGCTGAGTACCGTGAAGCCGAAGCGTCGGGCCGTGATGGTGAGCCCGACGTCTTCGATGGTTTGCGCGACGAGGTGTATGGCGTCGTCGCTGACGACGACCCGTTCAACTCCGGGAGCGGGAAAGGCGCTGACGACTGCCAGCTCGGAGTTATTGCTGAGCGCGACCGTCACCAGGAATTGACCAGCCGGTGTGTCCGGAATTGTAGAGAACATCTCCACGCCGTCATGGGAGTAGGCAACTGTCCGCTTTTGCCCGGGGTCGTTCGGGTCGCACCCGGGATCTGCATCGAACATCCCGACGGCGACACCGAACTGCACCAAGTCTGTCCACAGTTTGTCGCAGAAGGGGTCTCCCCAGTCGAGAACATCGATCACGGCCGCAGTTGCTGCGTCGATGGCAAAAACTTGACTGCCTACAGTCGCCCAGACGACGTCGCCATTCGTCGCGAGTGAATCTGCCGCGACCTCGGTGGCAGGGGTGGCCGCTGGATCTGGGTCCGGGCTTTGACCCACCGTGGTGTCCGGCTGCGTCGCGGTCGAGGTTGGGGCCGTTGTGCTCACGACGGCATTGTCGACTTGTGACTCGGTCGACTCTGCTCCGCCGCAGGCTGAGGAAACCATCACGATTGCACTGATAGCCGCCGCAAATCCCCGCACGTACGCCTCCCGTCCGGAGGTCATCGTAAGTGTGGCTTCCTGGGTGGTCAAGCGCCTCACGTGAACCGTGTGGGGAGTGCCAGAAACCGGATCACGCCTTGGCGCGCGTGCACGGCATTGATATGGGAGTGACTAGCGTCCCTGTGATCTCCCCGTCACGATGGTCCGGTGTAGGCCTCATTGAAGCGCTCGCGGATTCCCGGTGGTAGTGCTCGGTTGCCGTCGAGGTCAGTGCGGAGACAGACGACGCTTGGCCCGGGGTGGGCGTGTGCTCGACCGAGGGCTTCGTCGAGATCCTCCAGTTCTTCGACCAGTTCGCCGTGACAACCGAGGCTGACCGCCAGGAGGTCCCAGCGAATGTCGCCCTGTTCGGTGCCGAACGTGCGCTGGTAGCGGTCCAGCTGGGTCGGCTCCTCCATGGTCCACGAGCCCTCTGCGAAGACGACCGTCACGAAGTTCAACTGTTCTCGGACCGCGGTTTTCAGCTCCATGATGTTGAAGCCGGCTGCGCCGTCGCCGGTCACACAGATGACGGTGCGGTCGGGCGATCCGAGCTTCGCTCCGATCGCCGACGGGATTCCAGTGCCGAGCATGCCCATCTCGAGGATGCTCAGGTACGAACGGGGTTCGGTCGGGGGCAAGAGAAGGTAGGCCCAGACCGCCGTGTTTCCGCCGTCGACTGTGTAGATCGGATCCGATCCGAAGCGAGCGCCGATGACGCCCATCGCGTGGGCTGGATGAATGCCCGGCCCCGGCCATTCGAGGATGGGGCCGGCGAGTTCGAGTTGCTGCTGGGCTGCGGCGGCTTGGTAACGCTCCAGGTCGGAGGAATCGACGCGGCTCGCTTCGTGATGATGTAGCCGAGCGGCGATCGCCCTGAGTGCGTAGGCGGCATCGGAGACGATTGCCAGATCGACCGGCCGTGTGACAGCGATGTGTCGGGGATCGAGGTCGATCTGGATGACTTGCTTGGTCGCCGGATCGCCCCAGTACTTGTCATAGGGCGTGTCGAGATTGCCTACCCGGGACCCGACAATGAGCATCACGTCTGCCTCACGACGAGCGAGGTCCGCTCCGTGGGCCGAGCTGATGAGCGCCTGAGGATGGTCGCTTCGAAATGCTCCCCGTCCGGCCTGGCTGGTGATCACGGGACAGCGAAGAAGCTCAGCGAGATTCCGGAGTTGGGCGCAGGCGTCACCTCGTTCGACACCGGTCCCGGCGAAGATGACTGGTCGCTGCGCGTTGGCGAGAAGCTCGGCCGCGGCATCGACCGTCTCGCTGGACGCTCGGGCCGGCTCCGCCCGGTAGGCACCAGGAGGACGAATAGGGGCCTCGTCGACTTCGATGGTCTCGGCCAGCACGGGGGCGGGCACATCCAGGTGGACCGGTCCCGGTCGACCGTTCCACATCTCACGGAAGGCCATCCGGGCGATCTCGTGTATCCGTCGGCCGTCGAGCACCGGAGCGTTCCACTTCACCGCCGGGGCGAAGAGGCCGACTTGGTCCTGTCCCTGGAACGTGGCCGGCGTCGATGGGTATACGACCTCGAGGCGGTGTTGCGCTGTGAGGACGAGTACCGGAGATCCTTCGTGAAGCGCCGTGAGGACCCCCGGCAACAAGTTGGCCGAGCCGGGCCCCGGGTTACCGAGCACCGCCGCCACCCTGCCGGTGCTCTTGTAGTAGCCCTCGGCCATGTGTACCGCAGCCGCCTCGTGGCGAACTGGTACGAGCCGAATGCCGTGGTCGTCGAGCACGGCGAGCAGCGGGTCCAGCTCAGGGCATGGCAGACCAAAGGCGACTTCGATCGACTCGTTGGCCATCGCCGCCGCCAGCAGCTCGGCGCCTGTATGAACGGTCATGTTGTGCCTTCCTTGGGAAGTGTCGTGTGGATTGCCGGTCGATCCGGTCAGCCGATACGCGCCGGAGCATGGGGAACAGACTTCCAGAACTCCGGGTCGTGGCCAAAGAGCACACGAGAGCCAGATGCCTGGAGATCGCGGAACCGATGGAGCGTCTGAAGCGCAGCGACTGGATCGCTGATGACTCCAGGCAGCAGCAACGACTCGAGGGACTCGCGCAGATAGCAGGCATCAGCACACAGGACGACTTCCCCGCCGTGCTCGGTCTGCACGACGAGGCACTGGTGCCCAGGAGTGTGCCCCGGAGTCGGGATACAGCGCACGCTCCCGTCGCCGAACACGTCGTGGTCGCCGACCACTCGGCGGACCTCCTGGCCCGTGTCGAAGTCTGCAGCGACGTACCCGCGTAGCTGGGCGTCATCCACGTGAGCGGCGTCCCACTCGGCCTGTTGAACCAGCACGTCCGCTCTCGGGAACTGGCCGTTGCCGCCAGCGTGATCGAAGTGGAGGTGACTGTTGATCACGAGGTCGATACGGTCGGCCCCGAATTCGATTCCGTCGAGCTGGGCGCCGAGCTCCTCGCCGGACACGAAGTCGAACGTGTGGAACGCAGCAAGAAACTCGCCGACATGGGCGGCCGGATCCCGCAAGGCAGCGACGTTGAGCCCGCTGTCGAACACGGCGGTCGCGGTCGGGTGCACCACGACGTATGACGGCACCGGGACTTTGATCGCACCCTCGCGGCCGTCGACCATGAACGACCAGGGGATCGTCAGGTGTCCAACGGTGAATCCGTACAGCTTGACCGTCACTGCGCTCCGATCTCAATCACGGATGATGGCACCGCCGTCGACGTGGAGGCACTGTCCGGTGATCTCCGAAGCATCGTCCGATGCAAGGAAAGCAACCGCCTTGGCGACGTCAACGGGGCGTTGGGGCCGACCAAGGGGGGTAATCGCTTGGTAGGAGGCGAAGAAGGCTGTCTCGTCATCCGTTGAGGGTTCCTCCAACGGCACCGAGGGATCGAGCGCGTGAACTACCCGGCGGGTCTCCGCGAGAATCCGAGACTGCATACCCGACCACACTGCCCCTGGGCACACCGCGTTCACTCGAATGGTGGGGGAGAGATCCAGAGCGAGCCCCTTCGTGTAGCGCAGAGCCGCAGCCTTAC
Organism: Acidimicrobiales bacterium; assembly: GCA_029263235.1. Lineage (GTDB taxonomy): Bacteria > Actinomycetota > Acidimicrobiia > Acidimicrobiales > Aldehydirespiratoraceae > SZUA-87. The sequence continues at coordinate 12,462 of JAJCXW010000086.1, forward strand.
TGGCGGGATAGGCACCCAGCGTGGCGCGGGCCCCGTGCGCGGAGATCGACCCGATGGTTACGATCGAGCCTTGTCCCTGCGACTTCATTGTCGGCATCACCGCCTCGCACGAGTTGACCACGCCGCGGACGTTGACTGCGAAGCACTGGTCCCAGTCGGCCGGTGTATCGCGAGCAAGCTCCCGATCGTCGGCGAGTACGACACCGGCACTACATACGAGGAGGTCGAGGTGGCCGTGGGATGCAGCGACCTCGCTGGCCACCTGAGCGCACTGCGTGGCATCGGTGACGTCGAGCTGAACAACCTTGACAGCATCTCGCCCGAGCTCCTCGGCGAGCTGCTCGACCCCGTCCACATTCACGTCGGTGGCGACCACGACAGCGCCTTGCTCGACGAAACAGCGGGCCACCGCCTCGCCGATGCCGGAACCGGCACCGGTCACGAGTGCGGTCTTCCCGCGAAGATCGGCGATCATCGATCGGATCCGTGTCAGCGCATCTCGGCGGCAGCGAAGCCCTCGACACCGATCAGGGGAAGCAATTCGGTTCGCCCGATCTGACGAACGAGGCTCGCCACATCGAGATAGACGCGTTCGTTGGTGATCCCGTCGTCGACGAAGGAGAAGATTGCAACGACGGGTACTCGGAAGGCCTTGCCCGTCGGCTCAAGACCACCGAAGGGCCCGGTGTTGGTGCCGATCAGGTCGAACTCGGTCACGATCGTGTCGTCGTCGGCGACGTGGATCCTGACGTTCTCGTGATGCTGGTCAGGGAAGGCCGTTCGCTGGTCCACGTGATAAGCCCTCACGGCGTCACGTCCCTCATGGATCTGACCCGTCGGCACGATCTCATAGCGCGGAACCTCGTGAAACGTCCCGAGGCACGTGTCCCAGTCGTGGTCCACCTCGGACTGGAAATGCTCTTCGAGCACCTCGAGGCGACGGCGTCGCAGTTCATCGGATGTCATGGCAGGCACCTTTCGTCTTCGATCCATGTATTCATATCACGTGCTTGCTGTCAAGCATGTTGGTGCCTAGGGTCTTGTTGTGGGCAACAACGATCCGACCCGACGTACACAGGCGCAACGCAGCGCCGAATCACGCACCAAGCTCATGCTCGCGGCTGCCGAGCTGATCGCTGAGAAAGGTCTCGGGGGGGTGACCCTCGCCGAGGTCGGCGAACGCGCCGGCTACAGCCGCGGGATCGCCAACCACCACTTCGGCACCAAGGCTGCTCTGATCGCCGAGCTGGTCGATCGAGTCGAGCGTGAGTTCATCGAAGCCACCGCGCCGGCGTCGAGCCTCGAGGTGAGCGTCGAAGAGCTCGTTGAGATCGCATCGGTCTTTACCGGCATGCTGGCCGATCTACCGTCGGTTCATCGAGCCTTCCTGGTGCTGTGGGCGACGGCTGTTGCCGACGAGGAACTGCGGCCGCGCATGGCGAGGTCGGACGAAGCGTTTCGGAACACCGTCGAGGAGATCATCGAGCGCGGACAATCGAGGGGAGAAATCGACTCAACGGTCGGTGCATCCGGGTACGCCGTGGGGTTTCTCGGGCAGCTGCGCGGGATCGCCCTGCAGCTTCTCCTTGCACCCGAGCTGGTCGACCTTGGCGCCGCTCGACAGAGCATGGAGCAATCGTTGCGACGGAGCCTTCAACCAGCTCAGGCCCATTCGGACGGCTCAGACTGATCTAGAGACTTGACCCACGGCACAGACACGCTCGAGGCGGTCTTCGATGAGATCGTGTCTGGTGCACGAGCCCGCTGTATCGGAGTTCGAGGAACCGAATCGCTCAAACCGGCCGGGCATGGGCCGATTGGGAGGTGTGCGGGTCGGGTGGCCCGAATTGAGCGACTGAGGGTGAGGTGCGATGTGAGGTCGAGGAGATCGGGAGCGAAGGGCATGGGTTTGTTGTCGACGATGCACTCTCGTCTGGTTGCTGTGATGGTGGCAGTATCGGTGTGTTTCCTGGCCGCGGCTGGGGTGATCCTGTGGTCGATGCTCGGCATGGAGAGCAGCCTGTCGGCGACGGCCGCACATTCGCGTGAGGAGTTGGTCCCCGTTTTGCACCTCGAGGGAGAGGTCCGTAAGGCGGAGTTGGCGGGTTGGACGGCGTCATTCGGGATCTATCAGGGTGCTCCCTCGTTCATCCGCGGCGAGTACGACCTTGCCGCGACCGGTGTCAGCGACGCATTTGACGAAATCCATGCCCAAGAGAGCGAGCAGTTCGCTGAAGAGGCTGTCGAGATCCGTGCCGCAGAAGAGCACTGGCGTCTGGCGCTGGAGGGGTTCGAGCTCGGGCTGACTGGCGACTTCCCCGATGCGTTCAAGCTTGCCGATCATCTTGGCACTGTCGGTGATGAGATCGATGGGGTGATTGTGGCGCTTGACGCCGCTCAGGCGTCAGCCCTGACAGAGCAGGCCGATGCAGTGCAATCGGCGGCGTCCAAGAAGCAACTGGCGCTGTGGCTGGCAGCCGCCGCGCTGCTGGCCGGACTCGCGGTGATGCATGCGGTGACGAGGTTGTTGTGGGGCGGGGCGGTGAACGCGATCACGCTGCTGCGTGAAGCGGCCCATCGGCTGGCTTCGGGCGAGTGGGGCCACGTTGTCGACGTGGACAGTCCCGCGGAGTTGGCTGAACTGGCCAAGTCGTTCAACACCATGTCCGATCGACTCCGCCAGAGCCACACCGATCTCGAGCATCGGGCATTGCATGATCAGCTCACCGGGCTGGGCAACCGCAATCTCATGGCCGACCGAATCGAACACGCGGCCGCGACCCGCCAAGCCCAGGGCCGCACCGACGCGTTCCTGGTGATCGATCTGGACCGGTTCAAGGACGTCAACGACACCCGCGGCCACGCATTGGGTGATGAAGCACTCATCGCGGTGACGGGAAGGCTGAGCCGATGTGTGCGCGACGCCGACACCGTTGCTCGTCTGGGCGGAGACGAGTTCGGAGTGCTGCTCGAAGGTCTGGACGGGTTGGCCGAAGCCGTGACGATCGCTGAGCGCATCGTCACCGCGATGTCGACACCTCTGCGTCTCAACGCTGCGGAGATCACGATCACGGCCAGCGTTGGTATCGCGAATGCTGCACATGTGAAGACCTCCACCGAGCTGATAAGCGGCGCCGACCTGGCCATGTACGAAGCCAAACGTGCTGGCGGGTCGACCTGGAGAGTGTTCGAAGAGGAACTTCGCACTGAGCTCGCGGACCGCGTACGACTAGAGGCGGACCTGCGCACGGCGATCACCGACAACAAGATCGACGTCGCCTACCAGGCCGTATATGATCTCGAATCCAGCCAGCCCATCGGCGTCGAAGCGCTGGCCCGCTGGAACCACCCCAGTCACGGCGCGGTCAGCCCCGCCCGGTTCGTTCCCCTCGCCGAGAACTCCGGCATGATCGCCGAGCTCGGCTGGTACGTACTTCGCCGGGCCTGCACACAAGCCGGCACCTGGCGATCGCACTATCCACACCTCTACTCGTTCACGGTGGCGGTCAACATCGCCGCCGCCCACCTCGAAGAAGCCGAATTCGTTCCGCGAGTACTCGACATCATCAAGAGCGCAGGAATCGAACCAGCCAACCTTGTTCTCGAGATCACCGAAACCATGATGATCCGACGCGGATCAGACGCCCGCCAAAAGCTGCATCAACTCCGCGACCAAGGCGTCAGCGTCTCCATCGACGACTTCGGCACCGGCTACTCCTCGCTCGGCCAACTACGCGACTACCCAGCCGACACCCTCAAGATCGATCGAGAGTTCATCGACGGCATCGACACAGACACCGACAAGCAGGCCCTGACCCGCACCATCATCGATCTCGGCCGGAACCTCGGCCTTCCATGTATCGCCGAGGGCATCGAAACCCCTGAAGAGCTCGCCACCCTCCGTACTCTAAGCTGCGAATTCGCCCAGGGATTCCTCTTCCACAAACCCAGCCCGTCCGTGGAGACCGAAGCCCTGCTAGCCCTCCACATTCCAGCCTCGGCACGAGCCGAGAGGGCCTGATCGGGGACCGGAACACGAGAATAGCCATCCGGCGCTTCGGAGGATTGGCGCCGGGGGCGAGGCAGCGTTGACCGTGTCGACCTGTTCGGGGTCGGGACTGTAGATCGGTGTGACAACTAGCTGAGAGTTTCCTGAGAGCCTTCAAGGGGTCGGGCTTGCGGTGGGCTGTTCGTGTTCGAGGGAGCAATATCTTGACCTGTCTATTGCTTCATGGTTTAGGTTCGATCCATGAGCCGCCCTGATCCGGCTCTACGACTCGAGGAGATCGATATGGCCAGCGAAGAACTCCCTCAGGGGCTCGAATTCACGAGCGAGATCGACGAGAGTTCGGGGAAGCGACTCACGGTCTCCAGCCGAGGAGTGATCCATGCACCGCGACGTGAGATCTTCCCGCTTTGGTGCCCCGTCCGGGAGGAGGAGTGGATCGAAGGGTGGAGTGAGGGAGTGGCGTATGACCTCGTCTATGCAGCGAGCGGTTTCAACGAGAAGAACGGCATCTTCCAGGAGAGCTTCACAAAGCCACTGTTCTTCGGAGAGACGGGCCCGACTACGTGGGTGACCACGGCCTTTGACCCTCGAAGTTGTTCACTCGAGTTCCTTTTGATCTTCGGTGAGATCGCCGTACTCAATCGCACGGCCGCTCTCGTAGAGGTCGAAGGCGGCGGCACTATCTGTGAGATGACGGATACTACGACGCTCCTCTCGCGGACCATGAACAGTGCCGAGTTTGAGGAGCTCGAGGGAAAGAGCAAAGCTCTCCTGTACTTCACCTGGAACACGTTGAGGCACTATTGCGAAACAGGGGAGATCCTCGTTAGCCCCTCGTTTTCGCCTCCAAGCGACTGACCCGATTCACCCAGCCGCGTAGGCGCGAATGTCCCGGATTTCGCGGTCTGAGAAGCAAAGCAACTCGAGGAACTCCTGGTGTTCGCTCGGGGCAGCTCTCTCGAAGCTCGTGTGCCACTGCAGCATTTCACTCTCGGTGAATCCCGAGGCCGCGATCAGAGAGGTCCAGCGATCCCGACTCATGATTCGCACTCGGCTGAGTTGGCCTTGGTTCTCCATGAGCCCGACGATCAGGCGTTGCTGGTCCTGAAGCGCCTGGATCTCGCTGTTGAGGGACTCCAGTCGTATTTCCAGGACATCGGCCAGGCGACTACCGGGCGAATCGAGAAGCTGTTTGATGTCTGCGAGCGCTATGCCGGCAGCTCGATAGCGGCAGACGTTCCGGAGCCGCTCGACCTCGGAAGGCGAGTAGAGGCGGTAGCCCTTGTTGCTTCGAGCCTTTGGCTTGAGCAGGTCGATCGAGTCGTAGTAGAGAAGCGTGCTGCGTGAGAGCCCGAATCGTCGAGCGAGCTTCCCTATCGTCGTAATCTCTGGGCCGCGACCTCTGTGAGCAGTGGACATGTCCATAGCTTCATAGTCTATGGCCACCCTCCGAGGACCTCTCCGCGTAGATCCGGCCTAGACGAGGCGGCGGCCCTGATTGAGAACCCCTCCCCGGCCTCAATTGGCCCCCACCACCGATTTGCCCAGATGTGCCCTTCCTCGGCGGCGGCGATATCAAGGAGGATGTCGTCGCCTTCAGGGAAGCGGATAGTCAGGAACTCAAGCACTATGTCGTCGAATCCTCCGCCGCCGGGGAGAAAGCTCGCTCCGACGAACGTCAGCAAGACCGCGTTTGCCGGGGCTAGCACAGGATCGGTGTAGTGGTTTGCGATCGGGTAGGAACGGGGCACCACCTCTTCACGTGGTTGATAGCTGGTAGCGCCGGGGACGTGCACGAGTCCCTCGGCGTAGAGCTCCAGATCGAGGGGAAGACCGCACGATGAGGCACTGACGTTGGTCAATCTGATGGCGGTGAACATCGTTCCGCCAGCACCGTCTCTGATACCGACATCGGCCGATAGATCAGAGGAGGTACACAATCGCAGGTTGTCGGGTGGTGCTGGCGCGCCGAAGAGTGCCTGATCCGCCAACACCAGATCGCCCCGACGAACCGGACCTTCCTCAGCAGCGTCTGACGCTTTCTGTTGCAGCGGCTTCGGCTCGGGTCTGAGCGAGGAATGCTCCGGCTGACACGATGATGATGCCGATGATGCCGAGAGAGCCGGGCCGTTCACCCAGGAAGACCCACGCCAGCGCGGCGATCTGGATCAGCATGGTGTTGTTGATCGCGGATGACTCGACCGCGGCAAGCCGCCGCTGTGCGGTGTTCCAAAGAGTGAAGGCAACAGCGGTGTTGACGATGGCGAGCCATCCGATGATCAGAGCGGACTTCGGTGTGAGATCCGGCAGGCCCTCGACGCCGACCCCGATGGCAAGTAGGAGGAAGGCCCCGATGGACATGCTGACCGTGGTCACCACCAGAGGTGACACGTTGCCTTGTCGGTTCACTTGTCGTCCGAGCAAGGCCCCGGCGACGTTGGCACCCAAGCCGACAGTCGACGCGACCATGCCGATCCAGGTTGCGCCGAGATTCCCTGAGAGATACACCGCTGCACCGCCCGCCACGAGTACTGCTCCGACGAGTTGACGGGCTGAGACCCGTTCGCCGATAGCGCGGCCTGAGAGCACTGCCACGAAGAATGCGGTCGGAGCCAGCATCAGGCTCGAGGTTGCGGCCGGCTGCGCGTCGATCGCCACGAACTGGGCCCCCTGAGTGACGCTGAAGTAGACAAGCCCCAGGATCACGAGCCTCTTGACCGTTGATCTGTCGAGTGTGCTGAGTTGACGGCGACGCGATCGCCTTGAAATGGTCCAGCCCAAGAGCACCAGCGCCGCAACTGCAAAGCGCAGCCCGGCGAAGGTGAGAGGTGGAAGATCCTCGTCGTCGAGTCCGATGCGGATCAGGATCCACGACGAACTCCAGAGCATCGTCACGAGTAGGGCTGTGCCCACGGCACGGGCATGGCTGGGGCGATCGGCTTCAAGCATCTGGAGGTTCCTGGGTCGGCACGCGTTCTACAGTGCCGATCTCACTCCTCGAGGCTTTTGTCCCTTCAGATGCACGCCGACTCTTCGAAGGCGCTGTGGCGCTTGGTCCTGTCCGTGGGCACGGCCGGATCCCTAGCCACCGATGTCGATCGGATGCCGATCACTGTAGGAAGTCAGCCGGGATCTGTCGAGTAGATACAGGTCCTCGTCGGGCTCACTTCTGCAACTGTGCCTGTGGATTGGGTCAGAAGGGAACGATGGTGGCGAGCAACCCACTGGTGTTGCCTCTTCCAGCGATCAACGAACAGAACTCGACCGCATCGATCGAGATCGTTTCGCCAGCTTGGCCCGACTTGAAGCTTCCGCCGGCTGTGCCGGTGAGCTCGAGATTGAACGGCTGGCCGTGGCGGCGCGCCCACTCGGCGACGACATCAGCCACTATTCGTCCGTCGTGATCCGCGGTGAGAACGAGATCGGCACCGGTTGCCTGAGCAGTGTCGACGCGATGCATCCAGACGTCGCGAAGGTAGATGATGTCGATGAGATAGCCGAGAGCCCACTTCTCGATGACCGGGCCGTCGATGGCGATCTTGAGTGCCCTGAGAGGTCGGGGAGTGCGGGCTCGACCCTTGATGGTCCTGGGTGTCGTGCGTTCGAGCTGCTCGAGGAGTTCCTTGGGGGTCAGATCCTCGCGCTCCGCGACCTGCACCCCAGACAGCCCTGCCTCGAGGGGCACGCCGAGCTTCTTGCTGAGCTTGCGGCCCGCACGCATCTGGTGGGCGTTTTCGCGGATCGATGCGCCCGCCTCGCAGGCGCCCAGCACGTGAAGCCACATTCGCCGAACTTCCCAGTCGGGGCAGTAGGTCTGCTTCGACCACTGCTCGGATCCCAGAGTGCGGAGGAGTTCGAGCGCTCGCTTGAGTTCGGCCTCTTGGAGGCGCATCGCTTCGCCGTGGTTCACAGCGGGGATGGTGGAGACATCGATCGTGGTCAAGTGGGTCATGCCTTATCGCTTTCGGTGTGGGGATGAGTTTGTGGGTCGGCGAGCAACAGGTCGACGGCACGGTCGACGAGGCGCTCCCAACGGTCTCCGCCTGGATCGTTCGATATCTGCTGATCTGCCAGGCCGGTCAACATTGCCGTCCAGAGATCGGTGGTCTCCTGATCGCGTAGACCGGAGTCGGCCAGCCGTTCCCGGGCGTTCTCATAGGCCTTCAGCGCTACGGCGTAGCTCTCTGGAGAGGGCTCGAACCCGGGGATGGTGCGCTGAAAGAGCAGCTGATATCGAACCGGGTCGATCGTGCAGAACTCTACGAACCTATGTGCCAGTAGCCGAGCGGGGCGGGCCGGATCAGCGCGGAATCGCGGGTCGTCGGTCGCTTCCATCCAGGCACTAAAGGCCTGGTAACCCTCCATGAACATGGCATCGTAGATCTTGTTCTTCGACGCGAAGTACGAGTAGAGAGACTGAGCGCGCATTCCGACACGATCGCCGAGATCACGCATCGAGAGCCCGGCAAGACCGTGCTCTGCCACCATTTCCCAGGCTGCCGCTACGATCTCAGCCAATGTTTCCTGACGGCGTGCGGAACGCCTGTCACCGTTCGGATTACCTGACATGGTTCGAAGTATGTCGATTGCCGGTCAGAATGTCAAGGGCGGCTGCGGGGTCACGATCTTCAGGCGACGCTCACATTGTTCAAGTGTCGTGTCAGGGGGGTCATGAGGTCGACTACATCGGGTCCGACCCCGTCCAGGAAAGCAGAGTTGCGGCGGCGATTGAATGGCAAGCCGA
>JAJCXW010000087.1 GCA_029263235.1 Acidimicrobiales bacterium
TGTCATCTACCACCTTGCTCGCGAGCAAGAAGGAACGTTGCGGGTCAAGGTCGAGGATCTGATGACGGAGAACGTGTCGACGTGTCAGCTCGAGGACGACTTGGAGGCGACAATGCTCGTCATGACCACCGGTCGCTTCCGCCATATGCCGGTCGTGAACTCGAGCAACGAATTGTGCGGCCTCGTCAGCCTCGGAGACCTGGTCAGCGCACGCCTCCAAGATCTCGAAACGGACAACATCGAACTGCGCGAGCAAACCGCGAAGACCTGACTCCCAGTCGCGAAGTCAGCGGCGAGCGTCGAACTCGCATCAATCGCACTGCCTGAAGACTGACGGACCAGGCTGGACTACTCAACACGCGACGGCAGTCGCTCACCCTTGTCCCGCTAAGCGCCGACGCGCTCCCCGACGAAGAACGAGTCAGCTGTGGGTGGCAGTCGACAATCTGTCGTAGGCAGAATCAGGACCTAGGCAGCGCGTATCACTCTGCAGAGCTCAGCTTCATCCAGCGCATATCGACCACGACCGATGCCCCCGATCATCTCGGCCCAGATCGGTTGGAATTCATCGAGCATCCGCAGGTAGGAACTAAGAACAGGCATGTGCGAATTGCCTCCCTCGTGTTCATCATCGAAACACTTGGCAAGTTCGCTCCATCGGCCCATCTCGATCAGGTGCGCCGCGTAGCTGGCCAATCGACCTTCGCGGGGGTCGTTGAAGTCGAAACCCCGGAAGCTCAACAAGTGCTCCGCTAGGTCATCGTTCTGACGAACGCTGTCGGCCCCAATCTTGTCAACACTGACCATGATCACACGAAACATGTCCAGAATGTCCTTCACGATCCGGCACTCAGACATCGGCAACTCTTCATCGATCGCTGCGAACTCTTCTAAGTACTCGCCGGTGTATCCGCGCTGGAGGACCCTGACCATCGTGGCGTGGTATGCCGTGTCGTACTCGTCAATGGAGACACGCTCGGCAAGCTGGTGAAGGAGTGAGAGCTGCTGTCGCTCGCGCATCGAAAGAGTGGTCGGCGCGCCCCAGTCGTTCGTCTCGTCGAGACCCATCGACGAGACGAGAAGTCGCCTCGTCCACTCGCTAACTGAGATCCCTGCGCCCTCGGCGGCATCTTCAATTCTGCGGTGGAGATCTTCCCCTACGCGTATACTCATTGTCGGCATGTCGGGCCTTTCGTATGACTGTCCTACACAACGTACTCGATAACTACTCAAACTGCAATGCGCCCGGCTACAAGTCCAGCCCCACGAAATGGAGCAACTCGCCACCCCATGGCTAGGGCCTATCCGAACGGTCCGGACGATTCGTGGCGAGGCCGCCGTTCCCCGAGAACGAGTCACCCCGGCTATCTGATAACCGCTGCGAGCCCGTTCGGCTAGTCCATCATCTGCCGGAGTTGGTCAGCCGGGCCGCCTTCAACAGTTGGGCCAGTCGTCCAATCTCGCTGCTTGCCGGCGAGGTCCCCAGCTCAGCGAGCATCCTGGACCACATCTCCTCGAGAGTGAGGAAGCCGAAGGAACAGCCTGACAGGTTCGACTTGATCGTCGGATCCACCGCCCAGGCATCCGCATCGCCGCGGAGGTGTGTGACCGCTATCCGGTAGCTAAACGTCGACTCACCGGTCAGATCCTCGACAACAGAACGAAACGCCTCGCTCCACTTCGGAATCCAAAGCTCGCGGAAATGACGCCATGTCTCTCGTTTCGGGTTCTTCTTGAGCCCGTTCAGCTCTGCCAACTTGGCGGTGGCATCGAAGCCAACCTGCCATGCCTTGCAGCTGACCACGACGACGCGGTCGACTCCGGCCCGCCGCGGATCGATACCAACGACATCGACATCGGAGCTCACCGAATCCTGCGAGGCAAGGTAATCCGAGTGGTCCCGCCGCGGCCGGAACCGCACGTTGTGTTGTGTGAAGTATCCGCGGTGCTGCAGATAGTCGTCAACGATCTGTTCGAGTACGTCTTCCTTCATTCGACGCTCGGTGTCCTCTCACTCGTACTGGAACTGGGGCGACCATTCTGGGCCCCACCGAAGCGAGGGCCGCGGAGGTCTATCCTCGTGCCACCAAGGCCGCTTGGCGGCCCATGCCCGCGCATTCGAGGGCTAGAGCGACACGTCCAGGTCTCCAAACCCAAAGTCGCGGGGGCTACGGTGCGCCCATGGAGCCACTGACAAACCTCAAGCGAGACCAGCTTCTCGCACTGATGGTGGCCGAGCACGACGCTATTCACCGAGGGGTGGGGCCCTTTGAACCCGAATTGTGTCCCGACGAAGTGCAGCGCAACCGTCCCGCGGTCGATCTCGTGGGAAGAGATCAAGCCGGGACCGTCGTAGCCGTCGAGCACACGATTGTGGAGAGCTACGACCACCAGATCATGGACATACGCGTTGCCAAAGAGATGTTCCCGTTCGGCGGCCCAGAGATCGATGGATACGTTGATGCGGGCAGCTTCCGGCTATTCATTCCTGCAGGTGAACTCGCGTCCATCGAACAGAGCGAGCGGGCTCGAGCCGCGGAGTCCATTGAGGCGTGGGTCCGAGACGCGCTAGACGAAAGCCCGTGTCCAGCATCGAACTCGCCGCAGGAGTGCCGCCGTGGCACGCCAACCGGTGTGTCATTTGAGGTCAGCCTGATTCGAATGGCAGGACACTTCCAGTTTCACGAACTCACGGCGCAAGTGGTGATGATTGAGCCTCGGCCGTCTGATGGTATTGATCGTCGTCGAGAGGAGCGGATCTCACGATCGCTGCGGAACAAGTGCCCGAAGCTTCTCAAGGAAGCCGGCGATGGGCGGTCAATCCTTGTTCTCGAAGATAGAGACCTTCGATACAGCTCACCGGCCAGTTTGGTCTCATGCCTAAGGACCGTTTGCGCCGGAATCGACCTTCCCGATCTTGTCGCGCTGCTAGACGTGACCGCGGGGAACCCGCTGGTGTGGCGGATCTTCGACGACGGAAATTGGGCGGAGATATCGAGCATCTGCCCGCAGACGTTCCCAGGCCATCGTTGCGGCGAGCTCAACCGGATGAAGCGCTGACCGTGATCTGTACTTCGAGCAGCCGCGGCCGGCTTGAGCAAGGCAGACAACAAAGGGGAGCTTGTGCCTGACTTTTCTCCGGGGCTCTATGACCAACTGGTCGACGAGTTCTTCGACGCGTCAGCCGACGGGCTTTCGGAACGCAGGCTTCAGGCGGTAATCGAATCGGTGGAACCGGCGGAGATGGCCGATCGGATGGGCGAGATCGTGGGTCGATGGGCGGCCGATGCGCTCAGCACGGTCAGCACCGAGGACCGACAGGCGGCGACCGTCAACCTGTCGGCAGCTCTCCTGGCCGAGATCAATCGCCTCCACCCCGACGCTGTCGACCCAACCCGCCGAACCACCGACCCTGTCCAGCGACTCACGGCCATCGAGCGCCTCGCACCTACCGGCGATTCGATCCCGATCAAACGACCGATCACCCCACTGCGCGACACGGTCCTGATGACCAACGCCCGTGATCAGCCGAGCGTTGGCCGGGAAATCGCGGCCGAGATCGAATCGGCCGACCGGATCGACGTCGTCATAGCTTTCATCCGCTGGACCGGTATCCGCGAGCTCCTTCCGGCGCTCCGTCGTCACGTCGAAGGCGGAAAGCCCCTGCGGGTGATCACCACCACCTACACCCGCAGCACCGAGCGACGGGCGCTCGAAGCGCTGGCTGACCTGGGTGCCGAGGTGAAGGTCTCCTATGACGAGTCGAGCACTCGCCTCCACGCCAAGGCGTGGATGTTCGAACGGGCGACCGGCTTCTCGACCGTATACATCGGCTCGTCGAACCTCAGCTTCTCCGCGCAAGTGACGGGCCTCGAGTGGAACGTCCGTGCGTCCCAGCGGCTGAACCCCGACGTGGTCGTCGGTTTCCAGCGGACGTTCGCCACCTACTGGGCCGACTCACACTTCGAGCCGTTCGACACCAAGCAGTTCGCCGAGGCGATGGCGACCCCCGAGGACGACGACAGCATCCTCACGCCGTTCGCCATCGAGCCCTACTCGTTCCAGCGCCAGATGCTCGAGCGCCTCCAGGTCGACCGCCGACGAGGCCACCCCCACAACCTCGTCGTGGCGGCCACCGGCACGGGCAAGACGATCGTGGCAGCGCTCGATTACCGGAACCTGCGGGAGGAGCTCGACCGATCCCGCCTACTCTTCGTCGCCCACCGCACCGAGATCCTCGAACAGAGCCAGACCACGTTCCGCCATGTGCTGCGCGACGGTTCGTTCGGCGAGCTGTGGGTAGGCGGTCACCGACCGAACGAATGGCAACACGTCTTCGCGTCGATTCAGTCGCTGAGCGCCAACGACGTGGAGGCGATCGATCCGGAACAGTTCGACGTGGTGATCGTCGATGAGTTCCACCATGCCGCCGCGTCGACCTATGAGACCCTGCTCGACCACCTTCGACCGAAGCACCTACTCGGCCTGACTGCTACCCCCGAACGCACAGATGGCCTCGACATCCTGCGCTGGTTCGGCGAGCGCATCTCCGTTGAGCTCCGCCTCTGGGACGCACTCGAACAGGGCCTGTTGTCACCGTTTCACTATTTCGGCATCCACGACGGCACCGACCTCTCGGGGGTGACCTGGCGGCGAGGCCGCGGCTACGACATCGCCGAGCTGACCAACGTCTACACGGCCGACGACATGTGGACGTCGAAGGTGATCGCCGCAGTCAGCGAGAAGATCGGCGAACCGAAGCAGATGCGGGCGCTCGGCTTCTGCGTGAGCATCGAACATGCCGAGTTCATGGCCAAACGTTTCGAGACCGCAGGCATCACCGCCCTGGACATCACGTCGAAGACGACAGCGACGGACCGTTCCGACGCGCTCACCAATCTGCGCACCGGCAAGGTCCAAGTGCTGTTCACCGTCGACCTGTTCAACGAGGGCGTCGACATCCCCGAGATCGATGTCGTACTCATGCTGCGCCCCACGGAGAGCGCCACGATCTTCGTCCAGCAACTCGGCCGCGGCCTGCGCCAGTCACGCAACAAGGACGTGCTCACTGTCCTCGACTTCGTCGGCCACCAGGGCAAGGAGTTTCGCTTCGATCTGCGGTACCGACGGCTACTCGGGCGCACCCGCCTCGAGCTCGAGCGAGACATCAAGGACGAGTTCCCCTACCTGCCCGCCGGCTGCCATCTTGAGCTCGACGCGGTGGCGAGAGACATCGTCCTCAACAACATCCGCAATGCCCTCCCCACCACATGGAAGCAGCGGGTGCAGGAACTGCGAGAGCTCGGCGATATCCCACTCCCCACCTATCTCGCCGAGACCGGTCTCGAGCGTGAGGACATCTACCGCGGCGGCCACACATGGACCGAGCTTCGTCGCAGTTGCGGCATTCCGCTCGCACCAGCGGCCGAAGGGGAAGGCAAGGTGGGCCGAGGCATCGCACGACTCCTGCACCTCGACGACCAGGGGCGTATTGATACCTATCAACGGCTGCTCACTGCCGACCGCCCGCCGTCGGCTGACCAGATGGATGAACGGGCCCGCCGCCAGTTCGAGGGCCTGCTCCTCACCGTTCTCACGCCCCGCAAGGGCACCTACTCAAGCCTCGACGAGGCGGCAGCGGCACTGTGGGGCCACAACGAGCTCCGTCAAGAGCTGCTTTCCCTTCTGCCGTTGCTGGAAGACCAGATCGCGCATCTGCACCAGCCTCTCGGCCTGCTCCATCCCGTGCCCCTACAGGTCCATGCCAACTACACCCGAGAAGAGATCCTCGCCGCGTTCGGAGCATCGGGAGTGACCGCCCCGCTGCCGCTACAGACCGGCGTCTACTGGCACGAGCAGACCAAGACCGACCTCTTCTTCATCACCCTCCAGAAGACGGAGAAGGACTACTCGCCCACAACTCGCTACCTCGACTACTCCATCAGCGACCGCCTCTTCCAATGGGAGTCACAGGCCGCTACATCGGTCGCCAGTCCGACCGGTCAGCGTTACCTCACACATCGGGCTGGCGGCAGCAACGTCGCTCTGTTCGTGCGGCCGACCAAGAACGACAGCAACGGTCGCACGATGCCCTACTTCTCCGCCGGCACCGCTAGCTACGTCGAACACCGATCTGACCGCCCCATCCAGATCACTTGGGAACTCGACCACGCCCTACCTGGCGACATCTTCTCGGCCTATCGGGCGGCGGTGGCCTGACACTCGACCCCATCCTCGTCTTCTATTCGCCAAGAACTTCTCGTCGAGCATGGGTACGGATCCGGTTCGAATCAGGCACCGAGCGATCGAGTACTGCGAGTTCGCCGCAAAGGCGACCTGCCCAGGTCGCGATTGGTCACCTCCACCGAGAAGTAGGATCGACCAATGCCCGAGCACGAGTTCATGACCTTTCGCGATGAGGCTCTGCCGATCGATTTCTACCGCGTTAACGCTCGGGAGTGGACTTCTGACTGGAGCGACCAGTGGGTTGCGTTTGTTGACCTGATCGGATTTGCGAGCCTGTGCGACACATCCGCCCAGACAGCCACAAACGTCCTCGTTCGCTTCCATCGCTGCCTGAACCGCGCTCATCAATCGGCGCCTTCAGTTCGAGCGTTCCGCTTCACCGATTCGGCCTATTTCGTAAGCCCTGACTTCGTCTCGCTCCTCAGGCTCGTTTCGTCGCTTCAGCACCTCTGCCTCGCTGTGAACTCCCATCTCCTCGAGCGGCCTCACGTCTTGGCACAGCATTTCCTCATCCCTCGCGTCACAGTGGCCTTTGGACCAGTCCTTGCCCGCGCCGACCTGCTCGGGATGCACGAAGAGGAGCCCCTGGATGACGTGGACTCCGAAACCTTCCTCGCCGGAAGCGCCATCGTCGCGGCCTACAAGGCCGAGCGCAAGTCGGCTGGCTCGCTGGTGTCCCTCGCTTCGGATCCATCCGGGCTCTTGGCTGATCAGGACATCCGGGGGAACGCGTCGGGGTATATAAGAACACTCTTCACGGCCTGGGCCGATGACCCCGATTGGCTAGAACACGATGGCGTGTGGGACTTCCCGTGGCTACTACTGCGCCCGACCATGGCCGACGACAACAAGTTATGGACAGACGATCGCGCTCAAGTTCTGGTGAAACTGGAGCAGCTATCTCGGGTGTGGGATCTGAGCTTCGGGTCGTACGTGGCGACGCGCCAGCCAATCGAGACCGTGAAGCACTTTGGCGCGGCGCAGAGGCATCTTTCTGTGCTCTTCCAGCGCGTTCAGGGCCACACGACCGTCAAGCGTTGGTCCGCCGCCACTGTACGCGACCGGATCCGGCCACCCTCGTAGCCATTCGAACGGGGTGGAGCAGATCAGCGCCAGCCCGTCGCCCGATCCGGGTCGCCTCCCGGAGCGATCCCAATGCGCCGTGCAGCCGAGCGGATCGTGTCGACCCTCATTCGATTCCCAAAGCTTCGAAGCACGCTACCTAAAGGCTCCCATCGTCGTCGGCCCGCACAATCGGAATCTTGCGACCGTTATCCGCCGCTCAATTCCGGTCGATTTCGCCTTCGATGAGTGTTCCAAGCAGGTTTAACACGAAGGGGCGGAGTTGCTCATCGGGGTTGGCGTCTGCATCTGCGACGTCTCTCAATCCGCGAATCAGCAGCTGGAGGCGATCATCCCCATCGCCGACAATCTGATTGTCGGGGTCAAGGCTTTTGGCATCAGAAACTGCCGCGTCGTCAATGGGGTCGAGGCCGTAGTTTGCCGCATTTACCATGATCCCTGAGACCGACGCGAGCCTGAATGGGTGACCGACGACGTCCCCAAACTCTCGGCGCAGCGTGGGAAGCGCGCCCACCCGCTGGCGCCCCTCAAGGAGCCACCAGTCATCCTTCAAGTCTTCGGTCACGAAGGTCGCGGACCTATCGACCTCCCGAGCTCGATCCATCAGCTGAAACCAGTTGATGACGTCGCCGAAGTTGCGCCTGCGACGAAGCTTGTCCTTCCTACTGTCGTGGAAGCCGGGCGGGATCTCCTTCTTGAAGCGCGCTTCGCCGATCGAATACGCCGCGTCGAGTTCAACATGAGTGGGCTCGGGACCGACTCGCCCATCGATCGCAGCGCTCACGCGGCGATGTACCTCGTCAGTTGCGTCACGTGCTTCGTGGCGATCGACAAGAGAGGCCTTCGCATCTTCAGCGGCCTTTTCGATACCGCTGCTCGCGGTGGCAACTGCCTCCTTGACGTCCCCCCACGCCACGGATCCAGTCCGCTCGCTCGCTCCCCGTTGCTTGTCTACCGCAGCGTCAAGATCGCGTAGGAGAGGAGCGAGAGCCTTGTGTAGCTCGGCGAGTGTGCCATGCTGTTGACGAACTACCGCCATCCGGTTTCGGTGATACTCAAGGTACGACTGATGCGGTACAAATAGTCGATCTGTTGCCGAGGACTGCTCGATAAGGCTCAGCCAGCTGTTCCGACTTGCTGGCGAGAGCCGGTACGGATGCAAGAGGGCGGACGCGTCCAGTGAAATCAGCCCGTTCCCAGCCAGCGACTCAAGATCGGCTGCAGAATGCGGCAGAAAATGATGCATGTCTGCCATTGTCCGACTATTCCTTGCCTGGCGCCAACGCCCGGAGCAGAGAATCTCGCATTGCCACCCATTCGGGAATCTGCGATGGATTCCCCTGTTCTGAACTGAGCACGCCTACCTCGACTAGTAGAAGCCTCAGGTAGACATCGAGGGCCTCCGAGGAGGTGACGTTGGCCAGGAAGGGATGTCTAAGGTTCGCAACCAACACCCAGTCGGGATCACTCGCATCGGGGGGTCCGACGGCGGCGAATACTGCCTCCGGACCTTCCTCGTCGGAGAAGTACGCTTTGAGGGCTCTGTGCAAGACGCTGGCCGTCACGTCAGGCTGGGTAATCGAGAATCTATCGACCATCTCCACTATCTCTGACTTAGCCTGGTCGACCTCGGTCGGAGATGTTTGCGGGGCCGACCACCCACCAGTGTCTGCCTGGATCGCCTTGCGGACTCTCTTGACTGAGGCCCGTCCTGGTCCTGCCTTCTTCGTCGTCCGGGCCCGCTTCGCCACAGAGATCAGGTCAGCGATCTCCGACTTGATCGCTCTCTCGATCTCAACCTCCTCAGTGTCGGACCAGAGGATGTCATCCTTTGTGTGGGTCACCGGGAATTCAGTGAAATCGAACTCACCCACGATTCGCTGGTTAACAAGATCGTTCGACCCCTCGGCCTGTCCAAAGATTTCCTGTGGGCGCCACGAGTCGGGATAACCGCGCACCATGCGCTGGTTGTGAAAGATCGAGAATCCGGCCTGAGACCTTCCTCCGCTAGCGAGTACGCCAACCCATCCTGGAACAGTGAGGCCGTTAGTCTGAACCGCAAAATCGCGGCGATAGTCGCTTCCGCGCGGATCCTTCAGGAACTGGCCGGGAACCTCAGTCCATTCGAGCGGATCTCCCTGCCAACGAAGCTCGAGTAGGCCTGTCCGCAGATCCTCGCGGTACATCGACTTCAAGTAGTCCTTCGTCTTCTGGACCCGTCGACCAACAAATGCGATGTTCATGTCCGAGATGTCGACAACCGTGTAGTGGGTGTCCTTCTTCACACGCTTCGTGCGCTCGGGGAGGTCGACGAGTCCTCTAGCGACGTCGTCGACGTTCACGTCCACAGACAGCTCGAGCGTAGACCCGAGCCTCGTAGTGGTCACGGTCCATCGGTTGCCCAGCCAGCACGCGGCGGTTTTCAGACCCATGCCGTAGCGCGATCGCCCAGTCGGGCTGTCTGGTGGAAGCCCAACGACCATCGCCCTATCAACATCACCGCGATTCATGCCAATCGAGTTGTCCGCAATCCGCATGCGCCCGGCCGAATTGTCGTAGGAAATCTCGACCCGAAGAGTCTCGCCCTCGGCGTCCAGAACTGGTCCCAACTCCGCATCGTTATCGAGTGCAGCTTGCGTTGAGTTGTCAACAAACTCCGCCAGCGCATGCCATGCGGTGTAGGACAATCGACGGTAGGACATTATCGCCGCATGGTCGAGTCGGAACTTTGTCACATCGTCGCCAATCGGAGTGAATAGTGGTCAGTACCCAACTGCCAAAGATTAAGCGCGTCGTGCTCTGAGAGTTCGAGAGACTTCGGGAGCTTTAGGACGACGTCTTGTCCGGCCGGCTTCTGCGTGTACGGCAGCGCCTCTCCTTCCCACTCGATGACCGCCCCCGATTTCGGCCAACTAGATGCGGCATCGCGAAGCTCCAAGATGTGGGGGTTGGCAGGCAGTCGGGCACAGTTCCACATCAGTGTCCCGGTAGCTACCGGGAGCGATCCATTCAGACGAAACAGGTCCGGACCAGTCGTCGAAGCGAATGTCTCGATCACGGCCAGACCTGCGTCGATTTCGGCAAGGCGCAGAAACCACTCCGGCCGCGGGCTCGGTACGAACGCGACTGCCGAAGGCGGCGTCAGAGCCATCACGCGGTTCACCGGAACCGCAACGTCATCCGACTGACCCGCTGTTACCTCGGCAATGTCGTCCATCAGATACTGCGACCGGGACAGAATGAGCGACGGAAGGACAACCTCGTCCTCGAAGTCGACAACTGACGAATGAACCGTCGCGACCCACCAACGGTCGCCCATATCGTCAACGATTAGGAGATCTGCCGCCGCCTCATCCCCGTGATGGTCCTTGACCAGGCCGCAGGGTAGGAGGATCAGACCAGGAAGGAGGCCAGGACTGTGTCGCACGAGTGCCTCAACGAGCTCCGCTCGCCTCAGGCTTCTCGGGTGCTGGCGGCGGTATACATTCGTGCCAGCGAGAACTCTGCTCATCCTCTTCTACTCGCGAGTCGGAGCGGCGCTCGTCTGGGCCGCCACGGCTGTTGTTCGGCGAATCGCCCCGCCGAGCTTCGCTGGCAGTCGAACTTCGTCTCGACAGACTCCCGGGAGCGTCCCAGCTGAGCGACCCGCGCTGACCGACGCGCTCTTTCAGGGCCGAGTTGGGAGGTGTCTTCAGCTCGCTGAACACGATCTCGAAAGAGCCGGCGCCGATGACGGCACCGTCGTGCACTACCAGCGATAGCTAGAGGCATCGCGAAAGAGAAGTCCGGGGAGATCGGGACCGTCTCGCTAGTTGGTCCCGTAGCGGTCCGGTAGACGTCGTCCCCCGACCACAGCACCTCCGGGATCTCATTCAGTGGGTCATCCAGCCCTGTTCCACCTCCGATGGCGACCGCAGCGAGGATTTCTTGGATCTCCGCTTCCAACCGCCCTTCTCCCTTTCGCGCCGCGAGGCCCCTAGTAGCTGAGACTGAGGCTACTCACGATGATGAATGCCGACCGCATCGCGGAACTCCCATGGTTCGTCGCTGTCACGGCCGGCGCCATCCATCGGACCCCTCCGAGGGCGAAAACTGCTCTCGTCCGTGTCGATTCTGATCTCCCGGACGACGCAAATTGCCCAACACGAGACTCAGTCCTCAGGGTCAGCCTTGGCCGGCCTCAGTCGGTGAAAGTTCACGCCCAGGAGAGCCTGCCAAGCGGCGGAGTATCAGCGTCGACCCCCTTCAGGATCAACACTCGGTCGATCTTCGTAGCTCGTCCACGATTCGAACCCCAGATGCGGCTTACTTTGTGCTTCGTCGGGAGCCGGTCCACGGACGTGCCCACGACCTCAAGGTGGGATGGCACAGACGCGCGCTCAACCTCCAGCGCTAGGTTCAGTTGCTTCTCCTTGCGCCTAACGTCGCCGATGACGAGACACATGAATCCATCGGAGCGCAGCCGAGTCGACGCCGACGCGATTACCTCGCGCATGAAGTCCTGATACAACGGCATCGATGAACTCGTGAAGAGCGCCCTGTCTAGATCCTTCGGGTCCGCCCCGAGAACCCAGAGGCGGATCCAATTGAACTTGCCGTAACGGATGACCTCGAGGTACGGCGGCGATGTGAATACCAGCTTCGCCTCGGGGGTCCCCTCTGGCCACCTCGGGAGCGTGGCTGCATCCTGCCGCCACGCCCAGCCCCGTCGAAACTCGGGTCCCGGAAGCGGAAAGGCCTTCGCACGGCTCTCCAGGAAGTCCACTACATCAACATTCGGCGCCTTCAGGTTGTGCTCGGCGATATACCGACTGACATACCCGGGAGACATCGCAAACGTGTTCGGCATCGCGACGGTTAGTCCCCTCGGGACGCCGTCGCTCCCCGCATTCAAGTGGAGGCTGCCGACGAGCACGGCGAGAAGGAACCGATCCGTCCGATCTGTCTGATCCAGTTCCTCGCGGAGCCAGAGCAGCTGCGCCAAGGTCTGCGGATGGAATAAGTCCTTGATGTGGTCGGGAGTGTCGCCGGACGGGCGCAGCTCGGCTTGTTCGCGAAGCACACCGATACGAGTTGAGACTTCCTCCGTCGAAGGAGGATCTACCTTCGCCCCGGTCAGCACAACCGCGAGCGGATTCTGGTCGGATCCGAGCCCCACGCGACCGAGCAGCCCCGCTTCGAACGGCGCTGTACCTCGGCCGCAAAATGGGTCGTACACAACATCACCGGGAGAGGTCAGCCATCTGGTGAAGACGTGAGGGATCGTAGGCGGGAACATCGCCATATAGCTGCACATCGAGTGCATCGGATGACCCCACCTTCGGGGCGCACGATGCCAACGTGCGGGCAGCCCAGAGATGCTTGGCCTAACCGCGGCTCGTTGCGGAGTCAACATGCCCGCGAGACTACGCCTTCAGGCTGACAGACATTCCCATCTCCCTCATCCAATTCTAGGTGCTCAGCTGCCACGAAGATCGGCGAGAGCCTGGTGGAGGCTGCTGCCCTTCTCAATGATCTCGCCGTGGAGATAGTTGATACCGATGACGGCGAGGTACTGCGAGTTGCGGTACGGCTCGTCGGCGAAGTCGGGCTTCAAGAGCGCCACCAGCCGGGCGAGCTTCCCGTCCGAGGAGTCTAACCGCGCCGAGGTTTCGTCTGAGTCCTCCATCACGACGCGGTACTTCGTGACGAGCGTCTGACGACGCAGGTGCTCGGACACGTCAGCGTCGAGCGCCAGCGCAACCCCAACGGCCAATCGGTAGACGTCCGCCCCCTCCGAGAAGTAGGGCGAGTCTTCCTTCAGAACCTGGAGCTTCGCGTCGGCGTCCTCAGTTAGCCCAACTTGCGCTCGATCTGCCATCTCAGGTCTCCTCCCACCCCAGCGGAATAATCTCGCTTGTCTGGAAGCCAGATCGTCGTATGCGATAGGCCCGGCCAGCGTCGATGCCCATGGTCTCGACTTCCTCAGGTGTGAACTCACCTGAGTGGACCATCAATATGACTTGCTGATCGAGGCCGCGCACCCAGCGGAGAATTCGCTCGCGATTCGGCTTGTCAATGCGTCCTGCCGGAGTGTCCATGACGATTGGAGCGCTGTGTACTGCGGATGCGTTCAGGCCTCCGATAAGAGCGAGCGTCACAAGTTGCTGACCACCAGCCGACGGGATTGGAAGGACGGAGCCATCAGCGTCCGTCGGAACGATGCGATAGTCCTCATCGATGCGAAGTGCGTCGTACTCTTCCTCCTTGACGAGTTGACGAAAGACCGCGCTAGCTGCTGCCTCGACGCTGCTTCGGGCCTCCTCTCGGAACGGCTCGAGCGCTCGCTTGAAGACGTTCGTCGCTAGTCGGGCCGCCAAAGCATGCCTTTGAACAAGCGGGTCAATCTCGATCCGATTCACCTTCGCTTGGAGCGCTTGGATGTCATCGATGAGAGTCTTCTGCTCGGTCTCTGCTTCGGCCTTGGTCTCGCGGGTCTCGCCGATGTCATCGAGAATCTGCCTGAGGCGCGCCATCTCCCGCTCGCGATCGCCGCGCGCCCGGCCACTGTTCACCTCCCGGATGCGGTCCGCCTCGTCGGACAGGCTGTGAGCTCGGCTCCGAGCATCGAGCCGCACATCCTCATGTGCCTCGAGCGCGTCCATCTGACCGTCTGTTGCAAACTGGTTGCACTCGCGCATTCGTTCGACAACTGCGACAACATCATCGACCTCGGCAGCGACAGCAGACCCGAGCGTGAGATACTGCTGCTTAACCTCCATTCGCCCTTTGGTCGGACCCGCGATTTCGGTCTCACAGAGTTCGCATTCGCCCGCCTCGAGCGATGCCTCAAGAAGCCGAAGCCGCACACTGTCCTCGGGACCTGACACAGCGGCTTCGAGCATCAGAGACAACTCAGCGCGAGTATCCTCAACCACCAATCCTGCGGCGAGCCAGTACTTCGACCGCACGATCTCCCGAATTGCCGCTTCGGCGTCCCGCTGCTGTTCCTTGGCGTCATCGACCGCTCGTTCGATTTCCTGAAGTCGGCCCTGGTCTTTCGCGAAGGCCGCAAGCTCGCCGTGCTTCTCCTCAATACGTTTCGCCTCGACCTCAAGCTTCGCGACCTCCGCCTGGTATTGCTCAAGCTCACCTTCGACCTCTAGGAGGCGCTCCTGCTTCGCGGTGAGATCACCGATCAGCTTCTCCTCACGCTTCTCCTTCCTAAGGAGCTTCTGCTGCTCGCTCTCACTGTCTCGAGCAACCCGGTCGAGTTCCTCGTAGAGCCGGAGTGCTGACGTTCCAACAGTCCTCTCAATCGCTAGCCGAACGCGGGTTTCACGCTGCTCGGGGTCTTCCAGCCATCGTTCGTACTCGGACAGAAGTTCGCCGTCGAAGAGGTAGAACTGCGAAGCCTCTAGATGAAGAACGCGGTTGACCTCCTCGTTGATTGAGTGCTTCGACTTGACCCCGTCACCGATCTGCAGCGTCGTCTCCTCCACGAACGGATCGCCCGCCGTCGGGTCGCCAGCGCACTGGGCCGACCTCGTCAACTGCCAAAGCTGGCCGTCGTGGTCAAACGCGATCGATACTCTTGTCTCGTAGTCGCCTCGCTCGATGGCGTTCGCGTTGATAAGGAAGTTGTTCTCGTTCTCCCCCGGAGCGAACACCGGAATCGGCTCGCCCCGCCGACCAACCGCCCGCCCGTACAGGCACCACTTCAAGGCGAGAAAGATGCCCGTCTTGCCGGACATGTTCTCACCGAAGACAAGTACCATCGGATTGCCCTCGACCGGCGCGAGGTCAACCTCGCAGTCGCCATCGAACGGGCGGAAGTTCCGCATCGAAATGCTTCGGAGTCTCATCAGGAGACTTCCTCTACTGCGGCCGAAAGGTACTCTTTGACCGCCCGCCTGAACCGAGTCTTGTCCACATCGAACTGATGGGACCAAGCGATTTCGAGCAGCCGGTTGGCGAAATCGTCCGGCAACCAGGAGAAGTCGGTGTCCTCAGCCTCGCTCCGCAAGTCGGCCAAGGCGACCTCCACCGCGCCCTCAGCTGTTTCGCGCAGCTGGGCCTCGCTCTCCTCCCGCGTCATGCGTCGTCCCTCCTAGTCGTCCCAGTCAATGTCATCCGCCTCCACTGGCACGTCGCTGCCCTCGACAGTAAGCGAACGCATGCGCCAACGTGCGTTCCGCCGGTTCGCAGCGTCCTCAGCGAAGACAACAGCGCGGCCGATCTCACTCGCGAACACTGCTTCTGGCCTCTCGGCCTCGGGCCCGACGAGCACGTCGAATAGTTCAGCGGTCGTCTTCCCCTCAGCCGAGCGCAGCACACGCCCTCGGCGCTGTAGGTGTTCTCTGGGGTTGAGCGACGAGGCGAGAAGAAGCGCGTGAGTCACGACCGGGATGTCGACCCCCTCGTCGAGACACTTGATTGAGACAAGCACGCCTCCCTCAACCTCAAAGCGGCGGATCGTGTCGTCCTTCGAAAACGACATCGCTGAGGTGTAGCGCATTGGTGTGAGGCCTCGACCCTGGAGATGCTCGATTAGCCCGTCCAACTGCTCGGTATCCTCGCAGTAGACCAACCACCGATCCCCGTGTTCGAAGGTGTCCGCAATGGTACGAGCTGCGTAGTCGACCTTGGCAGTGGCCTTCTTCAGAACCCGCGCTCGCTTGATGAGCTTGAGTCGGAGATCTTCGGCCGCATCGTCGTCAACGACACCACCCGATCCGCCCATCAACGCTCCGATCTGTTTCGTCAGTCGCCGGTACTCCTCGTGCTCGGTGTGGTTGAGATGAAGAACATCGAACCGATAGTTGTACGGGACTAGACGCGGCGGCTCAGAGTTCTGGGCGTCGCGAATCGTGAACGTCGGCTCCAGCTTGTCTCCGAAGTACTCAAAGATCGTCGCGGTTCCGTCCGGGTCGCCGAACCTCTCCGGCGTCGCGCTCAGTCCTAGTCGGCCCCCGGTCTTCAGGGAGGTGACCGCCTGGCTCCGTCGTGCGCCCACCGTATGCACTTCATCAGCGACCACGAGAGTGTGGTCACCAGTACGTGCCCTCGCCAAGAAGTCTGGCGAGGACGCCGAAGCGAGAGTCGTAAGGACGATCCTTCTGTTCCCCCCTCGGGAACGCGTCGTGTAGTCATTCAACAGCTCTCGCCACCGCCGCATCCCGTCCTCGCCTCCAACTATCAAGAGACGAAGATCGAGATCAGCGAGTTCGTCTTCGATCTCGCGGCGCCATTGCTTGAGCAGAATAGCGGCCGGAACGATTACCACGGCTGCTGCGCTTGGGGTCCGCTCATACCAATCGCGGATGATTGCCAGAGCGGTAACGGTCTTCCCGCCTCCGGTTACATGGTCGATGATACCGGTGCTCGATTCCCACCAGCTCTGTCGAACTAGGACCTGATGCTCCTGCAGGACGCGCCGCTCCATGATCGCACGACGAGCCGTTCGGCGACTACGTCTGTGGCGTTCCACTGCCTCCTGGGGATCGGGAATGCCATGACGCTCGAGGGTCTCCCGCGCGATGTCCGGCAGCGGCTTCACAACCAGCGTTCCGCGCCCGCCCGCCCACAGGTCTTCGAAGTAGTTCTCATCGAAGTCGACGAGCTCCTCGTGGTCTGGGATCCAGGATCGGAAGACCTTGAACCTCTCCTCATTGAGATCCCAAGCTGCCCGCGTCTCGTTGACTGAGCCGTCGAACGAAATCCGATGCACGCCATCGGACAGAACTCCGACCTTCGTATGGAAGATGCCCCGCTCGTCGGCCTTGTAGGCAATCCGCACCTCCAGGGCCCCACAGAGCAAAAGGGATCCAAGAAGCTCTACATTCGGTGTCTCAGCCGGGTTCCGCAGGGCCTGCTCGATATCCGCCGTCAGTCCCCGCTCGACGGCTGCATCGGTGACTCCGACTCTGATGATCTCATCGATATCCTCCTGTAGGAGCGATGGCGAACAAATCAGCCGCATGCGACCACCGGCGAGGGCGAAGTCCGACACGGCGACCGCGATGAGATCGTAGATCGAGCTCCTGAAGTAGCCGGCCGCACGGTCGTAAGAGGTCGCTCTGTTGAGCGCCGGCACATAGAAGTCAGTCAGCAAATCGCTATTGCTCGCCTCGTAGACCTTCTTGAAGTCCCACGACTTCAGAACACCGCGCATCGATCAAGTCAACACCAGATCGACCAGCCATGCTGATCGACCCAGCGAACTCGTCGACGGCTAGCGCGGGATGCCGCCGACATGTCCTAGACCTCAGACGGCGCTTTGACTCGTTCTGAGGAAGAGATCCTCTCGCTTGGCCGATCCCGGCTGTCACACCCGCGCCGTATCGTCGGCTCTACCGCTCACTTCCCCTCATGTTCACCGAACAACGAGGGATCCGATGCCCGCAGACGAAAGCACCCGCCTCCGAATCCGCCAGTACCTCATCGAGCTGATGGATGAACAGGCTGCAGATGCCATGATGGAGTCCATGCCTCCAATCTCGTGGACCGAGCTCGCCACAAAGGACGATCTCACGCGGCTCGACCGCCGCTTCGATGGGGTCGATGGCCGGATCGGCACGCTGACGCTTCGGGTCGACCAGACCTCGAGCGATCTCCAAGAGCTCACACGCACCGTGGCCACGCAAGGAGCATCGCTTGGCGCTCGGATGGACAGCGTCGGCCAACGGATGGACAGCATCGGCGCACGGATGGACGACCTCGGCGTTCAGATGAGCCAGTTGGGTCGCGCCGTAACTCTCGGCGCAGCAACGGTGGCCATCACCCTCGCCGTATTCATCGTCGGCACGATCGCATCGTTGATCGCGTCAGGCGCATTCGGCTGATCGGCGGGCCAGGCTCGAAGGATCCCCGATGCACGCCAACCCGCGCCCGGGCCCGCTCGCCGCACCGAGCGGAACGGTGCCGACCTTCCGCGAATGGTGGGCCGAGTTCACGCTGATGCGAGTCGGCGTCCGGCCGTCGACCCTGCGGCGCGACAGGTCGATCTTCAACTGCCATCTCGATCCGGCGTTCGGGCGCACGCCGATCGACCAGATCGGGTTCCGCTCGGCCCAGCGGTTCGTAGCCGAGCTCGCCGGATCCGGCCTGGCGCCGCGAACCGTCCGGAAGGCGGCCGGGCTGCTCGTCCAGTCCTTGGACATCGCCGTGCGATCCGGACTGCTCGCCCAGAATCCCACCCGCGGACTGGCGCTACCGCAGATCCCACACAAGGAACCGAACTTCCTCAAGCCCGAGGAGGTAGAGCGCCTCGCTTCTGCGATCACCAAGCCCTACCGGACCCTCGTCCTCGTCGGTGCATATGCCGGACTCCGCCATGGCGAACTGGCGGCGTTGCGTGTCGAACGGGTCGACATCGCGGCATTCACCATTGACGTAGTCGAAACCCGAACCCTCGGCCCTGACGGCGCTCCGACGTTCGGGCCGCCCAAGTCGAGGGCAGGCCACCGAACGGTCCCGGTTCCTTCCTTCGTCATGGACGAACTCGGCGACGACATCTTTGCGCGCGGTCTTGAGCCAGGTGATCTCGTCTGGACGTCGGCATTGGGATCGCCGTTGTCGGAGGGCAACTTCCGGTCCCGGGTTTGGCGACCCGCCACCATCGCGGCCCGCCTCGAAGGGCTCCGAATCCACGACCTACGACACACCTGCATCGCCATGTGGAGCCGGTCGCTCGCATCGCCACGCGCCGCGGCCAAGTGGGCCGGACACGCCAATCCGGCCCTGGTTCTCAACGTATACGGCGGCGTATTCGACGACGAGAGCAACGCTGTCATGGAGCGGCTTACGGACTACGCGACCGGCCCCGGTCCTTCGGATTCACTGGGGTCCAAGGCCACTAGTGGCTCGGGCACTGGTGATCGACAATGACGAGAGGCTCGCGTGCTGGCGGGCACGAAGCGAGGGCCTGGCTACAAGCGCCGGCGTGCGGTCCCGGATGAGAGCGCAGAAGAGGAGCGACACAGATCCAGAGTTGTCCTGGACGGGTTCCACGAATTCCATGCCCGGTGCCGTCCTACGTATAGATCGTAAATGAAACAACTGTTTCGTATTTGACTCGTATCTCCTGAGCGGCGTGAGGGGGACCACGCTGGTCGCTGCGTTCAGATATCGCGGGCCATCACAGATTCGCCGGATGCTCCGAGCATGTCGGTGCCGCCCAAGACCAAACGCTCATGTGGCGGGCCAGTTCTTCGTTGAGAACGAGTCGAGTCAGGATTGAGCGGAAGAATTGGCTCCAACAATCGCATCACCAAGTCCGGGCACACTCGTTCGAGCCTCCTCAGACCACTCAGCGCCGAGTGAAGAATCCGGCCTCCCGTCAATGTCACACCCCCGGAGCAAGCTCCTCTCATGTGCATGAAATGTGACGGACGCAGTTGGGAAGAGTTCAGACGCCACGCGGATCTCACGGTCCGGGTACACGGCTTCGTGATTCAGCAGGTGGGAGGCGATGATTCGGAATGGACCTACACGATCGGGTTGACCGAGAGCTGGGGTCACCCCGAGTTCGTATGTCTCGAGGGCGGCCTCGACGTGCAGGCGAAGGTCGTGGCGGCACTCGCCGACGACGTGCGCGACCACGGGCGGATCCTGCCCGAAACGCTCGAACTGCTCGACGTGGAGCTGACCCCTGTCCACGAATCTCACTTCGCCGCCGGCCTGGTCGCGGCGTGGGAGGACCGCTACTCGAAGAGCGCCGCCGGCGGCGACTTCATGCAGATCAGCCTCGGGCCTGCCTGGTACTGCCACCAACACGCCCCCGTCGGCCGTCGCCTCGATCAGCCCATGTGAGCCGACACTCACCCGACCCCCTCCCGCCCCCACCGAAATCCCCGACCTCCTCACCCCCGTCGTGCGAAGCTGGCAGCCATGGAACAGCAGATCCGGCGGTACGACGAAGAGCTCGACCTCGACGCGGTCGGGCGGATCTGGAAGGAGGTCGGCTGGCTGAGCAGCCTCGACAAGTTGCCGGCCCTCAAGATCTTTCTCGCCGAGGCCAACACCGAGGTCGGTCTGCTCGACGACGAAGCCGAATGCATGGTGCAGTGGGCCCCGGGCACCATCAGATACCAGGCCACCGACCTGGAACTCTGCACCGTCACCGGAGTGACCACCAGCCACATCGGACGCAAACAGGGCTTCGCCTCCAACATGACCGCCCGCGCCCTCGAGCAAGGCCGCGCCGCCGGATGCGCGGTCGCAGCACTCGGCATGTTCGAGCAAGGCTTCTACGATCTGCTCGGCTTCGGCACCGCTACCTACGACCATCGGCTGACCTTCGACCCGTCGACCCTGATGGTCGAACACGTGCCCTACCGACCGCCGGTGCGCATCACCATCGACGAATCGGCCGACATTCATCAGGCCATGGCCACCCGGATGCTGTCGCACGGCTCCGTGGTGGTCGCACCCCCCGGACTCGTCAAAGGCGAGATGAGTTTCGTCGACAAGCCCTTTGCTCTCGGCTACCGCGACGCCGACGGCACGCTCACCCACTTCATCTACGGCGAGCTCAAAGGCGAGTTCGGGCCGTGGCGGATCTTCGCCATCGCCTACCAGAACAACCAGCAGCTTCTCGAACTGCTCCGACTCCTGCGCGAGCTCAGCGACCAGATCCGCTCGGTCCGGATCATGGAACCGGTGCACGTGCAGCTCCAGGCGCTGCTGCGAAATCCGATTCGCGAACTCGCCCGCTCGGAGCGCTCCGACCACGAGTCGTCCAACCAGTCACTCGCTTGGTGGCAGCTACGGATACTCGACCTCGAGGCCTGCGTGGCCGCCCGGAACTGGGTGGGAGAACCAGTGCGGTTCAACCTGACCCTCACCGACCCCCTCGAAGAGCGCCTCTCCGGCCCCTGGCAAGGCGTGGCCGGCGACTACACCATCACCATCGGCGCTCCCAGCAACGCCACCCACGGCCACACCGACGGGCTGCCGACGTTGAGCACCGGCGTGGGCTCGTTCACCCGGCTCTGGTTCGGGGTGATGCCCCCATCGGCCATCGCCGTATCCGACCGGATCGACGCTCCCGACGAACTACTCGCCGCGCTCGACGACGCCCTGCTTCTCCCCAAGCCCGTGCCCGGCTGGTCGTTCTAGCCCCGCTGGACGATCGCTCGGGCTGATTCCACCCACCGCACCGACGACCATTCCACGGCATCCCGACCAGCCGGAGTTGTGAATTTACAACTTCCGGTGACACTTCCCCTTGCATTTATCTCAAGGAGTTGTATTATTACATCATAGGCTCAGCAAGAGGAGCTACTGATGGATAATCGCAACATAGATACCGACGAATGGGAACAGCGGCTCGGCGCCCAGATCCGCCAACTACGGCTCCGTCACAACCTCACCCAGGCCGAAGTGGCGCGTCGGGCCAACATCGACCGCACCACCGTCGGCCGCATCGAAAGCGGCGAAGGCGGCAGCATCGGCTCCCTGGTGCAGATCACCCGAGCCCTCTCCCGTGAGAACTGGCTCGACACCTTCGCTCCGGCCGCCCCCGCTGTGAGCCCCATGCAACAACTCCGCGAACGCCAACGCCGCGAAACCACCCAACGCCAACGAGCCGGACGACAAGCCGAGCCGTCGTGAGCTACACCCCCGTCGACCTCGTGGAGGTACGGGCCTGGGGCCACACCGTCGGAGCCATCGCCCTCGACCCCGCCACCGAGTTCTACGCCTTCGAATACGACCCCGAATGGATCGCCAGCGGCGCACCGCTCTCACCCCTGCTGATGCCCAACCAGGCCGGCACATTCGTCTTCACCGACCTCTCGCCCGAAACCTTCCAACGACTCCCGGCGATGATCGCCGATCACCTCCCCGACCGATTCGGCAACGCCCTCGTCAACTCCTGGATGCAAGACCAAGGCGTCGGCGCATCAGACATAACCCCCCTCGACCGCCTCGCCTACGCCGCCGACCGGAGCATGGGCGCCCTCGAATTCCGCCCACCAGCCGGCACCCCCGCCGACCAGGCCACCGCACTCCAACTCGCCGACCTCGTCACCGCCGCCCGATCCGCCCTCAGCGGCGACCTCGCCGCCGCCCCCAAAGACGCCCTCAACGAACTCATCCAAGTCGGCACCTCAGCCGGCGGAGCCCGAGCCAAAGCCGTCGTCGCCTACAACCCCACCACCGGCCAGATCCGATCAGGGCAACTCGACGCCCCCGAAGGCTTCCAACACTGGATGATCAAACTCGACGGAGTCGGCAACGACCCCACCCGAGAGACCGACCCCCTCGCCCAAGGCGCCGGATACGGCCTCATCGAATACGCCTACCACCTCATGGCCACCGCAGCCGGGCTCACCATGACCGACTGCAAGCTCCTACCCGAAGGCCCCCGCGTCCACTTCATGACCCGACGCTTCGACCGCCTCCCCGACGGCGGCCGCGTCCACATGCAAAGCCTGTGCGGACTCGCCGGCCTCGACTTCAACATGGCCGGAGCCCACAGCTACGCCCAATACCTCGACGCCATCGACCAGCTCGGCCTCGACCAGACCGCCCGCGAACAAGCCTTCCGCCGCATCGTGTTCAACATCGCCGCGATGAACCGAGACGACCACACCAAGAACCTCGCCTTCCTCCTACCCCAACACGGCCGATGGCAGCTGGCCCCGGCCTACGACGTCACCCACGCCCACAACCCCTCCGGGCGATGGACCGGCCAACACCAGATGAGCCTCGAAGGCAAACGAGACAACATCGACACCGACGACCTCCACCGCTTCGCCGACCGCTTCCGGGTGCCCGGCTACCGGGCCGTGATCGCCGACGTCCTCGACGCCGTCGACCACTGGCCCGACTTCGCCCACCAAGCCGGAGTCGACACCCGGACCGTCGCCAGGATCTCCACCGACCTAGCCGACGCCCGGCCTCGCTAACTCGGAGGAGCGAAGAACTCGAGCGCGATGCCGTCGGGATCCCGAAAGCTCAACCCCGACCCGTAGTGGGCATCGACGATCCCGCCGTGGGCAATCCCCAACTCATCGAGACGGCTCTGCCACGACACCAACGCGTCGCGGCTGTCACACCCGAACCCGACATGGTCGAGCCCGCTACGAAACTCCGTGAAGTCACCCGTGGTGTCGGCCGCGGCGTGCTCATGCAGCCCGACCAACGTGCCCCCGACCAAGAACACGGCATGGTGGAAACCACCATCGCACGGCTCGTCCAACACCGGATCACATCCCATCAGGCGCTGATACCAGGGCCGACTCACAGCCAGGTCGCTCACCGTCAAGGCCACATGGCCGATACCCGGGAAATCACTCATTGTCTTGTCCGTTTCTGTTGATGGTCAGTGAAAGTACGTCGGGCCGCGAGTAGTGCCCGGTCGGATCGAACATGCGACGACCCGCCAACACCCGGTCGAGCTCGAGGGTGGCGCTCACAATGCCGGCCTCGCCCACCAACGGGCCGGCCAGAATCTCACCGCCAGGAGCAACGATCGACGTGTTGCCCTTCGACATCCAATCCTCGTCACCGCCATAGATCTCATCGGCGCCCGGAAGGTCACGGGGCACATCGCTGCCTCGCAGATGAGCCGTCACCCCCACCACGAATATCTGACCCTCCTTGGCGATGTGGCGAAGGGTCGAAACCCACTCGTCGCTGTTGTCCCATGTGGGAGCCAGAAGGACATCGATGCCCTGCTCATACATGGCAGCACGGGCCAGCGGCATGTAGTTCTCCCAACAGATGAGAGAACCGACCTTCATCCCATCGATGTCGACCACGGTGAGCATCGGACCCTGGCCGTTGCCCCACACCATGCGCTCGGCGCCGGTCGGGATCAGCTTGCGATGCAGACCAGCGGTCTCACCATCGCTGTTGATGTAGACCACAGCGTTGAAGAGCGTGCCGCCGTCGCGTTCGGTGATACCCATCGCCACCCACACGCCGGCCGCCTTGGCGGCCTCACGAACCGGATCGAGCATCGGGCCTTCCACCTCGATCGCCTGATCGGCGAACCGTGCGTACCAATCGCTGTCGTGGAACGGCTTCTGCCGCCACAACCAATCGGGATAGCCCGGCAGGAACGACTCGGGAAACACGACCAGCCCGGCGCCATCAGCGGCCGCCTTCTCGATCTGCTCCACCGCTATCTGCAGCGTCGCATCCCGGTCGAGATACGCCGGAGCGACCTGCACGGCAGCAACCCTGAGATCCTTGGTGGCGCTCATCGTGTGGCCCCCGCGATCACGAGCTCACACGGCCCGACGAACCCCTCCGGCGTCTCGAAACGGCGGAGTTCAGTCTCCATGTCGACCCACACCTGCTCCTGTGCCTCGGGGTCGAGACCGCCGAGCATCTGATGAAGCGCACCGAACGACTCCCGCTCGAACCGCACACACTCAGCCGCCGAAGAAAGCAGCACCGGAGCACTCACCACCTGGACATCCACATCGTGGAAACCAGCCGCTATCAGCTCACCCTCGAGAACTGCCGGATCAGCAAGGCTGAAAGGCCCCGGCTGCCCGGGCTGAGGGGCCGGAAGCTGCGCCCGTTCCCTGATCAACTTCACCGGAATCGAAAAGAACTCGTTGGTCGCCGCCGTCGAGTACGTGATGGTGGCGAAACGTCCACCCTCCCTCAGCGCACTGTGGATTCCCGTCAGCGCGGCATGACGGTCGGGGAAGTAGATGAACCCGACCCGCGAAATGGCGGCATCGAACGAACCGACCGGAAGTTCGGTCAGCTTCTCGCCGTCGAGTTCCTGCGTGGTCAGATTCTGAAGACCGGCATCGGCCGCACCCTTGGCGGCATAGCCGAGGATCATCGGCGACAGATCGGTGGCCAACACCGAGCCACCCGGACCGACCCGACGGGCGGCCGCGATGCTCTGGCCGCCGGCACCAGCGGCAACATCCACTACCCGGCTGCCCTCGCCAACCCCCGCAATGTCGAGCATGCGCTCGGTGGCATCGCCCAACCATGACTCCAGCAGAGGCCCCCAGGCGTTCCAGCCCTCGGCGTAATCCTCCCACTGCTGTCGGGTGGTGTTCTTGTACTTGCCTGCATCGAATGACACCGTCTTTTCC
>JAJCXW010000088.1 GCA_029263235.1 Acidimicrobiales bacterium
CCACCTTGAGAGGGTGGCGTCCTAGGCCGCTAGACGAACGGGGCTAGCCGAGCCGCCGAAGCGGTCGTTGGCTCAGGGAGTGTAGCCGCGGCCCCCGACCGGCCCAACGCGTTTCAGGCGGCGAACGAGGGAGAGATCAGCTCGCCGTTCTCGATCTCGAGCTTGGCGACGAAGAGGCTCCTGGCGCCGTCGGGATAGCCGATGCCGCTGGCAGTCCAGGCGTGATAGGCCACGAAACCGGCCCCGCCGTCGGCCTGGGGTACGAACTCGGCTCCTCCCGGGCCCCACACGTCGTCGTAGGACGACAGCCATGGGCCCAGATCCTTCTCGCACGGGCCGGTGATCGAATCGCAGACGGCATGCCCGACCGCGTAGCTGTCGGTGTCCCATCGGTTGGCCGAATAGAGCAGATGGTAGCGGTCGGGCCCGTAACCGATCGTCGGCGCCTCGACCACATCTCGTTCCCACCACAGGTCGTTGCGGATGAGTTCCGACGCGTCGCCCGCCACCGCCAGACCATCGTCCGTGAGCGGCTGGCTGTAGATCACGGTCGGTTGTCCGCAGCAGTTGCCGTCGGACTTCCACAGCAGCCATAGCGAACCGTCTCGATCGATAACCGGACTCGGGTCGATAGACCCGCCGTGTTCGAGATCACAGACCAGCGGCTCGGTCGACGAGTCGATGAACGGGCCCTCCGGGCTGTCGGCGCTCGCCGCCGAAATGCACTGTCGACCCGAGGCGCTGTGTCGCGTCGTGTACCAGAGCACGTAGCCATCACCGACCGGCGAGACGCTCGGCGCCCACACATGACCCCATTCGCTCCATGCCGGAAGCTCGGGAAGCACATCGCCCAGGTAGCTGCCTTGCTCGCCCGAGACCGCTCTCAACAGCGGCACGTGAGACGTGAACGTGTTGGTGGCATACGCGTAGTAGGTATCGCCGACTCTCATCACGAACGGATCGGCGAAGTCGCCAGTGAAGATCGGAGCCCCATCGGCCTTGATACGTGCCGCGGTGCTCACCGGCTGGCCCTCACCACGGGTCACCTCACGCTCGGGGGCGGCGTCAACATCCACGGTCGGAGAAGTCGTCGTGGTCGTGGTCGCTGAGACCACAGTGGTGTCGGGTGGAAGTGCCGCCGCCAGCGAAGTGGTCGATGCCACTGGTTCAGCGACCGCCCGCTCCAGTCCCGAGTCCTCGGACGCGCCACCCGCCGCGCACGACGACGCGAGAGCTGCCAAGACCATGAACATCGACGCTATTGACCTCACCGGTCAACTGTCGGCAACTACCGCCGAAACATTCGCCGATCGACACTCCCGCTGTGTCGCGATTTGGCTCGGGGAGGAGGACTCGAACCCCCAATGACTGGACCAGAACCAGTTGTGTTACCGATTACACCATCCCCGAAGGACAACAGAAGCGTAGCTGCCTCCGCCACGGGTACCCACACCACATTCGGGTGAACGGAAGCAGATCCCGGCGTCAGCCGACACCGCCGAGCCAGTTGTCGACTCTGCGGTAACCGAGAACCCGACCCAACGAGACCGCGGCGGTTTCACGCATCAGTTGACGCAGCGACGAGCTGCCCGACGTGGATGAGACGTTGGCCGACAGGCCGACCTCCGACGCGATCTGCTCAAGTCGCAACGCGTGGTACGGGTCGGACACCAGAACAACAGAGTTCAGTTCGAGCAGCCGAAGCTGGCGACTCGTGGCTGCCAGCTGCTCCCAGGTCGATGCTCCGTCGGTGATCACCAGGAGGTTCGATTCGGGAACACCCGCACGCAACAGGTATTCGAATCCGGCGTAGCCCTCGGTGAACACATCGCCCTCGAGCTTCGATCCGGTGGTGACGATCAGCTCGGCGACTCCCTCCTCCCAGAGCTCCCGGGCGTGATCGAGCCGCGCTGCCAACACCGGCGACGGAGCCCCGTTGTATTGCGCCGCTCCGAGCACGACGATGGCATCAGCCGGTGCACGGTCGTCTGAATCGGAAGCCATGAGGACCTGCACGAACGTGATCGCCACATAGGCGAACCCGAGCCCCCCGACGATCAACCCCACCCGCAACGCGCGCCGAGCGGACAGCCAACTGGGCCGTCCGAGCCGCATCGGTCAGCCTTCGAGCCTTGATCTGGCGGCGGTCAGCCGACCCAGACACTCATCACGACCGAGCAGGGTCATCGCCTGCCACAACGGAATACCGGACATCTGCCCGGTCAGAGCGACCCGCACCGGGGCCTGCGACATCACCCTCGCCCCGACCTCCTCGGTCAGAGAAGTACCGATCTGCATCACCTTGGCTTCGATCGAATCAGGATCGTCGAACGGGTCGTCGGAAAGAGCCAGGATCGCGTCGTCGAGCACCCTGTCGGCGACCCGACCCTTCACCATGGCCTTGTTCCACGACTTCTCGTCGTATTCGGCGAGTTCATCAACGAAGATCCACCCGACCCACCTCGGGGCCTCCGACAGAGTCGAAATGCGCTGCTGGATCTCGGGAGCCAACGCCACCACCACGGCGGCATCGAAGTTGTCGTCGGGATAGCCGACATCGTCGCCGACCATGAACGGAGCGACCCGGTCAGCGAACTGCTCGGGGGTCAGGGCCCGGATGTAGGCGTTGTTGATGTGATCGAGCTTCTTCGGATCGAAGAATGCCGCCGACCTGTTGACGGCCTCCAGCGAGAACAGCTCGATGATCTCCTCGATCGGCCGGATCTCCTGATCGTCGGGAGGGCCCCAACCGAGAAGAGACAAAGCGTTGACCATGGCCTCGGGCAGATAGCCCCGCTTCACGTAGTCGGCGAGAGAAACATCGTCGCGGCGCTTCGAGAGCTTCTTGCGGCGCTCGTTGACCAGCAACGGAAGGTGGGCGTAGGTGGGGGGATCACCGAAATCGAGGGCATCCCAGATCAAACGGACCTTGGGAGTGGTGTTGAGCAGGTCCTCGCCACGGATCACATGGCTGATCGACATGTCGTGATCGTCGACCGCATTGGCGACGAGAAACGTGGGCGAACCATCGCCGCGTCGAATCACGAAATCCTCGATCGTCTCATGAGCGAACTCCACCCGCCCACGGATCACATCATCGATCACGGTGACGCCATCATCGGGAGCCCTGAACCTCACCACCACGCCCGGACCATCGACCACCCCGCGGCCGCGCGACCAGCCGTGATAACCCGACGCCAGGCCGGCATCGGCCGCCATCTGATCCGACTCATCCCGAGTCAGATCGCAGAAGTAGGCCCGACCCGAAGCCACCAACTGATTCACCGCGGCAACGTGAGCCTCACGGCGATCGGATTGAAACAACGGGCCTTCATCCCAGTCGATCCCCAACCACTCGAGTGGTTCGACGATCGCATCGACGAACTCCTGGGTCTTCAGAGACGCGTCGGTGTCTTCGATGCGCAAGACCATCTGACCGCCGGTGTGACGGGCAAAAAGCCAGTTGAACAGAGCCGACCTCGCGCTACCGACATGAAGAAAGCCGGTGGGTGCCGGAGCGAAACGAACACGAGGACTGGTCACCCGGCGAGGCTACCGCCCGTCGAGCGGTGGTCAGGCCACGAGACCCAACGGCACACGCCAATCGACAGCATGATCGGCCTCCACCGAACCAACCGACGAGCGAAGGGTCACCTCCGGCACGGAATCGGCGATATCTCTCGCCTGCCGGTAGTGGATCACCTGGTGATGGACCTCATCGAACATCTCGCGCCTGAACGCGACCAGCTCATCGGGAGCCTCACTGAGGTACCCGAACACGGTGAGAGCCAGACGCAGATCATCGACAACAGGACCACGACCGAGAATCGACGCCCGCCGCAACGCCACCGAACAAGCACCGGCAATGGCATCGGCTTCGTGCTCGCCGGGAGCCAACACCAGGCCGCCCGCGAACTGACCGGAGAGCTTCAGGACGTAGCCCTGGTCGGGACCCTGATTGCCCAATGCCGGACCGGTGGGCTGCACGACCTCACCCACAATCTCGCCGGGCCGGTCGGCCAGCCACTGCTGGGGGCGTCGAGGCGGCGACTGGTAGACCTTGTCGGCCTTGGCACCTGCGGGAACGAACTCGGGAGCAGACATGCGAGCATGGTAGCCACCGGTCGGGCGGAGCTACCGGTTCGAGCCCTATGAAGCCTCGGCGGTGAGCATGGCGTAGACCAACGAGTCGATCAGGGCCTGCCACGACGCCTCGATGATGTTCTCGCTAACCCCGATTGTCGACCAGGTACGGCGCCCATCGGACGATTCGAGAAGCACTCTCGTGACCGCGCCGGTGCCCTTCTCGGTGTCGAGCACCCGCACCTTGAAGTCGGTGAGCACGACCGCATCGAGAGCGGGATAGATGCCGTTGAGCGCGCCGCGCACTGCAGCATCGAGAGCGTTGACCGGGCCATTGCCCTCTCCAACCGCGACCCGCCTCTCGCCGTCGACCCGAAGCTTCACGGTGGCCTCGGTGTCGACATCCACCGTCACGTGGTTCCAAGCCCGAGCCCCGGACCCCGAACGGTGATCCATCGAGACCCGGAACGATTCGAGCTCGAAGAACGACTGAACCCAGCCCGCCGCTCCCCGCAAGAGCAACTCGAACGAGGCATCGGCAGCTTCGAAGTGATAGCCGGAATGCTCGAGACTCTTGAGGGTCTCGATCACCTCTGTGAGCTTGTCCGGCTCGATCTCGACACCTATCTCGGCTGCCTTCATCTCCAGAGACGCCCGGCCCGCCATCTCCGACACCAGCACACGGGTGCCGTTTCCGACCGCGTCGGGGGCGACATGTTCGTAGGCATCAGGTCGCCGGTTGAGAGCGCTGGTGTGAAGGCCGGCCTTGTGGGCAAAAGCCGACGTGCCCACATAAGGCTGCTGGGCATCGACCGTGAAGTTCACCATGTCGGCGATGTTGTGGGCGACCGACGTGAGCAGCTCGACCCTGCCCTCGGGAAGCGCAGCCACACCCATCTTCAACTCGAGATTGGCGATGATCGGAACCAGATCGCAGTTGCCGACCCGCTCTCCGTAGCCGTTGATCGTGCCCTGCACCTGGGTGGCACCAGCCCGCACTGCAGCCAGAGCGTTGGCGATTCCACAGCCGGTGTCGTTGTGCAGGTGGATACCGACCGAGCAATCGACATGGCCGGCCACATCTCGAACCGCCGACTCGATATCGGGCGGCAACGACCCACCGTTGGTGTCGCACAAGACCACACATTCGGCGCCGGCCATCGCCGCCGCCTCCACCACCCGCAGACTGAACTCCGGGTTACGGCGGTAGCCATCGAAGAAGTGCTCGGCATCGAACAGGACCCGCTTGCCCTCTGCCACCAGATACTCGACCGAGTCGGCCACCATCGCCACACCCTCCTCGAGCGTGGTGTTGAGGGCTTCGGTGACGTGATAGTCCCAGCACTTGCCGACGATGCACACGACATCGGTGCCGGCCCCGACCAGGTTGGCGAGAGTCTGGTCGGAATCGACCTTGCCCTTGGCTCTGCGAGTTGAACCAAACGCCACGAACTGGCTGGTGGACAAGTCGAGTTCGCTACGGGCCCGGCGGAAGAACTCATCGTCCTTCGGATTGGCTCCGGGCCACCCGCCTTCGATGTAGGCCACGCCGAGCCGGTCGATCTCACGTGCGATACGAAGCTTGTCGTCGACAGTGAGCGAAATACCCTCGAGCTGTGATCCGTCGCGCAGAGTCGTGTCGTAGATATCGACCACGGCGGGCCACGCTTCGTCGCGACGAGCCGCCCTGCTGATCGTCGAATCCTGGGAGGTCACGAAGCGTGCTCATTCCACGAGGAGAACTTCTCGCTGCGTCCCCGCACGACGTCGGCGTAGGCCGCGGCGATCGCCGCTGTACGCGGACCCGGGCAGGCAATGTCGCGATCGTCGACCGAGTTGACCGCGCTGACCTCGGCGGCGGTGCCACACACGAAGATCTCGTCGGCGACGTAGAGATCGGATCGCGCCAGATCGGCCACCACGACCTCGTAGCCGAGATCTGCCGCGATCGACATGACGGTGTCCTGGGTGATTCCGGGCAGTGCTCCCGAAGATGTCGGGGGCGTGATGAGGACATCGTCGCGCCCTACGAACAGATTCTCGCCGCTGCATTCGCTCACCAGTCCGGCGTTGTTGAGCATGATTGCTTCGTCGTAGCCCGCCCGCAGTGCTTCCATCTTCGCGAGGGTCGAGTTGGCGTAGTTGCCGGTGGTCTTCGACGCCGGCGGCATGATGTTGTGGTCGTGGCGGGTCCACGACGAGATCTTCATCCTCACGCCCTTGGTGACGGCATCGTCGCCCAGGTAGGCGCCCCACGGCCAGGCCGCGATCGCCACATCGGTCTTGCATTCCGCGGTGGCCAGACCCATCTCGCCGTAGCCGTAGTAGGCGATCGGACGGACGTAACACGAAGGCAGCCCGCTGTCGGCCACGACCTGCTTGCAGGCGTCGACCAGCTCAGGAACCGAATAGGGCATGTCCATGTTGAGAATCTTCGCCGACCGGTAGAGCCGCTCGATGTGTTCGGTCAGACGAAAGATCGCGGCACCACGATCGGTCTCGTAGGCGCGGATCCCCTCGAACACGCCAGTGCCGTAGTGGAGAGTGTGGGTGAGAACATGGACCGTGGCGTCCTCCCACGGAACCATCTCGCCGTTCATCCAGATGTGGGAAGTCGGTGTGATTGGCATGTGAGCCCCTCTCAGAGCCGACCGACGATGGCATCGCCGATCTCGGTAGTGGTGCCGGTGAGCGACTCGGGATCACCGCAAGCCGCACGAATGCGGTCGGCGGCGTCTGACTCACCGAGATGATCGAGCATCAACGCCCCCGACAATACGGCAGCGGTGGGGTTGGCCTTGCC
>JAJCXW010000089.1 GCA_029263235.1 Acidimicrobiales bacterium
AGGTGAGCGGAAGGACCCTGAGCGGAGTGATCGTCGGGAAGGCGATCTACGAAGGACGGGTGTCGGTCGGTGAAGCACTTGCTGCCATCGAAGGGAAACGATCGTGACGATCAGAGCGATCCGCGTGATCCCATGCCTTGATGTCGACGCGGGCAGAGTGGTCAAGGGTGTGAATTTCGTCGATATTCGCGACGCCGGAGATCCGGTCGAACTAGCCGCCATTTACGACCGTCAAGGCGCCGACGAGTTGGTGTTTCTCGACATAACGGCCTCGTCTGATCAACGGGCCACCACGGTCGACATGGCTCGTGCCGTAGCCGAAAAGGTATTCATCCCGTTCACCATCGGCGGCGGCATCCGCACCGTCGATGATGCCCGACGGCTCCTGATGGCCGGCGCCGACAAGGTGAGCAGCAACACCGCAGCGGTGGAACGGCCCGACCTCGTGACCGAGATCAGTCGCGAGTTCGGCTCGCAGTGTTGTGTCGTCGCGATCGACGCCAAGTCGTCGACCGATACCCCCAGCGGGTTTGAGGTCTACACCCACGGCGGGCGAACCCAAACAGGCAAAGATGCCCTCACATGGGCCGGCGAGGTCGCTCGCTTGGGCGCCGGTGAAATACTGCTCACCTCGATGGACAGAGACGGCACTCGTGATGGCTTCGACCTTCCCCTCACATCGGCGGTATCCGCCGCGGTCAACATTCCGGTGATCGCCAGCGGGGGAGTGGGGACACTCGAACATCTGGTCGACGGAGCGGTGAAGGGCGGCGCGGATGCGGTTCTGGCGGCAAGCATCTTTCACTTCGGCCAGCACACCATTGCTGAAGCCAAGGACCTGATGGCCGCGAGAGGCGTCACGGTCCGCCCCGCTGACTGAGATCGAAGTCGAGTTGCCGTCCACGGTCGCATCC
The DNA here is from genome assembly GCA_029263235.1 of Acidimicrobiales bacterium. Taxonomy (GTDB): domain Bacteria; phylum Actinomycetota; class Acidimicrobiia; order Acidimicrobiales; family Aldehydirespiratoraceae; genus SZUA-87. The sequence continues at coordinate 915 of JAJCXW010000089.1, forward strand.
CTCGCTGCTCAGCTACCCTCAGCGCCGATGTCGACCTATTCGCAGAGCACCTGACGATGCGCCCATTTCGCATCAACCCACCTGACGTCGGTGGGGCCATGCTCAGAGCCTCGGTCCAACGGCGCTTGGTCGAACGCTTCGACAAGAGGGTGCTGGTCTTGCGGGCTCCCGCCGGGTTCGGTAAGACGACGTCTCTGTCGCAGGCCTTCGTCCAGAATCAGCTGGTCAGGCGCGGGGTCGACCTCTGGATGACCTGCGAGTCCGGCGACAAGGACATGAGCTACCTCCTCGACGGTCTGGCTCGCTCGATCGGTCTGGAGCCTACAACCGTCGCCGACGTTGTCGCCAAGGTGGCGTCATACTCGCCGGCTCATGTCTGTCTGATCTTCGACGATGTTCACGAGATACCCCATGAGAGCGAAGGAGCAGGGGTCATCCTTCGCTTGATCGAGGACCTCCCGGCCAACGGAAGCGTCCTGCTGGCAACACGCCACGACCCGCCAGTGCCCCTAGCTCGCCTCGATGCCCAAGGGCAGGTTGGTTGGGTCGACTCTGCCGACCTGACCTTCGACGACGCTGAGGTGTCGAGGCTCGCCGATGCTGCCGGCGTCGATCCGGATGAGTTGAGGCGATTCGGCGGTTGGCCGGCCCTGCTGGCGTTGGGTTCCCGCACACGAGACGTGTCCGACTTCATCCATGAGGAGGTCTTGTCCTGGTTGACCACCGATCAGAGGATCGCGTTGGAGGCGACCGTGGCTCTCGGAGCTGTCGATCATCGCCTTCTGCATCACCTGGCGGGGGTGAATTCTGCGGTGCTGGCAGATCTGCCACTGATGCACCAGACCGACGGCTGGTTTGTGCCTCACGAACTATGGGTGGAGGCGGTGACAGCGTTGGTGCCGGCGGAGCGACTTCTCGAGGCCCAAGCGACCGGCATCGAGTTTCTCTTGGCCGAAGGGGAGACCAGTCGGGCCATCGATGCTTGCCTCCGGGCCGGCGTCCCCGATCGACTGGAGTTGGCGGTTCGGGGCGCAATTTCGAAACGGCTGGCGTCTCCCATCCCTGAAGTGAGTCGCTGGCTGGCGGAGCTTCGCCGTGCTGATCACGGCGGACCATCGATCGATCATCTGGCAGGTCTTCTCGCCCAGTACGACGACCCGACTTCAACGCAGACCCGGTTGCTGTTCGCCAAGGCAGCCGAAGGCTTCCGTGATCTTGGTGATCACGACGCCGAGATCGCCTCCCTCGTGGAGGTCGGCTACTGGCACCACATCCAGCGTGATGTCGAAGGTCTCTTCGGGGTCGCGGCCAGGATGGTCGAGCTGACCGCTCAGGGGGTCGACGGCGCTGTTCCCTACGCGGCGATCAGCGAGGCCTTTGTCGCATTGATCAGCGGTGACCCTTCGGCTGCGCTCACTGCAGTTCGCCGCGTTCGACCCGAGGACGTCACCCCCGGGTTCAGGGCGATGGCCGACTGGGTGCACGCCCAAGCTCTGGAACTCTCTGGATTCCGATCAATCGATCAAGCCGACGCGTGCGGTGCCCATGGAGCATCGACGGCCGCCTTCGCCATGCTCGGGTATTCATCTCGCTGGAGGAACGGCGACATCGAGGAGTTGGTCGACGATTGGACGTGGCGCTCCGAACCGGTCGATCCCAGAGACGTGTTCCTTCGAAGTGTGTGGCTCGGCATCACCGATGCTGCCTTCGGCGACCTGCACGGGGCACAAGGACACCTCGACGCCGCCCGTGGCATGACCGGCGGGGCCGAACAGATCGAGATATCGCTGGGTCTGCTCGAGATTGCGATCGCCGGCGAGGTCGGTGATGCCGATCGTCGACGGAGTCTCCTGACGGATCTGCTCCGACGTTGTCCGCCCCGCGACGCAAATCGAATCAGCTACAACGGAGCTGGGGGCATGATCACGAGGGAGCTTCCCGAATGGACCCCCTACTTCGAATCCCCCAACTGCGGCCCGCTCAAGCGTCGCGACCTCGAGTTGGGCGCTGCTCTGCGGGCCCTCGACCAGGGTTCACTCGATGGAATCACCTCAGCCCCATGGCCCCACAATCACGGCGGCTTGATCACCGCACTGCTGCTACGGGGCGCAGCCGAGTTCGTGTCCGGGGCTTGGGCCGTCGGAAGACCAGAGGCCCGAGAAGCAGCGTCGTGGATGGCACGGGTCATCGGGCCACCAGCACGTTTGATGTTCCGGGAAATCTCCGATCACGACAACCCCCAGGTGGCAGCCGCGGCCCGGGAAATCGTCGCCAGAATTCCCGTTCCGCCTCGACACCGCATCGTGATCAGCGTCCTCGGTCCGGCCTCGATAGTGATCGACGGCCGGGCCATTTCAGACCCCAACTGGCGGCGTGAACGAGTGCGTTCACTGCTGGGCTATCTGACTCTGCGCCACAGGACCACGCGAGAGGCTGCGATCGCCGCACTGTGGCCCGAAGCCGACGACTCGGCAGGCAAGCGAAACCTGAGATCCACTCTGAATTTGCTCCACAGTGTCCTGGAACCCGGACGAACGGCGGGAGAGGCGCCGTTCTTCATTCGATCCGACGGCCCTGCCCTGGAACTCTGTGTCGGAGAGCACCTGATGATCGACTCATGGAGCTTCGAACAACTGCTCAACGAAGCCGAGCGTTTGGAGAGTGCCGGGGTTCCCGAGGTCGCACTGGAGTCGCTGCTCTCAGCACTGGATCTCTATCGCGGCGAATTCCTGGCCGACGCCGCCTACGACGACTGGTCGGCAGGAGAACGTGATCGGATTCGCTCGCGGTTCGTCCGAGGGTCGGTGCGAGCGGCCGAGCTCCTGCTGGCCTTCGATCGAGCCGATGAGGCCTTGTTGGTTGCCGGCCGGACCTTGGATGCCGAGCCGTGGTCAGAGGCAGCGCATCGCGTGGTGATCGCCTCGCACCTCGAACGCGGGGACCACCCGGCCGCACGGCGGGCGATGGAGAGATGTCGTGAAGCCCTCGACGACATCGGTGGGCCGGTCGAGGAGTTGACGCTCATGCTCGATCGGCGTCTGGGCAACACCTAGCTGGTCGCCGTTGCCAGTTCGGCAGCGGTGGCCGTGCCCACGGTCCTCACGACTGCCGCGGCCAGCGAGCCGTCGGGATTGAGCTGAACCATGCCCGGTGAGTCGGAGAAGATCACGAAGGGTGCTTGGTAGGAGACTCCACCGAAGGTGATCGTGACGTAGTCCTGGTCGGCCGCCAGCGGAACGACGTACGTGTATCCGTCGGCAGGCTCGCCGAGGATCTCGGCGTCTTCGGGATCCAGGAATTGTCCGGTCTCGTGGTTGAAGCCTGAGCAATTCGAGAGAAGTCCGTCCGGGCCTTGATACAGGTCGCAAAATACGTCGACGCCCTGATCAGCATCATTGATCTCGACTCTGAGACCTCCGTTGTCCATGGCCGGGAATTGAACGGCCACGCCTCCATCAGCCGACCAGACGTTCACTGATTCCAAGTGGTTGATGGTCTCGAGAGGATCGGTGCTGCCATCCGGGTCGGGAGACAAGGCTAGAGCCACAGTTGCCGTCGCGGGTTCGTCGGTCGGTGGGTCAGCCAGCGGCTCGGTGTCCGGTGGGTCGTCCACTACATCGGGCTGCTCGTCGACGTCAGCGGTCTGTTCCTCTACCTCGTCCACCGGTGCTGGCGTGGATGGAGTCTCGGAGGTGTTCGTGGTTGCCCCTGAACAGGCGCTGGCGATCAGAGACATGAGCACCACGGCAACAAGCCGGCGGAAGCGTGGGGGACGGTTGAGGGTCATCGGGTGGTCTCCTGTGGAATGGTTCACGTGGTTCACGTGGTTCGCCATGGCTTCGCCTGGCCTATCTGGTCTGCTCCGGTCGAGCCGCTGCCGGTCTTGATCTGGAAGCCGGGGTGCTTGACGCCCTTGGCGCTGGATCCGAGTGGTTCCACGAATCCGTCGGCGCCTGCCGGTGGGTCATTCGGCGCCAGGCGAGGGGCCAGCCGTGAGAGGTCGGCGCCGAGCCGGGTGCGGGCTGGCGCTCCGATGCTCAGAGTCACTCCCACCGGATGGCCGTCCACCATCCCCTTGGCCACCACCACAAGTTCGTGGTTGGCCGTTGAGTCGACTTGTAGAGAGTTGTCTATGACGTTCTCGATCGTGTTCTCGTGATCCGTCTGCAGGCTCGCGGTCGTCAGGAGGTCGGTTGTGATGACCGCATCAAGTTCGAGCTTGCTCCGAAGGTGGTTGTCACTATCACGTTCCTCGATCCACATGTGCCGGTTGAGCAGGTGATTGGTGCCGGACTTGAGGGCTATCGACGCCTTCCCCAGCTTCACCGGGCCCAGCGCCAGTTCGACCTCGGGTCCACCGAACTCGACGAGCGAGCCAGCGGTGCCCTTCACCAGTTCGAGTGGCTTGGCCTGCTGGACTCGGTAGTCGATCCCCCCATCACAGACCACGCCCACCTCGCCATCAACGCGTATCTCCGGGATCGTGGCGCACATTGCTGCCAGGCCGGCCAACACCGCCTTTCCGGCCGCATAGACGTTTCCTTCGTGATCGAAGGCTCCGCCTGTTCGGTGCATCCGGCAGTCAGCCTTCACATGCACATGAAGGCTCGACTGGGCGGACGATGCGTAGTCATGGCTCTCGACGGTGCCCTTCGGAACGAAACGGATGGCCACGGTGGTCTTCTCGACGATGCTCGCGGTCGCAACGGTTGTGTTCTTGCCCTTCTTGCGCTCAGACAGAGAACTGTCAGGCGAGGAGGATCGCTTGCTCCTACCGGGCTCGCGATCCGTGACATCGGCCAGGAGCTTGGTACTGAGATTCGCACCGGAGATGACGGTGTCTTGGGTTGTTGTGTGGATGGTCCAGGAATCTCCCCATCGGTCCTCAGTCTTGTCAGTGACGGGGTCGTACCCTGCGGGCCGCATACCCATGGCGTACACACGCTGGCTCTGGCTTTTCTTGGTCTCCCGCTTGGCGGGGACCTTGGCCGTGCCCTCATCGAGCCTCGAGGCGACCGTGATGAAATAGTCCCCGAGATGGCGAGAGCCCTTCGCCGGGGTCCGCACTGCGACTCGACCGGTTGAGCTCTCGAAGTAGACACCGAAGTCAGCGCGGGAGGGCGCTTCTTCCGGTGGTGTCGAGTGGAAGTCCTCGCCAGTATGGATCTTGGTGCCGCCCCCACCGAGACCGCCGCCGGTGCGGGTTCCGCCGCCGGATGTTCCCCCGCGGGTTCTCGTTCGTCGAGTCCACACGAACACCAGGATCACGACGATCAACACGAAGACGAGTGGTAGCCACGGGAAACTGCCGGATCCGGAGTCGGTGGGGGCGGGATTTGTGGCCGGAGGTGCAGTGCTCGGTGCTGATGACGGTGCTGCGGTCGACGGAGCTGCGGTCGACGGCGGGACGCTGGCCGGAGCTGGTGGTTCACCGCCGCCGATTTCGATCACGGTGGGGCCGGCCTGGTCGAGATCGCTGGAGCTTCGCGGCGTATCTACGTCTGGGGCGGTGTCGACACCGGAACGATTCGACTCGCTCTGACCGAAACTTCCATCGTGTATGTGGGCGGCCACGGCGAAGTAGAACAGTGCCAGCAGGGTGTTCTCGACGATGATGTCAGTACTGATCTGGGCGACCTCGACAGCGGCGCCACCGAAGGCGGCGCCACCCGACGCAGAGGCCATCTCGAACGACACTCCCGATTCCTCGGCCGGGATCGACAGGATCAATACGGAGCCCGAGATGAGCGCAAATGCGTTCGAGGGAAGGGCTTGAAAGGCGGTATCGGTGATCTGCAGTTGCCAGTCGACGCCGGGAGATCGGGTCAACTGGGGCCACCGATTGGTTCCCTGAAAGGTGTCCCAAGCGAACGGGCCCTGGGCCACCCACGGCTGGTCGGTTGCGTTCATGTCGTAGTAGGGGAAGGCATATGACCATGTCAGATCGCCTCCGTCCGCCGGTACCGGGCCGGCTAGTTCCATCCATAAGAGCCAATGATCCACCGTCGGGTCGGGGCTCCCGGCACAGACCCATGTGCCGTCGTCAGTAGTTGATCCGCAGGGGACGGTCCCGTCGGTCCCCGGCGACATACCTCGAACTCCCAGCCCACCGCGTTTGATGATGTCGACATGGCCGTCGGTGATCGTCGCTGGCACCGAGCCGGGTATGGCGTAGCGGAAAGTGTCGCCGACGCCATCGGCAGCGCCTCCGGCAAGCACGACTTCAGCGGAGGCTTGTTCGAGTCCGAGTGCTGTGAGGGCATCGATGCCGTCGATTGAGGCCGAGTCCTCCTGTCGGAGGACAGGAGCGGCCGATTCAGGGGCGGCATCTGAAGCTCCGGCCAACGATGTGGTCGCCGCCAGCACCGCCCACGCGGCCATACTCCACCCCAACCGCCTCTTGATTCGACGCACGACGCAGTCCTCCGAGAGATCACCCGTTCACTTCAGACCTCCAACTCTGAGGATCGGCCGTCACCGAGACGTCATCGGCGAGAACAGGCGATGCGTTCGTCCCGCTAACGTTGGTGGTGTGACGAGCACCGAGACACGAAACGGACAGGCCCCCGGACCCGAGGGCGACGACGGTATTCCGGTCAAGATGCTCAACGATCGCATCCTCGTTCGCCTCGGTGAAGCCGAAGGCGAGCGCCGGTCTTCCGGCGGCATCCTCATCCCGGCGACCGCCCAGGTCGGCAAACGCCTCGCCTGGGCTCAGGTGTTCGCGGTCGGGCCCAATGTGCGCAGCATCGAGTCCGGCGACAAGGTCCTGTTCAATCCAGAAGATCGCTACGAGGTCGAGGTGCGCGGAACCGACTACCTCATCTTGCGTGAGCGCGATATCCACGCCGTGGCCGCCGACCGTCTCGACGAGGGCTCCACCGGTCTCTACCTGTAGCTCCGGTCCGCTTCGTTCAGGGGTGAACGGGAGAGCGACGGTCGGGCCAGCCGACCTCGGTCTCAAGCTGAGCCGCTACCGAGAAGAGCAGATCCTCACGACCGTAGGAGGCAATGATCTGCACACCGATCGGAAGCCCCTGGGAGCTCTGGGCCAACGGCAACGAGATGGCGGGTTGACCGGTGGTGTTGAACGGAGCAGTGAAGGCGGCGTAGGGAATCGATCTCTGCAGGCCTCGAGTCGGGTCGTCGGGCGTGCCTACGAGTTCGCCCAGCTTCGGGGCGGTCTTCATGCAGGTTGGAGTGACGAGCAGGTCATGCCCCGACGACCACCACTTGGCCATCCTTCGGCGGTAGACCATCTGCGCTCCTTGGGCGCTGATCACCTCGGGACCGGTCACCGAGTCACCGAACTTCCCCATGAACCAGGTTGCAGGCTCGACATCGTCGGGGGTCACGTCGCGCCCCAGCCACTGGCCGATCCTCACCAGACTCGCCGCCGAACCGACCCGCCACATGGCACTGAAATCGTCGATTATCTGTTCATCGAGAAGGACCTCGGGATGTGACTCTTCGACGGAATGACCGAAGCCGTCAAGCATGCGCGCTGTGTTTCTGACCACCCCAGCGATCTCGGCATCGACTTCCATGCCGAGCCGGGGAGAGTGGGCGAGGAACCCGATCGAGAGTCGGCCCGGGTCACGGCCGACCTGTCCGAGATAGGGCTGCCCGATCGGTGGGGCGATCACCCCGTCGCCCGGAAATGGCCGAGCGGTTGCGTCGAGAATGGCCGCAGAGTCACGCACGGTGTGGCACACGACATGTTGGACGGAGTTTCCCCACTCGTCCTGATCGGGGCCCATCGACACTCGTCCCCGGCTTGGCTTCAGGCCGACGAGTCCGCACATGGCGGCCGGGATCCGGATGGAGCCTCCGCCATCGCTGGCGTTGGCAGCGGGAATCATTCCGGATGCGACTGCGGCGGCAGCGCCTCCTGATGATCCACCCGGTCCGCGGGTGAGATCCCACGGATTGTGGGTCGCGCCGTAGGCCTCGGGCTCGGTAGTTGCCACCAGGCCGAATTCGGGTGTGTTGGTGCGGCCGCACAAGACGAAACCGGCTTCTCGGTAGGCCGTCACGATGTTGGCGTCGTGGCCGCCGACGTAGCCGGCGCGCTTCAGTCCCTCGACTCCGAGATGGTAGGGATCACCCTTGCTTGCGGGCCAGAGGTCTTTGAGCAGCATCGGGACCCCGCGGAAGGGACCGTCCGGGAGGTCGCCTGCGGCTACCTCCCGTGCCCGCTCAAAGGTGGGGTGGATGACGGCGTTGATCCTCGGATTGAGCGCCTCCATCCGTTCGATGGTGTCGTCGATGATCTCGGTGGGGTGGACCTCGCCGTCGCGGACGAGAGCGGCGAGTCCGACAGCGTCGTAGCGAGCGAGTTCGGTTCGACGGGGATCTGGTCTCGTTGTGGGTCCGGATTCTGTGTCAGCCATGGGGCGACGCTACATGTCGCGCTCCAGCCGCACGAAGGGGGCACCCGGCTGAATTCGCATTCGGTCGCCGCGGTGCAACCTCTAGGCTTGTTGGAATGCACGACGCACTGGAAGAAGGCACGGGCCTCGCCCTCGATTTCGACAAGCTCGCCAAAATCGGCCGAGCCGGACATCAAGTGGTTCCAGTGGTTCTGCAGGACGCAGACTCGAACGAGGTGTTGTTCATCGGATACGCCAACGACGAGGCATTTCGAGCCACTCTGGAGCTCGAATCGGTCGTGCTCTACTCCACCTCGCGTGATGTTCTGTGGCACAAGGGAGCTAGTTCTGGCGATGTGCTCGAACTGGTCGAGATGCGAGTCAATTGTGAGCAGAACAGCCTTCTCTACCTGGTTCGCAAGGCCGGTACCGGGGTGTGCCACACCCACGACGCCGACGGCAACACCCGCGACACCTGCTACTACCGGGCAGTGGCCGACCCCGACACGCTTCGATTCTCCTGACAGTGCGAACCAAGCCCGATCGTCTCGAATTCGCTGCTCTGGCGGCCACCCATTCGGTGGTGCCGGTCTGGAGTGAGGTCCTGGCCGACCTCACCACTCCGGTCGCCGCGTTCGCGAGGGTCGTCGGGGAAGACGATGGCTTCTTGCTCGAGTCAGTCGAGGGCGGCGACCATTGGAGTCGGTGGTCCTTCGTGGGTCGACGTCCTCGGGGCACGCTCACCGCACGCGGCCGACAGGTCGAGATTCTCGGTGACCTTGGTGTCGAGGTGCCCACTGATCAAGGAATGTTGGCCGCGCTGGAAGTGCTTCTGTCGCACTACAACTCTCCCGAGATCGAGGGCTTGCCCCCTCTTCACGGTGGCCTGGTCGGATATCTCGGCTACGACGTGGTGCGCGAGGTCGAACACCTTCCCGACGTGCCCCTCGACGATCTTGGATACCCCGACGCGGTGATCTCGATGATCGGCGAATTGGCCGCCTACGACCACTGGCGCCAACGGGTCGTTCTGATCTCCAACGTCCTGGTTCCACCCGGCGCTGATGCCGCTCAGATCGACGAACTCTACGATTCCGCCGTTGCTCGGATCGCAGAGTTGGCCGCCGACGGCGCCAAGGCCCTCGAGGAACCGTTGATGGAGCCACCCACCGAGGGCGACGAATTGCCCGACGTCACCTCCACGATGGGGGAATCGCTCTACATGGATGCCGTCGAGGCCGCCCGCGAGTACATCCTCGCCGGAGACATCTTCCAGGTCGTGTTGTCGCAACGATTCGATCTCGATCTCGACGCCGATGCGTTCGATCTCTACCGAGTGCTTCGCCAGATCAACCCGAGTCCCTACATGTACTTTCTTCGTCACGGCGATCTGGAGGTGGTCGGCGGTTCTCCCGAGCCGATGGTGCAGTTGCTCGACGGCCGCGTGATTTCGCGTCCCATAGCCGGCACCCGCAAGCGGGGTCTTACCGACGAGCACGATCGACGACTGGCAGCCGAGCTGCTCGAACACCCCAAGGAGGTCGCCGAGCATGTGATGTTGGTCGATCTGGCTCGCAACGACGTTGGTCGGGTGGTCGAGTTCGGATCGCTGCGGATCGACGAGATGATGACTCTCGAGCGCTACAGCCATGTGATGCATCTGACGTCCCAGGTCTCGGGTGATCTCGCTGATGGCCGCACGCCGATCGATGTTCTGCGGGCCACTTTGCCGGCCGGCACCTTGTCGGGGGCCCCCAAGGTCAGGGCCATGGAGATAATCGACGCGTTGGAGCCCGTGAAGCGGGGCCCCTACGGCGGGGTGGTCGGATACTTCGACTTCTCGGGCAACATCGATACGGCCATCGCTATTCGGACCATGCTGGTGAACGGAAACCGTGCGTCGATCCAAGCGGGTGCCGGCATCGTGGCCGACTCTGTGCCGGCCGACGAGCACCTGGAGTGTCGCAACAAGGCCAAGGCATTGCTGGCTGCGATTCCTGCGGCCCGTCGCATGACTGCAGCTCGTCTGGCCTCAGTCGAGGACCTCGGTGCCTGAGTCGGCGTGGGTCATCGTCGAGCGCGACCTCATTGAGGTCGCCGGCGAGGACTCGGCCGGTTACCTGCAGGGGCAACTCTCTCAGGACATCGAGTCGATCGACATCGGGAACAGCGCATGGTCGTTCGTTCTGACCCCGACCGGGAGGGTCGAGTCGTGGTTTCGCGTCCACAGGACCAAGCCAGGCTCTCTCGTGCTCGACGTGGAGGTCGGTCACGGAGCGGCGCTGGTCGAACGTCTACGACGCTTTCTGATACGCACCGACGCCACCGTGGCCCCAGCGTCCACTTCGCCGATGTTGAGGATGAGGTCAACCGCCCCCATCGCCGACTTGGCTCCCGCCGAGGCTGAGGACCAAATCGTTGCTGTGGTGTCATGGCCTGGTATCCACGGATTCGATGTGATCGCGGCACAGCAGCAGATCGCACAGATTGCCGTCGGACTTGCTCACCAGACCGGGTCTCTCGACGACAGCCACGACTTTCAGATGCTGCGAATTCGAGGTGGAGTGCCGCAGTTCGGCACCGACATCGAGGAAGGTTCGCTGCCGGCCGAGGCCGGCCAAGCGGTGCTGGACGCATCCGTGAACTTCACCAAGGGCTGCTACACCGGTCAGGAACTCGTGGCGCGAATGAACAGCCGAGGGGGCCAGGCCCCGAAGCGTCTTCGTCGGCTGAAGGGCCGGGCCGATCTGGCGGCTGGTGTCAAGGTGGTGGCCGAAGGTGAAGTGGTGGGCACGATCACCTCGGCGGCCGGCAACTGTGCCCTCTCTCCGCTGAAGCGAAGGGTCGAGCCCGGAACCATGGTCACGGCCGGGGACGTGCCGGCTGAGGTCGAGCATCTGCCAGGCGACGAACCTATCTAGCCACCACGAAGCTCACGACGAATTCGGCCCCACCCAGAGCAGACCGGCGAGCAACCACAGTGCCATTCATTCCGTCGACCAGGTCGCTCACGATTGCCAGGCCCAGGCCGCTGCCGGACTCCTTGAGCTTGGGGCTGTGCTGGGCCACGTAGAGGCGCTCGAATACGTGGTCGAGATCCTTGTCGTCGATGCCAGGACCATCGTCTGCCACCGACAGGTGGACCCGGCCTTCCTGTGACCACAAGGTGACGGCCACTGTGTGATCGGCGAAACGACAGGCGTTGCCCAGCAGATTGGAGACGATCTGGGAGTAGCGATCCGGATCAACGAGAATCGACGGCTCGTCGTTCGGAACCCGAATCGACAGCTCGATTCCACGCTCCTCGGCCTGTCGGTCGAAACCGTGGGCGGTGTCGGCGACGATTTCGGCGGCGTTGTGTCGGGCGGTGTCGTAGGTGAACCCGGTGCTCTCGAGTCGGGCCAGCATGAGCAGGTCTCCCACCAGCCTTTCGAGACGCCGGGACTCGCTCTCGATCACACTGCCGACGGCCGCGGTATCGGGCGCCGCGCCATCGACGAGAGCCTCGGCATAACCTCGAATGGAGGTGAGTGGGGTACGTAAATCGTGGCTGACCGAGAGCAGGAACTGACGCTCGAGAGATCTCGATCGCTCGAGATTCCCGGCCATGGTGTTGATGGAGTCGACCAGCTCGGTGATCTCGTGCCCGGAGCGCGGGTCGCTGTCGGGAACGCGGCTGGACAGGTCGCCGTGGGCGATTCGAGTGGCGGCCAAGCTGGCCTCGCGAACCGGGCCGGTGAGCGACCTGCTGAGCCGAATTGTCACCAACACCGCAAGCATCACCGTGCCCGCGGCGGCGAGAAGGAACCATCGAGTGGCCGGCACGAGAATCGGATCTGGCGCACGGGTGAGGATCAAGGCCTGGGGGAAACCCTGAACGCTCGTGCCTCCCGCTGCCGCCCAGATCAAGTCTCCTTTCGATCCACTGACCGACTCGCCGCGTGCCAACGCTTCGAGGTCGAGGTCGGAGAGGATGACCCCGTCGGGAGCCTCGCCGATCGGTTCCTCAAAGTTGGGAGGCATCACCAGAATCCCGATTCCCTGAACGCTGATGGTCTCGCTCACTCGGCGGAGTCGTTGTCTCACCGACTCGTCGCCACCGGGCCCGGACGGAATGGTCAGCTCGCCGAAGAGGTCGCCGAGCGCCTCGGCCTGCTCGACGAGTGACTCCTCAGCCGAACGCTTGCTGCCAATGCTGGCCAGCACGATCGTGCCGGCTCCGGCCAGCACGAGAGCGGCCACCACCATGCCTATGAGCGCGATGCCGATCCGTTTGGTCATGGTCTCGATAGCGGGTGTTGCCGGAGCGAATCAGTCAAGGCGGTATCCGACCCCCCACACCGTGGTGAGACTGAGATCGTCGCCGACCTTCTTGCGTAGTTGGCGAACATGGACATCCACCGTGCGGTCGTCGCCGATCCAGTCGTCGCCCCAAACCCCGTCGAGCAACTGACGGCGACTGAGGGCGATTCCGCGGATCTCGGCCAGGTAGTGCAGCAGATCGAACTCGCGTGTGGCCAGAGCAACTGGAGAGTCGTCGACCGTGACCTCGCGGCGCGAGATGTTGAGAACCACGGTGTCGCCCAATTCGATGGCGGTTGGTTGCGTCTTCGGGGCTTCGACCCGACGGAGGATCGCCTTCACTCGGGCCACGAGCTCTCGTGGGGAGAACGGTTTGGTGACGTAGTCGTCGGCACCGAGTTCCAAGCCCAGAACGCGATCGATTTCGTCGTCGCGGGCGGTGAGAAACACTATTGGCACGGCCGACTCGGCCCTGACGATGCGGCACACATCGAGACCGTCGAGCTCTCCGGGCAGACCGACATCGAGCAGAATCAGGCTCGGACTTCGTTCGCTGATCACCTCGAGAGCCCGTTCCCCGGTGTCGGCCTGATACGGACGAAAGCCGTCGCGGCGCAGGTAGAGCTCGACCAGATCGGAGATGTTGGGATCGTCTTCAACTATGACGACCACGGTCTCGTCGTTCGCCATCGGAATCCTTTCGGTGCGATCAGCTTGTTGTTCCAAGATGCCCGTCGGATGTGATGGATCCATGATGACCCGTGAAACAAGAAACTTCGCGGCTCTAACATCACGTTGTGGATCACTACGAGAACATGGGCGTCGACCCATCGGCGTCGGTCGACGACATCAGGCAGGCCTACATTCTCTTGGCGCGCCGGGAACACCCCGACCTGCACAACGAGACCGAGGCGAGCCGGTCGGCCGCCGAGGAGAAGATGCGAGGCATCAATGCGGCGTGGGCCGTTCTCGGCGATGCCGATGAACGTTCGGCCTACGATCGCGATCGGCTGCGCAGATTGAGGCCCTCGACCACTGTTCGGCCGCCCGGCAATACTCCGGGAGAGCCCGGATTCACGAACCAACCGGATCCCAACTGGGTGCCCTACGACGACTCGGTTGATCATTCGGAGTTCGATGAGCGATTCGACCGTCCGATCACGTCGGGCGGATTGCCATCGTGGCTGGCCGTTGCCCCGATGATGTCGTTGATATCGGGGCTGGTGGCGGTGATCGTGGGCGGCCTGATCGGAGCCGACGCGGCCGTCGATGTCGGGGTGGCGGCGCTCGTCGCTTCGAGTGTGTTGTTCCTGACGGCGCCTTTGGTGGCATTGGGCCGAAGCCGACGCGGCGACCGGCTGGGCTGAACGCGTTTCGCCTCGGGCTCGCGAACCCATAGGATCGTGCCATGGCAAAGACATCGATAATCGCGAAGGTCCCTGTCCAGCCCGGAAAGCGCGACGAAGTCGTCGCCGCCTTCGGCTCGATGTTCGAAGCGGTCAATCAAGAGGCCGGCACCGAGATCTACATACTCGGTCTCGACGACAACGACGAGAACGTCGTCTGGGTGTACGAGCTCTATTCCGACACCGAGGCCATGACTCATCACACCGGCTCTGATGCCATGGCCGGTCTTATCGGAGCGATCTCCGGTCTTCTCGGTGATGCCCCCGAGATGAATTTCGTCAGCCCGGTGACCGCCAAGGGCGTCGAGCTCTGAAGACCACCTACCTCGACCGCATAGTCGAGGCGCATCGCGGCGCGGCCGCAGCCGACACTCGATCGCTCGAGAGTCTCCTTGGTCAGGCTCGTTCGGCCAGTCCGGCCAGAGACTTCAGGGCGGCCCTGCTCGCTCGGACCGAGACGGTCGCGGTCATAAGTGAGATAAAGCGCCGCAGCCCTTCGAAAGGCGACTTGCAGCCCGGGCTCGATCCGGCCGATCTGGCCGTCGAGTACCAACGAGGTGGGGCTGCGTGCCTGTCGGTGCTCACCGACACCGACTGGTTCGGTGGATCGTCGGCCGACTTGATCACGGCCCGCGACGCTGTCGACATTCCCGTGCTGCGCAAGGACTTCACGGTCGATCTTCGCGACGTCGCCGATGCCAGAATCATGGGTGCGGACTGCGTGCTGCTGATCGTGGCGGTGCTCGACGACAAGGAGCTGTTCGATTTTCACGAGTTGACCATTGAGCTGGGTATGACGGCCCTTGTCGAGGTCCACGACGAGGTCGAACTGCAGCGGGCCTTGCGGGCTCAGGCTCGAGTTGTCGGGGTCAATCAGCGTGACCTGGTCACCTTCGAGGTCGATCAGGATCGGGCGGTGAGAGTAGCGGCCGCCATCCCCGACGAAGTGGTGAAGGTGGCAGAGTCCGGAATCAGAGATCGCAGCGATGCCAAGGTGCTGGCAGAGGCTGGCTATCAGGCGATTCTCGTCGGAGAGACCTTGGTCAGGAGCAACGATCCAGCCGCGTCGGTGGCGGCCCTCACCGGATAATGAAGATCCCCGGCCAATCCTTAAACCTTTGCGGCCGACCGCCTCGCCACGAGTAGCGTTGCCCCAGTGTTCGTCAAGATCTGCGGTATCACATCTGAAGAAGACGCCCTTCTATCGGTGGCGCTCGGTGCCGACGCCGTGGGCTTCGTATTCGCCCCGTCCTCCCGTCAGGTTGCGGTCGACAGAGTGCGCGACATTGTCCGCCGTCTTCCACCCGAGGTTCTCACCGTCGGCGTCTTCAGAAACGAGCTGCCCGATCGAGTGGTCGAGATCACTCAGAGGGCCGGGCTCAGAGCCGCCCAGCTCCACGGCGACGAATCGGCCGAGCAGACCAGGGAGGTCAAGTCGCGCGTCGACCTGGTGATCAAGGCGTTCGCGGCCGGCCATCCCGGCTTGGGCCGCCTTGATTCATATGCTGCCGACGCCGTGTTGGTCGACTCTTCCACGCCGGGGAGCGGGCACGCATTCGACTGGCGTCTGGCTGAAGATGCGCCCCTCTCAGGTCATCGCGTGATTCTCGCCGGTGGTCTCAACGCCGAAAACGTCGCATCGGCAATATCTCGGGTCAATCCTTGGGGGGTCGACGTCTCGAGCGGAGTGGAGCGCGAACCAGGGGTAAAGGACCCGGTGAAGCTCCGCGAGTTCATCTCGACCGCCAAGGCCGCAGGGGCCGACCGTCAGGGCGACGACCCCGACTCGGATCTCTACGAGAGCGGCCCCTACGACTGGCAGATCGATTTCTGACGTGCGGGTGATCCAACCGACGAGGGTCAACTCATGGGAGGTGACGAGATGATGAACGGTCCGGATCAGGACGGACGGTTCGGAGAGTTCGGCGGGATCTTCGTGCCCGAGACTCTCGTGCCGGCATGCCAAGAACTGGAGGCCGCGTTTCGTGAGGCCTGGGCCGATCCGGAATTCCGGAGCGATCTCGACGGCCTGCTCGCCGACTATGCCGGCCGGCCTTCGCCAGTCACAGCGTGTTCAAACCTCTCGGCCGAGATCGGTGTCAACGTGCTTCTCAAGAGAGAGGATCTCAACCACACCGGTAGCCACAAGATCAACAACGTGCTGGGCCAGGCTCTCTTGGCCAAGCGAATGGGGAAGACCCGTCTCGTGGCGGAGACCGGTGCTGGCCAGCACGGTGTCGCCACCGCCACCGCTGCCGCGCTGTTCGACATGGAGTGCATCGTCTACATGGGTGAGGTCGACATCGCTCGCCAGGAGCTCAACGTCTTTCGGATGAAGCTGCTCGGCACCGAGGTCCGGTCGGCCCAGTCGGGTTCACGAACCCTGAAGGACGCTGTCAACGAGGCCATGCGCCACTGGGTGTCCGTTGTCGATTCCACCCACTACTGCCTGGGATCCGCGATGGGTCCTCACCCGTATCCATGGATGGTCAGAGAGTTTCATCGCGTCATCGGCACCGAGGCTCGTCAGCAATGTCTGAAGTTGCTCGACGGTCGCCTTCCCGATGTGGTGACGGCATGTGTCGGCGGAGGGTCGAATGCCATCGGAATCTTCTCCGGATTCGCCGACACCGACACCGAACTCGTAGGTGTCGAGCCAGCTGGAGGAGCGGCGGTGGGCCGAGCGGTGCCCGGAATCGTCCACGGATCTCTGTCGTATCTCATGCAGGACGAATGGGGGCAGGTTCTCGAAGCCGAGTCGATATCGGCCGGCCTCGACTATCCGGGGGTTGGTCCCGAACACTCGTATCTGGCATCGACCGGTCGGGCCAGCTATGTGGCCGTCACCGACGCCGAAGTGGTCGAGGCCTTCCAGTTGCTGTCGCGAACCGAGGGGATCATTCCCGCTCTCGAGTCGGCCCACGCCATTGCCTGGGTGAGTCGGGCCCGTGAGGAACTGGCGGGCAAGACGGTGTTGGTGAATCTCAGCGGCCGTGGCGACAAGGACGTTTCGCAGATGATGGACATCCTGCAGTGATCGGGGCACTTGAAGCTGCTCTGCGCAACCGCCGCGACAGTGGCCGGAAATGCCTGGTCCCGTACATCACGGGTGGCCTCGGCGACGACTGGATCGAAGTCGTGAGAGCCGCTGCGGCCGCCGGGGCCGACGCGATCGAGATCGGCATACCTTTCTCCGATCCGGTGATGGACGGCCCCACGATTCAACTCGCCAACGACCAGGCGCTCGCTGCTGGGGTAACTCCACAGTCGATCCTCGGCACCCTTCGCGGAGCCGATATCGGTGTTCCCACCGCGGTGATGACCTACGTCAACTTGGCGTTCCATGGTGGATATCAACGATTCGCATCCAATCTTGCTGATGCCGGGGTGAGCGGCTGCATCCTCCCCGACATCCCACTCGAGGAGATCGAGCCGTGGGCCGAGGCCGCCGATGAAGCCGGAGTCGAGACGGTGCTCCTGGCGGCGCCCACCGCTCCCGACGACCGACTGCCGCGTATTTGTCAACGTTCTCGGGGTTTCGTCTACGGGGTTGGTCTGGTGGGCATCACCGGTGTGCGCACGGATCTTGCCGACACGGCCAAGGTGATAGCGGGCCGTCTCAAATCGGTCACCGACAAACCGGTGCTCGTCGGCGTCGGCGTTGGATCACCGACCCAGGCCGTAGAGGTGTGCGAGGTGTCCGACGGCGTGGTGATCGGCTCGGTCGTGGTGCAGCGAATGCTCGACGGCGGTGGACCGGAGGGCGTCGGCGAGCTCGTCGCGGACTTCCGGAGTGCCCTCGACGCCGCATACTCCTGACAACTCTTTGCCCGTTGCGGAAGTAGGCCGATCCAATTCGGGTTGTATGCCTGATGTCGAACTTCTTCCTCGAGCTTGCACTGCCGCGCACCGACGCCGGTGTCTACGTGCAAACGATCGTCATGGGAGTGTTCTGGGCCCTGGTGCTCCTGGCCGTGGTGGTTCTCCGGGTCCGTCGCGAGTACCGCACCTTCGCCGTGGGGTTGGCCGTGATCAACTTCGCGTGGTTTGCAGCCCGAACCGTCCACTGAGTCCGGGCTGATATGCGACATCATCTTGGAATGACGACGCTGGTCAGGAGGTTTCCGGCCCCGTGGACCACGATCTGATCATCATCGGCGGCGGAGCCGGCGGACTGTCGGCAGCACGGGCCGCCCGTTGGGTAGGTGCCGACGTGCTCCTCGTCAACGACGGCCCCCTGGGAGGAGACTGCACTTTCACCGGTTGCGTGCCCTCGAAAGCACTGTTGGCCTCAGGGCGCGACGGGCTCGAATTCACCGCAGCCATGGAGCGGGTGCAAGGCACCATCGGGCGCATCGCCGAGGCCGAGACCGCCGACGTTCTTCGAGCCGAAGGGGTCGAGGTGATCGAAGGAAGAGCTTCGATGCTCACCCACGACACGATCATGGTCGGCTCGAAGAGAATCACCTCGCCACGAGTGATCATCGCCACGGGCGGTCGGGCGTTCGTGCCACCGATACCAGGCATCGACACGGTCGACATTCTCACCAACGAGACGGTCTTCGACCTGACCGAGAAGCCGAGATCGTTGGGGATCGTCGGTGGGGGAGCCATTGGCTGCGAAATGGCCCAGGCCTTTTCTGGGCTGGGCGTCGATGTGACCCTGTTCGAGCTTGCCGATCACCTGCTGCCTCGCGAAGAACCGGATGCCGGAGCCGTGGTCGAATCGGTGCTGGCCGCAGGCGGTGTCACGGTGCGAACCGGCCAGGGCCTCGAAGAGGTAGCGGCCACCGACGACGGGCTCGGAATCAAGGTCACGACAGCGTACGGCGAAGCATCCTTCGAGAAGCTATTGCTGGCGGTCGGGCGTGTTCCCAACTCGACGGGCATGGGCCTGGAAGACCTCGGGGTGAAGTTCGATCAACGTGGCCACATCCAGGCCGACGATCGTCTCGCTACAGCGGTCCGAGGGATCTACGCGGTCGGGGATGTCACAGGAAAGCTCCCGTTCACCCATGCTGCCGACGAGATGGGTCGACTTGCCGCCGGAAACGCGCTCAAGAAGGGCCCCCGAGGTCGTTTCCGGACCTCATGGATTCCGTGGGCGACGTTCACCGACCCAGAGGTAGCACGCATCGGAATGACCGAGGCCGAGGCGGCCGATCATGGTGGTCTCGTCGCTGAGATCCCGATATCGGAGCTCGACAGATCGGTCACCGACGGATACTCCGACGGATTCATCAAGTTGATCTTCGGCCCTCGAAAGGTCCTCCGCCGCATGGGAGGTGGCCAGGTACTCGGAGCGACCATCGTCGCTCCGAGAGCCGGAGAGATGATTCATGAGCTCGCCATTGCCATGCGTACCCAGGCTTTCGCCGGCCGGCTGGCCCAGACTGTCCACGCCTACCCGACATGGTCCTACGGGATTCAGAAGGCGGCTGGCCAGTTCTTCGGTGAGGTCGAGGGTCGCAGCGCCCGCCCGGCAAGGAAGGTTTGATGATGCGTCGCTACCTGGGCTTGTTGTGGGCTGTTCTCGCCGCGGTGGCGTGGGCAATTCTCGCCCATCGCACCCCCACCTCGACCTTCCATTTCGCCCCGATGGTGGTGGCGGGTGTCTGGGTGATCTACGACGGATACTCCGAAGCCGGAGTGACCCAGAGACGAGCAGTGAACGAGGCGCTCGCCGGCTTCGTGGTTGCTCTGGTCGCCACCATCACCTTGGAGTTGCTCGACGACCTCTCGGGGCCGGTGTTCTGGCAGAGCGGACCTGATTCGCCAGTGGTTCTCGAGCACCTTCTGTTTGCCGCAGGGGGATCGATCGCTGGGGTTGTGATGGCTCTGCGCCGTGCCGCGCGGGCTCCTGTCCTGCAGGACGTCGACGGCAAATAGTCGCATTGGCGACATTCCCGGGATGCACGCCATCGGCGGTGTGTTTCGAATCTCACAATCAATCGAACGACACACTCGTGTCGCGGGAGGAAGACAATGACCGAGCAGCTGGAGATCGAACACGTCGACTACGTCGTGATCGGATTGGGTGTGGCCGGCGAGAGCATCGCCGGACCCTTGGCCGAATCCGGAGCACGTGTGGTCGGGGTCGAGGCCGGCTTGGTTGGTGGTGAGTGCCCCTACTGGGGCTGCATTCCCTCCAAGATGATGATTCGAGCTGCCAATACCCTCGCCGAGGCCCGACGGGTCGACGGCCTGGCCGGCACCGCATCTGTAACCCCTGATTGGGCACCGGTTGCGGCGCGAATCCGAGAGCAGGCCACCGACGACTGGAACGATCAGGTAGCCGTCGATCGGTTCGTTGGCAAGGGCGGGATCTTCGTGCGGGGCCGTGCCCACTTCGACGGCCCCGATCGGGTCGTCGTCGGCGATCGTCTGTTCCAGGCCAAGCTGGGCGTGGTGATTGCCACGGGTACCACTCCCGCCGTGCCGCCCATCCCGGGCCTCGACCAAGTCGACTACTGGACCAACCACGAGATCATCGAGGCCAAGGAACTTCCCGACTCGATCATCGTGCTCGGTGCCGGCGCCATCGGATCCGAACTCTCACAGGTGATGGCACGATTCGGCACGACCGTCACCGTCGTCGAGGCCCAAGACCAACTTCTTCCGCTCGAAGAACCAGAGTCCGGGGCATTGCTGCGATCCACTTTCGATGCCGAAGGAATCGCCGTTCACACCGGCGTAGCTGCTTCGTCCATCCGAGCCGAAGATGGCGGCGTTGTCGTCGAGTTGACCGACGGCACCGAGTTGAGGGCCGAACGTCTGCTGGTGGCAACCGGAAGGCGAACCGATCTGGCCGGCCTCCGCGTCGACACGATCGGAGTCGAGCCGGCGCAGCGATTCGTGCCGGTCGATGAGCACATGCGTGTCACAGACCGGGTGTGGGCGGTCGGCGATATCACCGGCAAGGCCTTGTTCACCCATGTGGGCATGTACCAGGCCGCCATTGCTCTGACCGACATCACCACCGGCGACGCTCCCGACGCCGACTACAGCGCCATTCCCCGTGTCACGTTCACCGATCCCGAGGTCGGGTCGGTGGGCCTGTCCGAGAAGGACGCCCGTGAATCCGGTATCAACGTCTCGACCGCCGTGGTCGAGGTTCCCGGTACTGCTCGCGGGTGGCTCCACGCCAATGGAAACGAAGGCGTTATCAAGCTTGTGGCCGATGCCGACAGGGGAGTATTGGTCGGTGCCACATCGGCCGGGCCCCATGGTGGTGAGGTCTTGTCGATTCTGACCCTTGCCGTGCACGAGTCGACACCGATCAGCAATCTCAAGTCGATGATCTACGCCTACCCGACCTTCCACAAGGGCATCGAGGATGCCCTGCGGCAGCTCTGAGAACGCTCAGTCCGGCAGCGGCAAATGGCTGTTGGTTCGGAGTACCAAGAGGGTCTGCAGCCACACCAGGTCGTATCCCGTGGCGGTGAAGCTGTCGCGTTCTTCGGCGTCCTGGACCACCAACGTTCCGTCCGGAAGGGACTCGACTCGTTCGACTTCCATCCAGCCGGTTCGTTCGGGTCCGCGACGATTGACGATGTCACCGGGCTGAAGATCCGTGGCGCGGATCTGAACGATCGTCACATGACTTCGCACGAGTACTCCTGCGTGTCTCAACTCATCCATCGGCATTGCGCACCCAAAGTTGTGCACAAATGCCGATCGGTGGACTGGCACGCGGGAGAGCCGGGTCGTACCGTCGCGGACCGAACGCCTCGACACTGGAGTGCTGATGCCCGATCTGTTGGTTGAACACGACGGTCCGGTCATGATCGCGACCATGAATCGCCCCCAACGCAAGAACGCCATGACGTTGCAGATGTTCGGCAGGCTGCGAGACGCATGGAAGGAAGCCAGCGACGATGACTCCGTCCGGTGCATAGTCCTCCGTGGAGCGGGGAGCGACTTCTG
>JAJCXW010000090.1 GCA_029263235.1 Acidimicrobiales bacterium
ATGGTGTGGCGTGAGGATCCCAGAAGAGCTGGGCGTCGTAGTGGGTGTGGGGATCGACGAATCCGGGACAAACGATGAGCCCCGTGGCGTCGATCGTTTCGTGGGCGGGGCCGGCGACCTCGCCGATCTCGACGATGCGCCCGTCGTTGATGCCGATGTCGGCCGATCGTCCGGGGGAGCCGGTGCCGTCGATCAGCGTGCCGCCCTTGATCAACACATCGAGCATTGTCGGTCCTCTCCAGCCGGTCGGGTCATGGTAGATCCGGCTGTTGGTTGCTGGCGATTCCTCGGATCGGGTCTCCGGGTGTCGTGGCGGTCGGGAGCTGTGTCAGGATCGGCTCATGACTCAACGGACCGACGATCTCCTGGCGCAGTTGACCCTCGAGGAGAAGGTCGATCTCGTGACCGGCCTCGACATGTGGCACACCCGTCCGATCGAGCGTCTCGGCATCGGATCGATGAAGGTGACCGACGGCCCCAACGGTGCTCGCGGCGATGGTCTGCTGGGAACGGGTACCGCCACGGCGTGCATTCCCGCTGGCTCGGCCCTCGGGGCGACGTGGGATCCTGAGCTGATCGAGCGCCTCGGTGGTCTGCTCGGCGATGAGTGCCGGTCGAAGGGTGCCCATGTGTTGTTGGCGCCGACCATCAATCTGCACCGCTCTCCGAAGGCGGGCCGCAACTTCGAGTGTTACTCCGAGGATCCGCAGCTGACAGGACGGCTGGCGGCAGCGTTCGTGCGGGGAGTGCAGTCGCGGTCGGTGGCGACCACGCCGAAGCACTTTGTGGCCAACGATTCCGAGTTCGAACGCAACACGATCGACGTGCAGGTCGACGAACGGACCCTGCGCGAGGTCTACATGGAGCCGTTCCGGCAGTCGGTCGAGGCCGGCGCGTGGGGTCTGATGAGCGCCTACAACCGGCTCAACGGTGAGTACTGCTCGGAGCACGGCTGGCTGCTGCAGGACGTTCTGCGGGGCGAGTGGGGTTTCGACGGCTTCGTGGTCTCTGACTGGTTCGCGGTCCGGTCGACTGTCGCCACGGCCAAGGCTGGTCTGAGCTTGGAGATGCCGGGCCGGGGTCATTGGTACAGCAAGAGGTTGTTGGCCGCGGTGGAGTCCGACGAGGTCGGCGCCGACGATCTCGATGCGATCGTGACCGATGTGTTGGGTGCGCTGGAGCGCACCGGCGTGCTCGACGGTGTGGGATCCGCCGAGGAGAAGCCGCTCGATCGCCCCGCCGACCGGGTGCTGATTCGGGAGGCCGCGGCGGCGGCCACGGTTCTTCTGCGCAACGACGGCATTCTGCCTCTCGACGGGTCGGCTCTGACCTCGGTGGCGGTGGTGGGCCCCAACGCCCTCAACGCCAAGATCATGGGTGGCGGGTCGGCCACGGTGGCGTCGTATCGAGCGGTGTCGCCCTTCGACGCCTTGACCGATCGGCTTGGTACCGGAGTCGATGTTCGCTACGCCGAGGGCTGCGACATCAACCTGTTCACGCCTGCCATTTCTCGTCCGCTGCTCGATGGCGACGTGACCGTGGAGTTCTTCAGCGGTCACGACCATGAGGGCGATCCGGTGGTGGTGAGCACTCGTCCGGACTTCCGACTGATCTTCTTCGAGGAGCCGGAGCCCGGAGTGCCGGCGGGGGAGTTCTCATATCGGGCGTTGGCGACGGTGACGCCTTCGGTTTCGGGGCCGCACGCTTTGAGACTCATCCAGTCGGGCCGGTGCCGGGTGTTGATCGACGGCGACGTGGTGATCGATGCCATGGTCGGTGATTTCGGTTCGGGGAAGGACTTCTTCGGATTCGCGTCGGCCGAGATCGAGTCGGTGATCGAACTCGAGGCGGGTCGGTCGGTTGAGGTCGTGGTGGAGGGCACGAACATCGACGCAGTGTTGTTGTCGGGCTCGAAGCTGGGTCTGGTGTCGTTGGTCGAGGTCGACTTGGTCGCTGAGGCAGTGGAGTTGGCTCGTGAGTGCGACGTTGCTCTGGTGGTGGTGGGCACCAATGACGACTGGGAGACCGAGGGACGAGATCGCGACCTGTTCGAGTTGCCCGGCGATCAACCCGAGTTGATCAGGCGGGTGTCGGCGGCAAACGAGCGCACCATTGTGGTGGTCAATACCGGTGGCCCTCATGCCCTCGACTGGCTCGACGATCCGGCGGCGGTGCTGTCGGTCGGATTCGCGGGACAAGAGCTCGGCGAGGCCCTCGTGGACGTCCTCTTGGGTGAGGCCGAACCGGGTGGACGGATGCCGACCACGGTGCCGGCTCGATATCAGCACCATCCGGCGTATCTCAACTATCCGGGGGAGAACGGCTCCGTGCGCTACGGCGAGGGCTTGTTCATCGGACATCGCTGGTTTGATGCCAGGGGTATCGAGCCGGCTGTTCCGTTCGGATTCGGTCTGTCGTACACGGAGTTTCGGATCGAGGGGCCGGTGATGGGTGATCAGGCCGCGACGGGCGATTCGGTCGATGTGGGTGTCACTGTCACCAATATCGGTGCTCGACGCGGCTCGGAGGTGGTGCAGGTGTACGTGGAGCCGATCAGCCCCCGGCTCACTCGTCCGCTGCGGGAGTTGGTCGGATTCGCGAAGGTCAGCCTCGATTCCGGGGCGAGCGAGACTCTCTCGATCGAGATCGGCCCCCGAGGCTTCGCCTACTACGACATCGGCGATGTGGAGTGGGACGCGTTGAGCCACGGTGGTCCGGTGCCGGCTGAGGCTGGTCATGAACGTCGGGGCACGCCGGGCTGGTATGTCGACCCGGGGGAGTACCGGATCGTGGTGGGTCGCTCATCGGCAGACTTCGTCGGCTCGGAACTTCTGAGCCTCACGGGTGGGTCGGTGCGGCTCGACTGACGGCCCGCGATAGCGAGGTGATGGCTTCTAGTCTTGGAGCAACCGGGAGAAGCCATGATCTTTGGACGCGACAAACAAGCGATGATCGAAGAAGCCGACGCCCTGCCGGGACGCTCTGAGCCGGTGCCGGGTCGCGATGCTGTTCACAGCGTGCTGGGCACCACCATCGGCGCTCCCTATCCGGACGGGCTGGCGAAGGCCATGTTCGGCTTGGGATGTTTCTGGGGAGCCGAGCGCTTCTTCTGGCAGATCAACGGGGTCCACACCACCGCCGCCGGCTTTGCCGGCGGATTCACTCCCAACCCGAACTACGAAGAGGTTTGTTCAGGCCGCACCGGGCACAACGAAGTCGCGCTGGTCGTGTACGACCCCGAGGTGGTCAGCTACGACGACCTGTTGAAGGTGTTCTGGGAGGTGCATGATCCCACCCAGTTCATGGGGCAGGGGAACGATGTAGGCACTCAGTACCGCAGCGAGATCTACGTCTACGACCTGGCGCAGCGCGAGGTCGCCGAGCGCAGCCTCGCGGCCTATCAGGCGAAGCTCTCAGAGGCTGGTTTCGGTGAGATCACCACACGAGTGGTCGACGCCGGCGAGTTCTATTTCGCCGAGGACTATCACCAGCAGTACCTCGACAAGAACCCGGGTGGCTACTGCAACCACGGGTTCTGTCAGGTCGCTTACTCCTGAGGCTCAGATTCCCTGACTGGGGAAACCGGGACCTTCGTGATCGTGGCCGTCCATCGAGGCGTTGAGACGGGCCTTCGACATGAGTTCGGCGACGACCGGACCGAGATCGGCGGGGTCGTCGGTCTGCTTGGCCACCGGGCCGAGATGCCAGCCTTCTGCGATGCCGAGGTTTTCGCCACGAATGTCGAAGATTCGACCGGTGACGTTGCCGGCTTCGGGGCTGGCGAGCCAGGTTGCGATCACGGCAATCCAGCGGGGGCTGATGGCGTCCTTGAGATTGTCGGGCGCATCGGCGCCGCCCATGAGCGGGGCGGTCATACGGGTGAAGGCGGTGGGGGCGAGACCGTTGACCGTGACTCCGTACTTGCCGAGCTCCTGGGCGGCGATCACGGTGAAGGCGGCGATGCCGGCCTTGGCGGCGCCGTAGTTGGTCTGGCCGACGTTGCCGTAGATGCCTGAAGGGGACGACGTGTTGATGATGCGTCCGTAGACCTCTTCGCCGGCCTTGGCCTTGTTGCGCCAGTAGACCGAGGCGTGGTGTGAGGGTCCGAAGGTGCCCTTCAGGTGGACGGCCATGACGGCGTCCCAGTCGCTCTCGGTGATGGAGAACATCATGCGGTCGCGCAGGATGCCGGCGTTGTTGATGACGATGTTGATGTCGCCGTAGGTCTCGATGGCCTGATCGACCATGGCCTTGGCTGCGTCGAAGTCGGCGACGTTGCCTCCGTTGACGCTGGCGCGTCCTCCCATGGCTTCGATCTCGGCGACGACCTCCATGGCGGGGGTGGCATCACCGGCTCCGCCGTGTTCGTCGCCTCCGAGATCGTTGACGACTACGGCTGCGCCGTTTTCGGCCAGCATCAGGGCGTGTTCGCGGCCGATGCCGCGGCCTGCGCCGGTTACCAGGGCGACCTTGCCCTCGAGAAGTTTGCTCATGGCCCCTCCTGAGGGGATCTGGGTCGGATGTGAACGATCGTTAGCGTGCCAGAACTTACGGTGATCGGCTACTCGGGCGGTCGATTGTCGGTGGCCCGGCCCACCAAATCTTCTCCGACTACCCTTGGCTCGAAGCGAGAATCCGACAGGGGCTGAGATGGGGAACGGATCAGGGAAGACCGCGCCGTTGCCGTCGGGGGCTTCGCAGAGGGTGAAGGACTTTGTCTCGTGCAAGCTCGACGAGATCTCCATCGACACCGACAAGCTGGATTGGATGCCCGACGGGCCTCTCGGTGATCTTGCTCCTCCCATCACCGTGGTAGCGGGGCCGGATTCGAGTTCGGTGATCATCCGCTACGGCAGTCTCGAGATTCCTGTGGCGCGCACCCCGACGGGCGAGCTCGCCGCCGATACTTCGAACCTCCCAGAGTCGGGTCCGCTGAGCCCGATCGGTGAAGGTATCCGTGACTGGGTCGACGCGTTCAACGACACCATGAAGGCCAACAAGAAGAAGTTGCGCGGTATGGGTGTTGACGGCACCAAGGTCGTGTTCGCCAAGATGCCGGACGTCGGAGACTGGGACGAAATCGACCCTGTCGACTGGTCGGAGTCCGAGCTGAAGTTGGTCACCCCGGCCGGTGGCGGGGCTCAACCAAAGCCGAAACCACAACCGAAGCCAGTAGCACCGCCTGCGCCAAAGGCGACGAACTGGTGGGATCCGCTGGCCAGGCTCTGGAAGTGGCTGGCTGGATTCCTGGCGTTGCTGGTGACGATCGCCGTGGTGGCGACGGTGCTGAGCAACGGGGACGGCGGCGAAACCGCCGTTGATACGACACCGACGTTGTCGGCTGCCGGTGGCGGTTCTGTGCCTTCGGGATCTGAGGCACCCGAGACAGTGCCGATCGAGACAATGCCGACCGAGACGACCCCGACCGAAACGGCGCCGCAACCCGAGGCCGTCGCGGCGAGTACCGGGACCTACGAGATCTCGGCCCGGATCGCGGGCCCGTGCGGCGACTTCGAGGTGTTCCTGCGAGCGGTTCTGTTTCTCAATGGTCAGATGACAGTCGATCAGCTACTCACCGCGGGCGGGAACCCGTTCCAGAGTGCTCTGGGCCGATGGGATTCCCGAGTGGCGGTGGCCACCCACGCCGAGTCGACGTTCTTCGAGGCATGGTTCTTCTTGTTCAACTTCGGCGACATTCTCTCGATCTACAACGTGACCGGCCCCTCGTCTCCGATGATCACCGCGGATTCGGAGGTCGATCTCGATGACTATGCCGGGGTGACCACGCCCGAGCAGCTCGATGAGGTCACCAGTGGCAGCGGGTCGTGTTCGACCGAGCTGCTCGATGTCGTGTCGAGCCACACTCCCTTCCCGGACTCGACGGGCTGATCGTCCCGAGCCGCGCGCGGCCACTGAGCGTTGCTCAGCCGCCGACCTTCAAGATGATGGCATCGCCCTGCCCGCCGCCGCCGCACAATGCCGCTGCGCCCATGCCGCCACCACGCCGTTTCAGCTCGTAGGCGAGGGTGATGGCCAGGCGGGCTCCGGTCATGCCGATGGGGTGACCGAGGGCGATGGCACCGCCGTTGACGTTGACGATGTCGTCGGGCAGCGAGAGGTCGTCCATGGAGGCGAGAGCAACCGCAGCGAAGGCCTCGTTGAACTCGAAGAGATCGATGTCGGAGACCGACATTCCGGCCTTGTCGAGAGCGGCCATGGTTGCTCGGCTGGGTTGGGTGAGTAGCGAAGTGTCGGGGCCGGCGACCTCGCCGAACGACACGACTTCGGCCAGCGGTTCGACGCTGAGTCTGTCGGCAACATCCTTGGTGGTGACCACGACCGCTGACGCTCCATCGGAGAGTTGGGAGGCATTGCCGGCGGTGATGTTGCCGGATTCGGCGAACGCCGGGCGGAGCATGCCGAGCGATTCGGCGGTGGTGCCGATGCGGATACCTTCATCGGTGTCGAACGAGATGGGGTCACCTCGGCGTTGGGGAATCGCGACGGGGACGATCTCGTCGGCCAAACGTCCGTCCTTGGTGGCTCGCGATGCCCGGTCGTGGGAGCGGGCCGCCATTTCGTCCTGAGGGCCTCGGGCCAGTCCGGCTGATGCCGCGTACTTTTCGGTGCCTGCGCCCATGAGACACACGTCGAACGAGCAGAACAGTCCGTCGTGGGTCACCGAGTCCTGGAGTGTGGAGTCGCCGTAGCGGTAGCCGGCTCGGGCGCCGGGCAGGATGTAGGGGGCGTTGGTCATCGATTCCATCCCGCCGGCCACCACGATTTCGGCATCGCCGAGCAGGATCATGCGTCGGGCCAACTCGATGGCATTGAGGCTCGACAGACAGGCCTTGTTGATGCCGGTGGAGGGCACGCTCATCGGTATTCCGCCGGCAAAGGCTGCTTGGCGGGCCGGGACCTGTCCGGCACCGGCCTGGATGACCTGTCCCATGAGCGCGAAGTCGATGTCTTCGCCGCTGATCCCGGATCGCTGAAGGGCCTCGGCGATGGCCAGCCCGCCGAGATCGGTTCCGCTCAGGGGTGACAGCGCACCCGAGAGCTTTCCGATCGGCGTTCTGGCACCGGCGAGGATGACGATTTCGGTCATGGCAACCTCCGAGAGCGACGTTGCTCCGATGCTACGTGCGCAATGGGGATTACGCGGTAGGCAGCAGCGCCGCGAGGGTGACATCCCAATCGTTGATCGCGCATCCGTTGATGCGGTTGGCGATGGTGTCGATGGCCACATCGTCGAGGGTGCCGGTGATCAACGCAACGTTGGGTCCGCCGTAGTTCTCGGTGCAGATGCGGTCGGGTGCCGGTCCGTTGGTCAGAAGCCCACGAATATCGAGCTGGTTGAGAGCCAGGCACATCACGCCAGCTGAGTTCGGGGCATCTCCGGTGACGGTTGCGGTGTCACCGAGACAGCTGAGCCGGTAGTCGGCGGTCGCAGCCGAGTCGACACCGTCGGGATGGATGACGAAGCTGATGTCGGCGATCGAGTAAGGCCCGGCACCGAGGGGCTCCTGGGTGGTGGTCGGGGCCTGGGTGGTGGTCGGATTGTCCGAAGGTGCACCGATGTCGGTGGTGCTGTCGCCGCAGGCCGCAGCGAGCAAGGTGATGGCAGCGACGATGGCAATGAGAGTCGCGATGCGTCGTGGGTTGAAAGTCATGATGGGGGAATCCTTGAGTGGGTATTTCTGATTGTCTCCTTTTGACGCTGCGGGGAGGCGATTGGTTCCCGAAAGGCGCCTCGAATTCGCCAGATCAGTCGCAGGTGAACGCGCTGGCTGCGACCTCGTTGGCCTGGAGCTCCGCGATCTTGGCTTGGGCTTGTGTCATGAAGCGCTGGGCGAGGACCTTGCTCTGGGTTTTGGTGGCCTTCTGGTGGGTCGGGCCTTTCGCCCGCTCTTCCACCCGATTGGTCTGGTCGGTTTCGACCCATGTCCCGTTCTGGCAGATGACGATGCGGATGCATTTCACGGTGAGGATGGAGGTGTTGATGACCCATCGCATGGTCTCTTCCTGGATGTTCTCCTCGAGTTGTGAGAAGAGATCCTGTAGCTCGTCCTCGTCCATTGCCTTGAGCACGCCGGGATCGATCAGCCCGCCGGGGTACGCGTTGTTGAGCTTGGTCTTGTTGAGCTGAATCTTGGCTTCACCGTCGAGAATCTCGAAGCTCTTCTGGCTCTCGATCTTGACCTTGGTGGTGCCTTCCAGGCAGTCGGGTTGGGTCGTGTCTGGTGGGTCGGTGATGATCCCGGGTGAGGTCGGAGTCTCGCCTCCGGGTGACGAGGGTGACGGCGGGGTCGGAGTCTCGCCGCCGGGTGCTTCGGGTGCCGATCCTTGGCAGGCCCTGAGCGCTTCTCGCGCTCTTTCGAGAATGTCGGCGGCGGTGTCCTGGGCCTTGATCGCCTCATCCATGGCGCGTTTGGCATCCTCCATGAGCTGGCGGGCACCGTCGACGTTGTCCTGGGACTGTCCGGCTTTGGCTTCTTGGGCGTCCCAGTCGGCCTTGGCGTCGGCGTAGGCCTTGTCGCCGTCGGGGCCTTCGGGGTAGCCGCGCTTTCGATCGGGGGCATCGAGACGGTTGTCGAGGGTGTTTCGGTGGTCGTTGTATTCGCCGTTGAAGTGGTTGAACTCGCCCACGTAGTAGTCGCTGGCCTTCTTGGCCTTGTCGTAGGCCGCGGCCGCAGCGGCATATGCCTGCTGTTCGGGCTTGCAGTCTTTGGTTCCCGATCGTCGTCTGATTACAGCGGTGCCGATGGCGGCGGCCAGCAGTGCGATGGCGATTCCGATCGGGCCCCACGGAACGCCACCGGTTCCGCCGGTGTCCTCGTCGTCGTTGGTCGATCCGGCCTGTTCGCCGGAGTCGCCGTCGTTGTCGGTCGCGTCGTCGGGTGTGGATCCACCGCTGGTGTCATCGGCGTCGCCGTCGAAGATGTCGGGGGTCGATGTGGCGATCACAGGGGCGACGCATGGCTGACCTCCACCTCGCGTGATGGAGACCTCTCCAGTGCCGTCAGAGTTGAGGGCGACCGTCTGACTGGCGCCGGTGGCATCTGTGATGGTGGAGATGAGCTGGCCCTCTGTGGGCGCTACGTCACCAGCACCCGACGATGTAGGGCCGTACGACACGATGTTCCGCATTGCGTCCGTGAGGACACCGGTGCCGAAGAGGTCCTCGAGGATGTCGAGTGAGGATTCCAGCTGACCCAACAGGAGGTAGAAGAGACGGTCGATGAATCTGCAGCCTCCTCCGGTCTGGGCCGGCACGATGGCGCCGGCCCCTCCTTGGTAGAGAAGCGTCTGAATCGCGCCGTCGCGTCCGTCTGTGTCGGCGCTTGCCGGCTGATCCAGCATCTGAAGCTCGATCCGAATGTCGTTGGGCCCATAGGGGTTGGGCACCAGCAAACGCGGATCGTCCGCAACTTCGGTGACCGCGACATCGCCGCCTTCCGGTGGCGTCGCGTAGAACCTTTGTGTCAGATCGGCATCGAGTACTCGGATCGGGGCGATCAGCACGACGTGGCTGCCCTGGACGAGTGCGAATATGTCGAGCGGTCCGAACGGTCGGATTCCATTTTCATCCTTCATTCGGAATGAAGACATCCGGGGCCCGCTGCCGGGGGTGCAGGTCAGCTCGATCATGCGGCTGGCTCGATCGGCGAGGGCGCTGTGGCTGGTGTTGTTGTACCAGCCGTCGAGTGCCTCCGAGGTGAGCAATGGGTCTCGGGCCGCGACCGTTGTTCCACCCCACGCTCGGCCCACGTAGGTGACCTCGGTGCACTCCGGGTTGTAGGGCTCGGCCAGCTCGATGCCGGCGATGACCTGTACCTGCTCGAGTATCTCGATAGGTCCTTCGATGAGGCCCCCGACGCCGTAGGCAGTCCAGCCCTCGAACACCGGGGTGAGGTCCATGGCCTGGCCGCGGTCAAATGGCGCGAGCGCTGGAACTTGGCCGGTGGTCCCGATCGTGCCGCCAAATATGTGTTCGAGCGATACCAGATCGCCGCCGGGCGTGAGTCCGCTGGGAACCATTTCGAGGTCCTGCTCGCCGAATGTCGGCCCGGGGCCCAAGTTGGCGATCACCTGAAACTGGGAGAGGCCTGTGGGTCCGGCGTCGTCCTCCGACTGGAGGTAGAGCCCGTCGGCCGCGTCGCCTGCCACGAATCCGTCGACGATCCGGGTGAGCGGTTCGAGGCCGGTGAGACCGCTGGGGTCGGGTTCCTGTGCGTTGGCTGCGATTGGAGCCATGACAGCGAGTGTTGCCATGGCCGCGAACGTCGCGATGAACTTGCGCATCGAATCCCCCGGATGATTGCCCCGGCGGGATATTACCCCTGCGCGAATTTCTGTGCCGGGGAACTCACCAGCCCCGGGCGGCCCACTCGTCGAGGCTGGGGGATTCGGCGCCGATGGTGGTGTCGTCGCCGTGTCCGGGAAGAACGAGTGTTTCTGGGCCGAAGACCTTGAACATGCGTTCTTCGATGCTCTGGAGAATGGTCTTGAAATTTCCTCCGTCGAGTCCGGTGGCGCCGGGTCCGCCGGGGAAGAGGGTGTCGCCGGTGAACAGTAGGGGGGTGCCCTCGACGCTGAAGGAAATGGATCCGGGGGTGTGGCCGGGGGTGAGGTGGGTGCGAATCTGGAGCTTCCCCACTTCGATGACGGTGTCGTCGTCGAGGATGTAGTCGTAGCTCGGCAACATGGCGGCGTCGGCGGCGGTGACCCCGACTTCGTATCCGGCGTCGCGTATGGCTGGCACGGCCTGGATGTGGTCCCAGTGTCCGTGGGTCTCGAGAACGGTACGCACGCCGAGGGTCTGGCAGAGCTCGAGTAGGCGGTCGTGTTCGTTGGCTGCGTCGAGCAGCACTGCCTCTCCGGTCTCGCGGCAACGAATCACGAAGACGTTGTTGTCCATGGGGCCCACAACAACCTTGTGGACCGCTACCCGGGCATCTGACCAATGGAGTGTCATGGGGTGAATCGTAGGTCGATCGGCGGCGCTGTGCATGTCGTCGGTTTCGTCATTGAACCGAAACATTAGAGCGGTGCTGGTATGGTTGCGTAACTAAATCGTCACATTGGGCAAACCAGTTGATGGGTCTGCGTCGTGTGACAGGTAGCCCGGGTTACCACCACGATTGCCGGCCGCCGTCACAGGAAGGGAGAGTCGATGAGTAGAAAGCTCACAGTTCTGCTGACGCTCTCTGTGGTGATGTCAATCGGTGCGGTGGCCGTGGCTGCTGTCGATGGCCCGACCGAAGTGTCGTCACCTCCTCTTGAAGTCGTCTCGGCCGCCAATGTGGCGCGAGAGGTCGAGCCCGCGCCAAGCACCACGGTTGGCCTCACCCCGACCTTCACCACGGGCTCTCCCCGCCACTTGGGGACAGTCGACCCGGCGTTAGTCCCGGCGCCGCCGGTGGAGATCGTGCATTTCGACGCGACAGCAGTCGAGTCGGGGGTCTCCAGATCCACACCGACCACCTCCCAGTCCCAGGTGATCACAGCAGCAGGGAGTCCGGTGCCATCGACCACCGCTGCTCCCATCACCGCTCCTCCCACCGTCGCCCCTCCCGTCACCGCTCCTCCCACGACGGCGGCACCAGTCGGGCAGTTCCAGTCCGAGACGGCCGTTGCGTCGCGGTTCGCGTCCGATATCAATCAGCTGCGAGCCGGGCTGGGGGTTGCGCCGCTGACGCGATCAGCCGATCTCGACGCTCTGGCTCTCGAGTGGGCCCGCACCAT
Organism: Acidimicrobiales bacterium; assembly: GCA_029263235.1. GTDB lineage: Bacteria > Actinomycetota > Acidimicrobiia > Acidimicrobiales > Aldehydirespiratoraceae > SZUA-87. The sequence goes on from JAJCXW010000090.1 coordinate 11,749, forward strand.
GGCTTCCGATGGAGTGCTTCGGCACTCCACGATCATCCACGGCTTGGTGTCGGGGGCATGGGTCAAGGCCGCCGAGAATGTCGGCTACGGCCCCAGCGAGTCGGTGGTCTTCGCTGCTCTGGTGGCCAGCTCCGGGCACTACACCAACATGGTCAACGCCAACTACACCCACGTTGGCACGGCGGCGGTGATGGCCGGAAACACCCTCTGGACCGCCCACCTCTTCGCGGCCTGAGCCGACCTCTCTCAGCGGGCTAACTCTGGTCGTCGTCGGATTCGACCAGCATTGCGTCCCCACGCGGGATGCCGTCGTGGCCGCAGAGCCAACAGCCGATCTCGGGGGTCGACCGCCAGGTGACGTCGCACTCGGGGCACGCCATCATCTTCTCCCGTGAACGGGTGGCGATAGTCGCTCTATCGGTCACGTCGGAGACCCTAAGCGGACCCAACCCGTTAGGTGGGCGATGCCCATGCCTGTCCGAGAGGAAGAGGTTGCTCCGACTCCCAACATTCCGTGGCGATTCTGCGTAGCCTCGACAACGCCTGCACCACCCGGACGGCGGTGCAGTTGCCCAAGTCCGACGAGAGGAACACCCCCATGTCCCCCACCCCGATTCCCGCAGCCGACGGGTCGAGCCCGGCTCAGCAGAAGTTCGATCAAGAACACGACATGCAGATCGATCCGGCGAAGCGCTACACCGCCACGATGACCACGTCGGTCGGCACCATGACCATCGCCCTCGATCCGGTCGCCGCCCCGAAGACCGTCAACAACTTCGTGACCTTGGCTCGTTTCCACTACTACGACGGCATCATCTTCCATCGCATCATCAACGGCTTCATGTGTCAGGGCGGCGATCCGACCGGCACCGGTATGGGCGGCCCCGGCTACAAGTTCGCCGATGAGCTTCCCTCTCCCGGTCGCTATGAGGTCGGCTCGATCGCCATGGCCAACGCCGGCCCCAACACCAACGGCAGCCAGTTCTTCATCATTTCGGGCGCGAGCGGTGTGGGCCTGCCCCCGTCGTACTCGCTGTTCGGCAAGGTCGTTGCTGGCCTCGATGTGGTCGAGACCATGCAAAACGTCCAGACCGGCCATTCCGACAAGCCCGCCACCGATGTGGTGATCGAGTCGGTGGTGATCGAGGAAGCCGACTGACATGACGATCGACACGGTTGGCATCGTGGGGGCCGGGGCCATGGGCAGCGGCATCATCGAGGTGGCCGGCCGTAGCGGTCTGAGAGTGATCGCCCGCGAGTTCTCGCCTGAGGCCGTTGAGGCCGGGCGAGCGCGGGTCGAGGGTTCGACCGAGAAGGCGGTGTCGCGCGGCAAGCTCGATGAGGTCACCCGCGACACCGCTCTCGCCAACCTCACCTGGACCACCGAGTTCGCCGATCTCGCCGAGTGCGATCTCGTGATCGAGGCCGTGGTCGAGAATCTCGATCTCAAGCTCGAGATTTTCAAGGCGCTCGATTCGGTGTTGGGCGAGGGTGCCATCATGGCCACCAACACGTCGTCGATTCCGATCATCGACATTGCCATGGCCACGAGTCGTCCCGAGCAGGTCTGCGGGATGCATTTCTTCAATCCGGCCACGGTGATGAAGCTGGTGGAGGTTATTTCCACTCAGCGCACCGATCCGGAAGTAGCCGCCGCGGTCACCGATTTCGCCACGAATGTGCTCGGCAAGCGGGTGGTGGCGGCGCCCGATCGTGCCGGGTTTGTGGTCAACGCCTTGTTGGTGCCCTACATCTGTCAGGCGATTTCCATGTATGAGGCCGGCCATGCCACCGCCGAGGACATCGACGAGGCCATGAAGTTGGGTTGCGGCCATCCAATGGGTCCGCTCACGCTGGCCGACATGATCGGGCTCGATGTGTGCCTGTTCACCGAGGAATCGCTCCACGCCGAGTATCAGGAGCGCTTTCTGGCCCCACCACCCCTGTTGCGGCGCATGGTGTCGGCCGGGATGCTCGGCCGCAAGTCCGGCCAGGGTTTCTACAGCTACTGATCCGTCGACCGGGCTGTTCCGGCTGGATGCAGGCGTTGGGGGTTGATCGACGCCGAGTACGGCGCGGCCGGCATCGGCGTGGGCGGATCGGGGCGTATGGCTTTGGCGAAACTGATCGATCCGGCTGAGATCACGCCGAGTATGGCGACGGCAGCAGCGATACCGAGGATGGCGTAGAAGCGTTCGGCACTGGAGTCGTTGCTGATGAGCCCCGACAGGATGCTGATGCCGGCCGCCGCACCGATCTGTCCGCTCATGTTGAGCATGCCGGTTCCGACCCCCATGTCCTGTTCGCCGACGGTGCTGGTGAGCGCGGCGATGATGGGTGGTCGGGCCATGCCGCTGCCGGTACCGGCGAGTCCGGCACCGATCAACACGAGCCATATGGAGTGATCGACGGCTCCTCGTCCGATCAAGAAGAGGGCGACCGCCACCAGCGAGGTGCCGGTCATCACGACTGCTCGTCCGCCGTACTTGGTGACAGCTCGGCCGGCCATCCAGGCTCCGGCTGCGAACGCGATCGGCCGGGGGAGTATGAGCAGCGAAATCTTGGTGGTGTCGAACTCGAAGACGGTGCCGAGCATCAACGAGGTGAGGACCAGGCCCGCCATGTAGGGGCCGTTCATGAAGATCTGACTGAGCAGGGGCAGCGAGACGTTTCGTTTTCGAAGCACCGAGGTGGCCACGAGCGGGTGTTCGGTGCGGCGCTCGATCCACACGAACGTGATGAGCCCGAGTGTTCCGCCGCCTATTGCGGCGTAGAGCCACCAGTGATCCCAGCCAAGCACGGCGGCCCGGTTGATCGAGATGAGAATGGCGCCGACGGCGGCGGCGAGGGTGAGGCCTCCCTTGAGGTCGAAGCTGATGCCGGTCCGGCGTTCTGTGGTGGGGAGCACCCGGAAGGCGAAGATCACGGCCACGGCTGCTCCGGCTCCTTGGATGAGGAACAGGATTCGCCAGCTGGTGAGGTCGATGAGGGGGCCTCCGAGCACCACTCCCACTGCGGGTGATGCCGCGAGCACGGCGCTCCAGGTGCCGGCCACCGAGGTGCGTTTCTCTTCGGGGAAGACCGACATCATCATGGCGAGAGCCGACGGACCGGTGGCGGCCGAGGCGCTCTGGGCGAGGACCCGCAGAGCGATGAGCGATCCGACGTTCCAGGCGAACGCGGTGGCGATCGAGAGCACAGCGGCGGCCGAGAATCCCAGGAGGTACATGCGCCGGTGGCCGTGGAGGTCGCCGAGTTTGCCGGCCATCGGGGTGAACACGGCGAAGGCCAGTAGCGGCGCGGCGATGACCCAGGTGATGGTGGAGTTGCTGGTTCCGAGATCGGTGGCGATGTCGGGGAGTGCTGCCGACAGCACGGTGATCGGGAATGAGGTTGCTGCCACTCCGATCAGTGCGACCACCTGCACCGTGCGCGGTGAATGGCGGGGCGCGGTGTCGGCGGCGGGCATCGAATGAGCGTACGTGAACGATCGTTCACATGTTGAACTTGGTCGCCCATGTGTCGGCTTCACGTCGGGCTTCGACCTCGGTGGGAATGGCGAGGTAGGCGGCGCGGTGTCGGCGGTGTCGGCGCAGGGCCAGCAGGTAGTCGCGCACGTAGCGGATGAGGAATCTGGTGCGGCCCTGCTCGGCGAACTGTCTCACATGGACCAGTTCGTGGGCGAGCAGTGGGTGTCGGCCGCTGCGGTCGGAGTCGTCGACGAGGAACACGTGGCGTCCGAGGGTCATGCCGTTGGTACCGGGGGCGAGTGTGGGCACTCTCACGACTCTCACCCTGGTGAGAAGGTCGCCGTCGATGTGGTCGTAGCCGACCATTTCGGGTCCCTCGAGCCGCCGTCCGATCATGGCTTCAGGCCCAACCTCGGATCAGCGGTGGAAGCTCGGAGATGTCGGCGAGCGTGGTGATGCGCTGGAGATGATCGTCGTTGTCGACTTCGTGGTCGGATTCGTGGCTCCAGGTGACGTGGTAGGGCACGTGCACCGCCCGGCCGCCGAGCTCCGCCACGGGAGCTATGTCGCTGAGCATCGAGTTGCCGATCATCACGAATTCTTCGACGGGGATCCGGTGGCGATCGAGGATCCGGGCGTAGGTGGCGGGGTCCTTGTGGGCGACCACCTCCACCGACTGGAAGCGTTGGGCGAGTCCGCTGCTCTCGACTCGGGCGAGCTGGTGTTTGAGATCGCCTTTGGTGATGATCAGGAGGTGATGGTCGGCCAGCGAGTCGAGGGCTGCCTCCACTCCGTCGATCAACGCGGCCGGTCGGTCGAGCAGGCCATGGCCGAGAGCGATGATGGCCGACACGACATTGCCGTCGGCTTGCCCACCGGAGATCTCGACCGCTGTCTCGAGCATCGAGAGGGTGAACGACTTGACCCCGTAGCCGTAGCGGGGGAGGTTGCGCATCTCGGTGCGGTAGAGGCAGGCGTCGACTTCCTCCGCGGGGGCCCACGGCGCCAACGCCGATTCGAACTCGCGGTGGGCGAGCTGGAATTGATCTTCGTTGTGCCAGAGGGTGTCGTCGCCATCGAACGCGATGAACATGCGGCGATCGTATCTACCTGTGGTCTTCGTGCTCTTCGAGGTTGATGCCGAGCCCGGGGGCCTCGTCGGGCCTCAACGGGTCGAGTGTGAGGTCGAGGGCTATCCAGAACAGCTTGGCGGTGGGGTGGATGGCGATCGGCACGATGATGGCCACGGCGACCGACACCCCGGCGATCGGAAAGAATGGAACATCGGGGAAGGTGAGGGCCACGCCGACCAAGGCGGTGATGATGAGCAGCCCGAAGGTGACGACGGTGCTGACTCCGACGGCTCCGATGTTGTGGCCGGGGGACCGTTCGAACTTGAAGCCGCAGTTGGGGCAGTGTTCGGGCATGATGAGCCATCGGCGGGTGAGCCTGCGTCGACCGCAGGGAGGGCAGGCCCGGGTGGTTCCACGCCAGAACATCTGGGTTCGGGTGGGAATCGGCCGGGCGTTCATCCCGGTCAGCCTATGGTCGATGTGACCACGTAACTGGTGACGTGCGCCGCTCCTGGTAGCGAGGGGATTTGGCGTCGGATGAGTTCGTCGTAGGCGTCGAGGTCGGCGATGTCGACCCTGACGAGGTAGTCGACGTCGCCGGTGACGTGATACACGTTGGTCACGGCGTCGAGCTCGACCAGCTCTCGTTCGAAGTCGGCCAGTTGGTCGGGGTCGAAGAGGGCAATCCTGACGGTGACCCAGACGGTGAGACCGCGGCCGACGGTGTGGGGGTCGATGTCTGCGTGGTAGCCGCGGATCACACCGCTCTCCTCGAGCCGTCGGAGCCGTCGGAGGGTGGGGGAGGCCGAGAGTCCGATTCGTTCGGCGAGATCGTTGACCGAGATCCGGCCGTCGGCCGACATGACGTCGAGGATGCGGCGGTCGATCGAATCGAGTGGCTTGGTGTCGGTCACAGGTGTAATCCTGCAGCAATACTAACGAATACGCATGGATACTGCTGATCCGGCTAGATACATGCCGAATAGGACTGCACATTGCGCGCAGTCTCGGTCATCATCGTCGGATGACCGATCGTCGCACCGCCGCAGAAACATTGATGGTGATGGCCGCCGCAGGGGCACTGTGGGGCAGTTCGTTCGCGCTTGTCGATCTGGTGAGCGATACGTCGCCGTTGATGGTCACTGGCCTTCGGTTCGGCACCTACGGCTTGTTGTCGGCGGTTGCCTTGTGGCTCACCGGGGGATTCGCCGGCATCGATTGGCGGGTGGCGGTGTTCCATGCGGCCACCGGCTACGTCGGCATGTATCTCGGTGAGGTGGTGGCGATTCAGTTGGCGGGCCCGGCGCCCACGATCGCGGTGATCGGGTCGGTGCCGGTCATCTACGCCTGGCTCGGCGCTCGCCATGACGGAATCGATCCGCGGATCCTGTTGCCGTCGGCCGGGGTGCTGTTGGTGGCCCATGTGTTGATCAACGCATCATCGTGGTCGGCGGGCGACCGTTCGCTGGTCGACATTGTTCTCGGCATGACCGCGGCCGCACTCGGTGTGGCGTCGTGGTGTGTCTATGCGTTGCACAACACCAATCATCTGAGGACCTCGCCGGCGATCAGCCCCTTGCGGTGGTCGAGCGCGGTCGGCGTGGGGAGCGGGTTCCTGGCAGTGCCGCTGGTGATAGCGGGAGTCTGGGTAGGTGGCTCGACCGACCCGGCACTCGGGCTGGCGGCGGTGGTGGTCTATCTGGCGATTGGTCCGTCGTGGCTGGCTGCTGCGTTGTGGAACCGGGCTTCGGTTCGGGTGCCGCGTGCGCTGGCCGGTCAGCTGATCGTGTTCGAGCCGATCTGCGGGTTTGCTTTGGTTCACGTGTTGTCGGGCCGGGCCCCGAGCGCCGTGGAGTTCTTCGGCGAGGCCCTGCTGGTCGTGGGTGCGTTGGTGGCGCTGGGGAGCTTGTCCCGGGTGCGTCCGGATCCGGAACCGCTGTCGACTCCGGAGGAGAGTCAGCCGGTGGGGGCGGGAGTTTCCTGACCGAGTTCCACTGCCGGGAACGAAGCCACGATCGCGAACCAGAACGATGATCGGTTCGGCAACGGTCGGCCCGTTTCGTTGTCGACGACGGTGCCACCGGTGCCGTCGAGCGTCACTGTGACGCTTTGGCCACCGACCTCACTGGTGACCGTGCGGGCCGGCGTCACCGGCCAGGCCCTGGTTTCGTCGCCGATGGTCGCGGCCACGACGGTTGCTCCCGGGGTGAGACGCCCGTCGGCGAGCACCTCTGGGTCGATCTGGCCGGGGGCGAAACCGGAGTCGAGGTTCTCGGCGAGAGTGGAGAACGGGTCACGAAGGCTCTCTTCGCCGGGCTCCCGGGCCAGCACCGATCCGTCGGGGTGGGCGACGCTCCAGTCGCCCCAGCGTTCGGTGGATGAGGCCAGCGGCGTGAGTTCTGCTCCGGCGAGCGGGCCGACGAGCCCTCGTCCCGGCACCTGCCACCAGTAGGTGCCGGTTTCGCGGTCGACCATCACGAGGTCGAATTCGTGCAGGGCGCTGGTGTTGGAGAACGACAGTTCCTGCCCGTCCACCAGGCGGTCGTAGACGACTCCCGATCCGCAGAGCGGGCAGTAGCTGATGAGCAACGGCTGGCCGGCCAGTTCGTCGTTGACGATCTCGTGGAAGTTGAGGATGCGCACCGGGTAGGCCCAGGCTTCGCCGTCGTCGTCGATGTAGGAGACCACGACGTCGTTGTCGGGGATCCAGGCGTTGGCGGCGTCGACGGTGTCGTAGTCGGGGGCGTCTATCGGGGGGATCTGGTCGAGGAGGCCGTCGATGGTGTCCTGGTCGGCGACGTCGAGCGGGATCGATCCGCCGTCGAACGTGTCGAAGGCGATGCTCGACAGCTCGACTACAGCGGTGGTGAGGTCAAGTGGCGGGATGTCGGCTGGGTCGGTGAACTCGAGAGGACGGGTGGCTCCGGCCCCCGCTGACGAGTCCCCGTCATGGCCGGCTGCCCCCGCAGTATCTGAGCCGTCGGTGGTCGGGGTGGTGCTGCTGTCGGAGCTGCAGGCGACGGCCAGTAGGGACATCGCCATGAGCGGCGCTGCGAGTTGGGTGATTGCCACGTGATCGCAACCCGATGGCGCCGGTTGGTGTTCCGAAGCCGGAGTCAGCCTGTGGGGTCCGATACCGAGAAGCCGAACGCCCCCGGGGTGGGCGTGACGGTGAGACCGAGTCGGCGGAGCGCTCCAGCCGCGGCTTCGGCTAGTGGATGTACCGGGTCTCGTTCCGGGAGCTCGGCCTCGGTGACCGCCATGGGATCATCGAGGTAGTCGGTGAGGACGCCGATGGCGCCGGGAGCGGCAGAATCCGCCCCGCGTAGTCCGATCAGGTTCATGATGTGCATCGCCGCTCCGGCATCTGGATGGCTGTCGAGCCGTTTCAGCAGTTCGGCGTCGATGTCGATGCTGGTGGCGGAGCCGGTGTCGACATCGTCCGATGAGTTTCGGCTGTCGAGGTCGGCGTAGCCCAGAGCGATCAGGTACCAGACCTCGGCCGCGGCCGGCGCGGTCTCGAGACGGGCCAGGATCTCGGTCTGGGCCCCGGCGGTGCCCATCCCGGTGGCATAGGCCTCGAGCAGTTCTTGCGACTTTGTGAATCCGGCGCCGTTGTCGCCGTCGATGGGGTCGCCCACCTCGGAGTCGAGCGCTTCGCCTAGCAGTTCGACCAGGACCTCGGGCTCGGGGTCGGCGGCGTAGATCCCGTAGACGGCGGTGTAGCGGTCCTCGGGGGCAATGTCGATGAGGTTGGGTAGCTCGTCTGGTGCGGCCACCGTGGCTGGGAGCGCAGGGCCGGCGGGGTTGTCCGTGTCGGGGGTGCCAGGAGCGTCTGATCCGGTGGGCGCTTGGGTGGTCGACGACGAAGTCGGGGAGGCCTCGCCGGAGGCTGGATCGCCGTCGTCTCCTCCACATCCAGCCAGGAGGGTCGTCGTCGCCAGCAGTGCGATAGCGGCGCGGGTCCGGAATCTGGTGGCCGTCATGGATGCTGACTTCCGGGGGCCGCCCAGTCCTGATCGTCGATCGAATCGTTGGGCCAGTAGGCGCCGGCCCAGTAGGCGATGCAGTGCTCGTCGCCTCCCTTGAATAGGAGGTAGTGGCCGTAGATGTCCCGACAGGATTGGTACTGATTGGGGTCGAGAGGAAAGGCGGTGAGTGGCGGGTTGAGCTCCACGTCGTCGGGGACTTCGTCGCCGTCGGTGTCGATCTTGCATCCTGGGGCCTGATCGGGTTTGCCATCGCCGTCGGTGTCGGTGCAACTCGGAAGACTGCCCCACGTATCCCAGTTGACCCTGTGTTGGTTCTCGTGCAGGACGGTTACGGCCGCATTGTCGATGTAGTGGGAGGTGATGCCGACGACCGGATTCGTGTTGCGGTTGGCCGCGGAATCGCAGAGGAAGATCTTCGACGATCCGGGGATGTAGTAGCCGTCGGCGCTGTCGCAGGGGCCACCTTCGGCGTATTCGATGTTGCCCACGCCACTGCGGGCCGGGGTCTGCAGCCAATACCAGTACCAGTTGGCGTCACCGCTGGAGTTGCCCTTGGCGTCGCGGGGGAAGAACAATTTGAAGTCGACCGGAGTGACCTCATCGCAGAGATTGGCGGCTTCGCCGTCGAGTCGAACGTTGGCGGTGTACTTCCCGAACTCATCGTTGGTCTCGGGCAGCTCATCGAACCTGAAACGGATCTCCGGGCCGACGAGATCCGGGGGGTCGTAGTTGTCGAACTCCCTCGGGCCGAACTCCCAGGTCGCGTTGACGTCAAATTGTTCAGGAAGGTTCGACAGTTTGCTGTTGCCGTTCAATCTTCCCGAGGTGCCGTCGTCGTAGACCAGGCGTTCTCCCTGCTCCGGTGAGGTGATGTTCGGGGTGCATCCGGAGAAGTCGACCGTGGCCGTCACGCTCAGTCCGCCGCCGAGAGGATCGGGCACCTGGTTGGAGAAGTCGACGGGTGTGGAGATATCGAGGATCAGTCCGGAGGCCGAGTAGGTGACCGGTCGGCGCTCATCTTCGAAGATGCCTTCGATCAGCGGTTCCATGCCGATGTCGCGGGTCGATCCGAACGGGGTGATTCCTTCCACCAACATGTCGGGGCCGGCCCGTTCGATGGTGAGGGTGGCCGACTCGGATTCCCACACCGAGCGTCCGTCGGTGTCGTCGGCGTGGCTGATGTCCATCTCGAACTCGTAGCGGTTGTCTCCCGATTCGTCGGCGCTGGTGTCGGGGAGGATTCTGACCAAGATGATGTCGACGCCGGGCAGCAGGCTTTCGGTGCCGTCGCCGGTGTAGTTGTCGGTGATGGATCCACCTTCGTAGACGATTTCGGCTTGGGTCATTGACGACCAGGTGACCGAGCCTTTTGTCAGCGAGTAGCTGTTGGAGCCCGGTGAGGTCTCCTCGAGGGTGAAATCGACCGTCACGTCGTGGGTGGCCCTCACCGGCAGCGGTTCGTCGGGGTAGGACTCGTCGAGCAGGTCGCCGATTTCGGTCATGCTGGTGTCGGCGAATCCCGTGAACAGGTCGAAGAACAAGCCGTATCCGATGGCCGCGGCCGACGATGCGATGCCGGGTGCGGTGGATCCGACCACGAGCCCGGTTGCCAGGCCGCTGTTGGCGGCGGCCGGACCGTCCTGCACGTAGTGGACCCGGCCGGTCATCCGTTGTGGTTCCGAATCTTGGGCACGGGCGGTGCCGGGCAGAACGGACGCGGCCAGCATCAGGCTGGTGATGGGCACGACCAGCCCCTTCATGACTTTGACGGAT
>JAJCXW010000091.1 GCA_029263235.1 Acidimicrobiales bacterium
GGTGGCGATCCTGTTCACCCTGGCTGCCGTCGTCACGTACACCGCGTTCGGTGGAGTGGTACCCGCCCTGGCCGCCGGAGCATTCGCAGCCACATTCCCGGTCGAGTCTTACCGCCGTCGCCGCCACGAACGTCGCCGCCGTGCACAGGAAGCATGGCCTCGGATGATCGAAGAGATTCGAGTCCAGACCAGTTCCTTGGGCCGATCAATTCCGCGATCGCTCTTCGAAGTCGGCAGTCGCGGACCCGAGGAGTTTCGTCCAGCATTCGAGGCGGCCCAACGTGAGTGGCTGCTCACCACCGACCTCAGCCGCTCGCTCCAAGTGCTGAAGGACCAACTCGCCGACCCCACGGCCGACATGACCTGCGAGACCTTGCTGATCGCCCACGAACTCGGTGGCAGCGACCTCGACCGTCGCCTCGATGCCCTGGCGCAGGACCGTCGCCAAGATGTCCAAGGGCGCAAGGATGCGCGATCCAGACAGGCCGGAGCTCGATTCGCTCGAATGTTCGTGCTGATCGTGCCGGCCGGAATGGCGATGGCGGGCATGTCCATCGGCAACGGCCGAGACGCCTATCGAACTACGACCGGACAGGCAGTCGTGCTGGCGGCGCTCACACTGGTCGTTGCCTGCTGGCTCTGGGCCGGCGCCATCATGCGCCTACCCGAACCCGAAAGGGTGTTCGACAAGTGACCGGCATTCTGACTTTGTCGGCACTCGCCATGATGGCCGGGCTCACTCTCGTCTTGTCGGAGTTTCGCTGGATCAAGCGACCCCGCCTCACCGAACGACTAGGGCCCTACTCACCCACGATGGGGGTTCCTTCACGCGGCGGGGTTCTCTCGGTCGAGTCATTCCACGAGGTGATCGCTCCCCTTGCCCGGTCGTTCGGCGAGAGACTCTCGACTCTGTTCGGGGTGAGCGAGGACCTCGAGATGAGGCTCCAGAGATTCCAGTCGCCGCTCGACGTGACGACATTCCGGGTCCGTCAGATGGGCTGGTCGGCCGCTGCCTTCGGACTCGGGGCTCTCGGCTCGGTCGCGCTGGGCTCGTCGGCGGTCCTGGCCATGTTGATCGTTGTTGGCTTCCCCCTCCTCGCCTTCTTGTTGGTGGAGCAGCAAGCTGCCACCGCGTCGAAGCGCTGGCAACGCGATGTATTTCTCGAACTGCCGGTGATTGCCGAGCAGCTCGGAATGCTGATCTCCGCCGGTTGGTCACTGGGAGCGGCTCTGGCACGCACCGCCGATCGAGGAGAAGGAGCCTGTTCCAAAGGTCTCGAGCGGGTCATGCAAAGGATCCGCCAGGGGCTCTCGGAAGAGGCGGCGCTTCGCGAATGGAGTGATCTCGTCGACGTCGATGCGCTCGACAGACTCGTATCGGTGCTGTCGCTCAACCGAGACACCGCCGATCTGGGCCGACTCATCGCCGAAGAGGCCCGGGCCATCCGGCGAGATGCCCACCGTCAACTCATCGAGTCGATCGAGAAACGCAACCAGCAGGTCTGGGTGCCCGTCACGGTTGCTGCACTGATTCCCGGCGTCCTGCTGATGGGCGTCCCGTTCATCGACGCGCTTTCCCTGTTCGCAGGTTGACCATCTCAGCGCCCCCGCTCCGCCAGACATCTCTCCCCCAATTCAGCACAGAACCAAATGAGCAGAAATCCAGAGACAGGAAGAGAAGGACAGACATGAGCATTGCAGCAATCACATGGATGGAAATCCAGATGCTGGTTGGCGCCGGCAACCGACGTAGTGGACGCCTGCTGGGTGACCGTGGCGAAGGGGTCATCAGTACGGCCATCGCCGTATTGATCATCGCGTTCATCGGCGCCGGGATGTGGGTGGCGTTCCAGAGGATCTGGGGCAACGCCGAGGCCAACATCGAAGGCCAGGTCAACAGCATCGGTGCAGGCAACGGGTGAGTCCCGCAGACCGCGGCGATCGCGGCGCCGGTCTGATCGGCACGAGTACCGGATTCATGGTCTTCCTGCTGTTGATGCTGGCCGCCGTACAGATTCTGTTCAACCTCTACGCAACGACAATGGTCACCAGCGCCGCGCATGAGGCCGCATCGCGGGTAGCCGGGTTCGACGCGTCAACCGATCGCTGTGCCGCAGTACCCGAAGCCGAGGCAGCATTTGTCGATGCCCTGGGGCAGTACGGCCGCGACGGCAACGCCACGCTCGGCTGGGATTGCAACAACCCCGACCGTGTGATCGTGACCATCACCGCTGATCACCCGACCATCTTGCCCAACGCCGTTGCCGGCATCTTCGGGCTGTCGCATCTCAGCAAGACGATCGAGGTCCGAACGGAACAGAAGCGATGAACTCAGCAGCCCGAAGATGTCGCGGAGAGCAAGGCCAGGTAGGCGGTATCGAGGCCTTGCCGTTCGGCTTCATGATCTTCGTCGCGGTCACTCTGCTGATCGCCAACGCGTGGGGTGTGATCGACGCCAAGATGGCTGTGTCGAGCTCGGCGCGGGAGGCTGTGCGCGCATATGTGGAGGCCGACACTCAAGGCGAAGCGGAAGCCGCGGCAGACGCCCGAGCTCGCGAGACCCTGCTCGCCTACGGGCGAGACGACGGCCGCGCCACGGTGGAGCAGCCCGTCGTCACCGGCGAATTCGCCAGGTGCGCACGGGTGAGCATCACCGTCACCTACGACGTCCCGACTCTCGTGATCCCGTTCATCGGTGGATTCGGAAACCTGAAACCGGTCAGCTCGACGTTCACCGAGGTCGTCGATCCCTTCCGCGACGGTCTCGCCGGCACCGCCGCCTGCCCATGAAGAATCACTCCTCGCCGGGCGCAGCGCGCACCAGATCTGAGCGCGGCACGATTCTGCTCATGTTCCCGGCGGCGGTGATGATCATGTTGGTTCTCGGAGCGATCGTGCTCGACGTCGGGCTCTCCCAGGTGAGAGGGCGCGAGCTTCAGGCCGTGGCCGACTCCGCAGCCAACGACTCACTCGCTGCTCTCGATATCCCCGCACTGCGAGCCGGTGAGCCTCCCCGCCTCGACCCCACCCGGGCAAGGGTGATCGTCGCTCAGGCGGTCGCGGCCGGTCCCCTACCTGATGCCACGATCCTGGCCGTCGACATCGGCACCGACAACGCCGGACGCATCACCGTCACCGTGCAGCTCAGCCTCCGGGTCGACCTGATGATCGCGCCGGTTCTTCCCGGGAGCCTTCGAAGCACCACGATCACCAAGACCGGCCGCGTGGTAGTGCTGGCTTAGGCAGATCGCCGGCGACGGTTGGGCCAAGTGGCGCTGGCGGACAGATACCCGATGTCGAGCAGGATCAAGCCGATCGCAGCCAAGAACAAGAGCGTGCCGTTGCCAGTGACAGCCAACTGCTGAGCGCCTCCCACCTCTGTCGCCACCGTGGTCGATGTCGTAGAGGACGAACTCGAAGGCACCGACGAGGTGGTGGAAGAGGTCGTAGACGAAGTCGTAGACGAAGTCGTAGACGAAGTCGTCGACGAAGTCGTCGAGGAGGTCGAACCCGGGGCCACCGTCGAGGTAGTCGAAGTAGTCGAACCCGGAGCCATAGTGGTCGTGGTCGTAGTAGTAGTCGGAGCCAGAGTCGTCGACGTGGTGGTTGTGGTGCTCGGAGTCGGCGATCCCACGTCGGTCGTGTGGAACGGGACCTGCAGACCAGCTGGGGTGATACAGGTGAACACCAACGGTGCCGGCAGAATCGGAATCACTATCGACACGACGGCGCCTTCGATCGAGAAGCCCACAGGGAGCCCGGCTGCGCCGAAGAACATGTCCGGCACGAAGAACTCGATCGTCTCATCAAGGACCAGACCAAACTCATCGACCGCGACCGTCACCTCAAACGGAAGGCCGAGGGCAGATACCGAACCCTCGACGGTGTTGGTTCCCCGCAACGTGACGTCGACAGAGCTGGCGAGGACATCGCCGGGTGAGATCAGGTTGAGGTTGACACCCGTTTCGAGAAAGCTGCCTGGGATGGTGACACTCCAGCGCTGACTGGTGACCGGAATGGTC
>JAJCXW010000092.1 GCA_029263235.1 Acidimicrobiales bacterium
GCCGGCGCCCGCCCCATGGTCCCCGACACCCCTGGTCTCTCCACCGTCGGCTACCACACCTCCGACACGATCATGCGTCTCGACGAGCTGCCCGAGAGATTGCTGGTGCTGGGCGGCGGCTACATCGCCACCGAGCTGGGCAATGTGTTCGGATCCTTCGGGTCGAAGGTCACGTTCCTGGTGCGCAGCAACGCTCTGCTCCGCAACGAAGACGACGACGTGAGCAAGCGATTCACCGAGATCTACCGCCACAAGTTCGATCTTCGCTGCATGACCCAGGTCCTCGCCGCCCGACGGGAGGGCGACGAGATCGTGCTCGAGATATCCCAGGGCGGCGTCCACGAAGAGCTACGCGGCGATGAGTTGCTGGTGGCCACCGGTCGAGTCCCCAACGCCGACGATCTCAACGCCGCGGCCGGGGGTATCGAGGTCAACTCCCGCGGCTACATACCCACCGACGACCAGATGCAGACCAACGTTCCGGGCGTCTGGGCGCTCGGCGACATCACCAATCCGTTGCAGCTCAAGCATGTCGCCAACTACGAAGCCAGGATCGTCTCCCACAACGTCAGCTACCCGGACGACCCTCGAACGATCGACGGCCGGCTCGTTCCCCACGCCGTCTTCGGCCATCCGCAGGTCGCGAGCGTCGGTCTCACCGAACGCGAGTGCCACCAGCAAGAGATTCGCCATGTCTCACACATCCAATCGTTCAGCTCGGCCGCCTACGGCTGGGCCATGGAGGACACCCAGAGCTTCGTGAAGGTGATCGCCGATCCCGGCACCCGGCTGCTATTGGGCGTCCACATCATCGGCCCTCAGGCTTCCACGCTCATACAGCAGATGGTTCAGGCCATGACGTTCGGACAGACCGTCGATGAGATCGCCTCCGGCCAATACTGGGTCCATCCGGCCCTGCCCGAAGTCTTGGAGCAAGCCCTACTCGAGCTCTGAGCGAGTCATCTCCTCAGCAATGGCCCGGGCCCACTTGTAGTCCGGCTTGCCGTTGGGGCTGCGCATGACCTCCGGCACGCGAAGCACGTGCTTGGGTGTCTTGTAGGCCGCGATCCTGGTCCGGGTGTGGCTCACGAGATCGGACTCGGAGATCTCGTGGCCGGCCTCGATGCTCACCACTGCTGTGACCGCCTGACCCCATCGGTCGTCGGGCAGCCCCACCACATTGGCGTCGCGAACCGAAGGATGCGACTTCAGCGCCTCCTCCACCTCCTCGGGGTAGATCTTCTCGCCCCCAGAGTTGATGCAGACCGAACCTCGCCCGAGCAAGGTGATGGTGCCGTCGTTCTCGACGGTGGCGTAGTCGCCGGGGATCGACCAACGCTTGCCGTCGATGGTCGGGAACGTTTCGGCGGTCTTGGCCTCGTCGCCGAAATATCCGAGCGGGATCGCTCCCCCGTTGGCGAGCCTTCCGACCTCTCCGGAGCCAGGCACCACTGCCCGGCCCTCGTCGTTGAGGACCACGGTGTTGGGACCGAGAGTGAATCGTGCGGTGGTGGTCGTTCCCGTCTCGCGACGTGATACCTGAGCGGCGAACCCGACGGCTTCGCTCGACCCGAGGGTGTCGAGCAGCGTCATGTTCTTGTGGGCGAGAAAGGCCTGCTTCGACTCGCTCGACCACATGACGCCCGACGAGAGGATCTGATAGAGGCTCGACAAGTCGTGGGGCCGACCAGCATCGACTGCGGCATCGAGCGCGGCGAGCATCGGCCGGGCGAAGGCATCACCGACGATCGTGAGCATGGTGAGGCGAAGATCAGCGACCGCCGTCCAGAGCTCATCGGCATCGAAGCTCCGATTGGTCAGGGTCGCCACCATCCCGCCCTGGGTCAGGAACTGCAGAGCCGAGATGCCGGAGGTTCCGTGCATCAGAGGTGCCGCTGCCAGCAGACGGGTCACTCGACGCCTCTCGTGTAACTCGACCGCTGCCGCCACCGCTTCTTCGACCGTGGTGGGCACATCGCGGTCGATCACCGAGTAGTGGGCCGACATGTTTCCGATAAGGTCGCGGTGCTGCCACATGACGGCCTTGGGATTGCCGGTGGTGCCACCCGTGTAGAGGAACCAGAGATCGTCGCCCGAACGTTGGATTCGTGGGGCCGGGTCATGACCAGCCAGCAGATCCTCGTAGCCGACAGCACCGTCGACCACTTCGTCGCCTCCCACCTGCACCAGAAGACGCAGATCCGGGCATCGACCGCGGACCTCGAGGACGCGGTCGGCGAGGCTGTTATCGAAGAACAGCACCGACGCCTCGGCGTTGTTGAAGAGATACGCCAGCTCGTCGGCGAGATAGCGATAGTTGACGTTGCAGGGAACGGCACGATTCTTGAACGCCGCAAACTCGGCCTCCAGATACTCGAACCCGTTGTAGAGACACAGAGCTACCTTCGAGTCGCGGCCGGCGCCGTGTTGGAGCATGGCTTCAGCAAGTCGGGCAGCCCGGTCGTCGAACTCGGCCCAAGTGTGCGAGTTGGTTCCGTGGGCCGCTGCATCGGCGTCGGGACGGGCGTCGGCGATGCCTTCCCAGATGCTCGCGAAGTTGATCATTCACTCTCCTGCTCGATCGGCTGCGTAGCCTAGGACTCAGCCGGGCACGGTCGAAATGCCGTCCGGATAGATTGCATGCACAACAACGAAAGCCGGGCATCCCATGGACCCAGTACCAGGATCGCTTGGACCCTCCCAGCGGGACGAGTCCATCAACAAACTCAAGTCCGAACACTTCGATGTTCTCGTCGTGGGTGGCGGAATCACAGGGGCGGGCTGCGCCCTCGACGCGGCCACTCGAGGCCTCAACGTCGCCTTGGTGGAGCAGCGAGACCTCTCCTCTGGAACCTCGAGTAGGTCATCGAAGCTGATCCACGGCGGGCTCCGATACCTCGAGCAGTTCGACTTCGCGTTGGTGCGCGAGGCACTCCGCGAACGTGGACTGCTGGCCCACACCGTCGGACCGCACCTGATCCGACCGATCTCGTTTCTCATCCCGCTCACATCACGAATCTGGCAGCGCGTCTATTTCGGTGCCGGAGTGTTGCTCTACGACCTGCTGGCCCTGAGCAGCAAGCACCCCTTCGCCCGACATCGCCACCTCAGCCGCCGGGCCGCGCTGGAACTCATGCCCGGCCTGAAGTCGTCCTCGCTGATCGGCGGCATCATCTACCACGACGCCCAGGTCGACGATGCCCGCTACACCGTCGCAGTGGCCCGCACCGCCGCACGCCACGGGGCGGTCGTGGCCACCAGCACCGAAGTTGTCGGCCTCACCCTCGCCGACGGCAAAGTTGTCGGAGCAAAGCTCCGCGATGTCGAGACCGGCAACTCCTTCGATGTCAGCGCCACCAAGGTGATAAATGCCACCGGTGTCTGGATCGACCAGATCCAGGACATGGCGGGTCCGGCCGGAATCAAGGTCGAGGCCGCCAAGGGAGTCCACATCGTCGTTCCGGGCCACTGCATCGACGGCAACACGGGAGTCGTTGTCCGTACCGACAAGAGCGTCCTGTTCATCATTCCCTGGGGCAACCAGTGGCTGTTGGGCACCACCGACACTGCATGGCATCTCGATCGGAATCATCCCGCGGCCTCGGGCGCCGACATCGACTACCTGCTCGAACAGGCCAACACCGTTCTGCAACGCCGTCTCACCGCCGATGATGTGGTCGGTGTGTTTGCCGGACTACGTCCGTTGATTGAGGGCACCGACGACGACACCACGAAGCTGAGCCGAGAGCACGCCGTGGCCGAGGCCACCCCCGGACTCATCTCGATCGCCGGAGGAAAGCTCACGACCTACCGGGTTATGGCGGCCGATGCCATCGACCGAGCGGCCGAGGGTCTCGGGCGTGCCGTGCCTGACTCCCGCACCGCTGAGGTTCCTCTAATCGGTGCCGACGATTGGGACCAGTGGAAGGATTCCGCTGCCGAGCTGGCGTCCGCGCACGAACTTGATGCCGTCCTCGTCGAGAGACTTCTCTGGCGTCATGGATCGCGAATCGCCGATGTGCTGGGTATCGCGGAGTCCGACACCGACCTCAAGGAGGTCCTGCCGGGTGGTCGCTACCTCGCAGCCGAGGTGGTGCACGCTGTTCGACACGAAGGAGCACTCCACCTCGACGACGTCCTGGCTCGCCGCATGCGGATCTCGTTCGAGAACGAGCAACGCGGCATCGGCGTGGCCGACCACGCGGCGGCCCTGATGGCAGCCGAGCTCGGCTGGAGCACCGACCGGATGCTTCACGAAGTAGCGCTCTGGACCGACCGGGTCACGGCCGAGCGAATCGCCAACACGGCACCCGACGACGATGCGGCCGACGCGGCCCGGCGAGAGGTCACCGACGCCCGACGCATCGTCGACATCGAATCGTGACGGCCACCACCAGACCATGATCGAGGTCGCTGCGGTCACCCGCGATCAGATGATCGAGGTCGATCGCCTGATGATCGACCAGGCCGGCATGAGCCTGCTGCAGATGATGGAGAACGCCGGACGGGCTCTCGCTGAGTTCGTCATGGGGCAAGACCAGCCGGATCGGGCGACCGTGGTGGTCGGACGTGGAGGCAACGGTGGCGGAGGGCTGGTCGCGGCTCGCCATCTCTCCAACCGGGGTGTCGCCACCGAGGTGGTACTCACGTCGCCACCCGAGAGCTTCGAGGGAGTGCCGGCCCATCAGCTGACTGCTCTCTCGATGACCTCCGCGACTCTGGCCGACATGCCCACCGCTGGGACCGACGTGGTGGTGGACGCCATCATCGGATACTCACTCCAGGGGCCACCCCGCGGACAGGCCCACGACCTCATCGAAGCAATCAACTCCAGCGACTCCCCTGTCGTCTCGCTTGATGTCCCAAGTGGTGTCGACTCCACCAGCGGCTTCACTCCGGGAGTCGCCGTGATGGCCGACTCCACCCTCACTCTCGCTCTGCCCAAAGTCGGCTTGGGTCTGTCGCCCAACACCGGACGGCTCCATCTCGCCGACATCTCCGTTCCTGTCGGCGTCTACCGGCAGATAGGGGTCGACGTGCCCGCCGATCTCTTCTCCGGGTCTCAGATCATCGAGATCGATCCCGGTGATCGCAGCAAAATCCCTCAGCATCCCGACAGAGAGTCGTAAGCTCGCTTCGATGTCGAGCACATTCGGGACCCTTCTCAGACTGTCCACCTTCGGCGAATCCCATGGCGGTGGCGTCGGGGTCGTGGTCGACGGTTGCCCCCCACGACTGGCTCTCGACGAGGCCGACATCCAGCGCGATCTCGATCGCCGTCGACCCGGCCAGAGCAGCCTGGTGACTCAGCGCGACGAGGCCGACCGCGCTCGCATCATCTCCGGGGTCTTCGGAGGATTCACCACGGGAACCCCCATCGCAATCGTGGTCGACAACGAGGACCACAACAGCAAGGCCTACGACCATCTCCGCGATGTCTACCGGCCATCCCATGCCGACTTCACCTACGACGCCAAGTACGGCTTCCGCAACTGGCAGGGAGGTGGCCGCAGTTCAGCTCGTGAGACCATCGGACGCGTCGCCGCCGGAGCCATCGCCCGCAAGCTCCTGCGCGAGGCCTGTCGGATCGAAGTGCTGGCATGGGTGTCCAGCGTCCGCGATATCGACGCCGAGGTCGATTTGGCCGCTGTGTCGCTCGAAGAGGTCGAGACCGACCCGACCAGATGCCCCGATCCCGCAGCAGCAGCCCGAATGACCGAGGCCATCGAACTGGCCAGGCGAGATGGCGATTCTCTCGGCGGAGTGGTCACCTGCGTGGCTCGTGGGGTGCCGGCCGGCCTCGGTGAACCGGTGTTCGACAAGCTCGACGCCGACCTAGCCGGTGCTCTCATGTCGCTCCCGGCCTCCAAGGGCATCGAGATAGGCAGCGGTTTCGGCGGAACCTTGTTGAGCGGCCTCACCCACAACGATCCGTTCACGACCGGTCCCGATGGGGTCGGCACGACCTCCAATCGCAGCGGAGGAATCCAAGGCGGAATCTCCAACGGCCAGGACCTCACGATGCGGGTCGCCTTCAAGCCCACCGCCACGATCTCCAGCGAGCAGCAGACGATCACCCGCGGCTCTGAGCCCACTGTGCTCGCCGCCCACGGTCGCCACGATCCTTGCGTCTTGCCTCGCGCTGTTCCCATGGTCGAGGCCATGGCCCTGCGGGTGATCGCCGACCATTGGTTGCGTCAGAAGGCCGTCGACGTTCTTCCGCCGCTCACTGAGTTGCCCTGAGCAACGCTCAAGCAGCCGCGGGGTTGCAGATGCACAGTGGCCGCTCGGCGAATCCGAGTGCCGCGGCAAGGGCCGCGGCCTGAAGTTCGAGTTCGGCGGCGCGACGGCGATAGGTGGTCGACAGCGGGGTGCGGATGCCGGTGGCAGTGAGTCGCAGGCCGGCGGCGCGTGATCTGAGCGCACCTAGTGTTGTGGATGGATCTCGGGTCCAGCGGACATCACCGGTCGGAGCAGTTCTTGGGTCCATGGCGGTTCTCCTTCATGGATCGTCTCGTGCCCAGCTACAACCGGTCCACCCGGTCGACCCTTCCAAGTACGATCGAAAGCGACTCAACGAGAACGATTGACGGCCCGAATCGGAACCGAGCCGAATCAGCTCTTGTGGAACGGTGGGGCGGTCACGGTTGCTTTGACGTCGGTTCCGCGAACATCGATCGTGACCTCGGCGCCGTCTTCCGTGCCGGCCTCGAGAAACGCCAGAGCGATTCCCTTGCCGAGAACGGGTGAGAAGTTGCCGCTGCTGATCGTCCCGATCTGGCGGCCGGCGAGGCTTACCACCTGATCGGAGCGAGGCGGTCGGCGACTCTCGACAACGATGCCTCTGAGAGTTCGGGAGGGGCCGGCGTCGGCCTCAGCTTGCAGCGCTTCCTTGCCACGGAACTCGCCCTTGTCGAATCGTACGACCCATCGAAGTCCGGCCTGCAGCGGTGTGATGCCGGCCCCGAGTTCGTGGCCGTGGAGAGGTAGACCCGCTTCGAGCCGGAGGGTGTCGCGGGCACCGAGACCGGCGGGCGCTATGCCGGCGCTCAACACCATGTCCCAGATTCGGGTCGCGTCGGTGATCGGCATGGCGATCTCGACACCGGCTTCTCCCGTGTAGCCCGTCCCGGCCACCGTCACCGCCACTCCGTCGATCTCGACCTCGGCCACATCGAATCGTTTCACCGCTGCTGCCCGCGGTGCCACAGCCGCCAGGCGCGACTTGGCCTCCGGTCCCTGGACTGCAATCACAGCTCGGGTGCTGGTGACATCGGTGATCTCGGGAACCAGGGGCCCTTCCGACAAAGCAGCGACGACTCTCGAGGTGTTGGATGCGTTGGGCATCACGTCGAAACGGTCCTCAGAGATCCACCAGATGATGATGTCGTCGAGGACCGACGCATCAGCAGCATCGAGAAGGTGGGTGTATTGCGCTCTGCCAGGATGGATTCGGTTGAGGTCGTTGGTGAAGGCCCACTGGAGGGCGTCGAACGCACCTTCTCCGCTGACTCTCACCGTTCCGAGGTGTGAGACATCGAACACGACCGCTGCTTCTCGACAGGCGACGTGTTCGGCCAAGGTCCCTTCGGGATACGACAGCGGCATCTCCCAGCCACCGAAGGGAACCATCTTGGCGTCGAGCTTCAGATGGGATTCGTGTAGGGGCGAGCGGCGATATTCGGACACAGTTACTCCATACGATCAGGGTGAGTCTCGTTGCTGTTGCCGGCCCGATAGGGGCGGTTCACGCAGCGTGTGACAGACCGTACTTCAGCCCAAGCCGTTCGACATCTCGGCGATAGAGCAGCTTGACCCTCACGTCGGGGCGCTGCTGTTCGAGCATTCTGATCTTGCGATGCTTGCGGGTGACGAGCGGCTGACGCAGGGTCGTCACCTCGACGTACATGTCGAAGTCGGAGAGGAAAAAGTCTGGGGTGAAGGCACAGGTTGGGTTGCCCTCGTCGTCGGATTCGAGCACGAAGGTCGTGGGCTCGTACTCCCAATTGATGCCGTAGCTGTCGAACAACGCGGCTATCTCGCGTTCGGAGGGGTGAGCGAATTGGCTCATCGTGGGATCAGGCCTCGCCGACGGCCTTGCGCCGCATTTCGAGTGGTTCGCCGGCAGCCGGAGTGGAGCGATCGGGGAACATCTCGACGATCCGAGTGTCGACTTCCTCCTTCACCGCGGCGAGCGGCAACACGTTGAGCACACCCTGGCCGTTTTGAAGAATGTCGATCAGCTCGGCGCCGGTG
The DNA here is from genome assembly GCA_029263235.1 of Acidimicrobiales bacterium. GTDB lineage: Bacteria > Actinomycetota > Acidimicrobiia > Acidimicrobiales > Aldehydirespiratoraceae > SZUA-87. The sequence continues at coordinate 8,257 of JAJCXW010000092.1, forward strand.
TTGACGAGAACGGAACGTGAGCCGTCGATCACGAGATTAGCGGAGGCGATGTCCTCGCCGAGATTCTCGCGGACGTACTTGAACACTCGCCGGACCTGCTCGAGTCGGATACCGGCGTCGAGCAGGCTCTTGATGACCTTGAGTTCGAGGAGGTCGCGGTAGCTGTATTCGCGACGACTTCCGCTGCCACGGGCCTCGGTGAGCGACGGCCGCACCAGATCGGTGCGGGCCCAGTAGTCGAGCTGCCGGTAGGTGATGTCCACGATCTCGGCTGTGCCCTTGCCGCTGAAGCCTTGTTCGTTCACTGATCGTCTCCCCGATCTATTGACACCGGCGAAATTACGTCGATGTCACCTAGGTGAGAGGATACGACTGCTCCGCGCGGAGGTCAACGATCCGGCCCAAGAACTTCGCGCGGTGGGCGCGAACGTGCGCGCGCTCCGCCCTCGGTGATGAACAGTCCGATGCCGGTCTTGGTCTCAGCGACCGGTGGTTATGTAGTCCTCGAGATGACGCCGCTCGTCTTCAAGTTGTGCTAGCCGAGCCTTCACGACATCTCCGATGCTCACCAGGCCGACCATCTCGCCATCGGTCAATACCGGAAGGTGGCGGATACGACGATCGGTCATCAACACCATCAGATCGGCGATGTCGTCGGTCATGGCACATGACACAACGTCGCGAGTCATGAGATCGGTGACAATCGTCGTGAGAGTGTCGCCCTCGCGATCGAGACTCCTGACGATGTCGCGCTCACTCAGAATGCCGTCGACGTGCTTTCCATCGGCCGACACAACCAGCGCGCCGAACGAGAGTTCCGCGAGTGTCTTCACCGCGTCGGCAACCGTGGCTGACGGCTCGAGCGTGACGACCTCCGCGCCCTTACTTCTGACGATGTCGCTCACCTTCATGGCATTCCCCTTGTTCGCCTGTGCGCAGACACTGTTTCAGATTTGGCGCACCTTGTGAAGGGCGTCACGCGACCAGAGAGTCGGCCCGGTGGGTCTACTCCTCGAAATCCTCAGGTGAAATCGACTCGATGAACTCCTTGAACTGCTCCACCACTTCCTCGGACTCACCCTCTTCGGCATCGTCGTCGGCGCCCTCCATATAGCCGACTTCGTCGATCACGACGTCGTCCATGAATATGGGAGTGCCGGTGCGGGCCGCGATCGCAATAGCGTCGGATGGTCGGCTCGAAACCGCGAAGTGCTCCTCACCTCGGACCATGTGGAGCTCGGCGAAAAAGGTCTTCTCATTGAGATCGGTGACCACCACCTTCTCGACATCGACCTGGAGTTCATCGAAGATCTCACGGATCAGATCGTGGGTCATGGGGCGGGGTGTCTCGACCTCATCGAGTGCCAGCGCGATGGCGGTGGCCTCGGGGGCGCCAATGAATATCGGGACCAGTCGGCCGGCGTCGGAACGCTCCCGCAAAAGCAGGACCGGCACGTTGGACGGCATCTCGACTCGGACCCCTACAAGCTCCATTTCCTGCATGGAAACAGACTACGACACGTACAGGGCCTCGACATAGGCGTCCGGGTCGCTCGCCAACACATCGACATCGACGGAGGCCAACATTCTCAGGTTGCGATAGCGACCGTGATAGTCGAGGCCATAGCCGACGACGAACTCGTCGGGGATCTCGACACCGATGTGATCGAGTTGAACCGGCACCATTCTCGCCGAGGGTCGATCGACGAAGGTGCAGATGCTCAGCGAGCGCGGTGAGCGGCGACTGAACTCTCCCCACAGGAATCCGGAGGTGAGCCCGGTGTCGACGATGTCTTCGACAATCACGACTTCGCGGTCGGTGATGTCGATGTCGAGGTCCTTCAACAACCGGACCCGGCCGGTGCCCCGCTCGTATTTGGTGATGGCGAGAAAGTCGACGACCGACCGGATGCTCATCGCCCGCGACAGGTCGGACAGAAACGGCACGCTGCCCCGCAACACCGCCGCCAACACCACCCCGTCGTGGTACTTCTCGGACAGCTCGGCCGCGAGGCGGGCGACCGCCGACTCGACTCCCTGCTGATCGAGAACGACCCTGTAGTCCGGGGAAGTCACTGATCCCTCAGATGACGACCCAGGCTGCGTCGGAGTATCGACCTCTGAATGGTCTCGCCGAGAGTCACGAGATCGCCGAGTTCGGAGCGGGCCAAGGCAGCCTCGTCGCCGTTGCGCTGGGCTCGAGCCCCCAAGAGCTGCTCGAGCATCCCGGCCTGTCGTTCGGCCGCAACCTTGAACATCCGTAGATGGCGAGGCTGGACACCTTGGTTGTTGAACGTTGCCGCGGCTCTGGTGACGATCAGCGCTTCATGGTCGTAGACCACGGCATCGTCGATCTCGACCGCGCCGATGAGGCCGAGTCGATTGAGCTCATCGATGAAGGCGATCTCCACTCCTGCGGCATCAGCCAATTCGCCCGGGGTGAGGCTCACCGAACCCGAGACTTCGACCAGAGGGCCATCGGCAGTTTTCGGCTTCGACCGGGCGGAAGACGGCTTTGACTTGGGCACCGGCGACTGGTCGTCGGCCGAGGGTTCCGATTCTGGATCGGCATCATCGTCGGCTCTGGAAAACAGTGTGGGTTCACGCAGGCGGGCCGGCAGATCCCGCGGATCGACTGCACTGTCGGGATCGCCGGAATCGAGCCGACGCTTGATCACCTTCAACGGGAGGAAGTTGTCGCGCTGCTGCTCGAGAATCCATCGCAGGCGATCTACATCGGTCTCGAAGAACTTCCGGTATCCGGAGGGCGTGCGCTCCGGGGAGATCAGACCCTGGCTCTCTAGGAACCTGATCTTCGAAATTGTGATGTCGGGGTGTTCCTCTTTCAACAGTCCCAAGACTTCGCCGATTGATCGATGTTCGGGGTCAGCCATGTGCCCGCTCCATCGGACTCATACGGGAGCAGTCCCGTGGGCGAACACCAGCTTGTATTTGCCGATCTGCACCTCGTCGCCGTCGGCCAGATCAATCTTGTCGACGATCTTGCGGTTGACGTAGGTTCCGTTGAGAGACCCGACATCGCAGACCGTGTAGCGACCGGCCACGTGTTGAACTTCGGCGTGTCGGCGCGACACAGTGATGTCGTCGAGGAAGATGTCGCTCTCGGGGTGGCGTCCGATGCACACCAACTCGGTGTCGAGGGCATAGCGGGCACCGGTCTTCGGCCCCTGTAAGACCAGGAACAGGGCTTGATCGATCCGGAACGAAGAACGGTCGATGTCGACCAAGGGCCCGGGGTCGCCGCCGTCGATCACGGCATGGCTGGTGGTGATCTCAGCCGGAGCCAGCTCCGCTCCACATGAAGAGCAGAAGTGAGCCGACGACGGATTGCGATGACCGCACTCGGGACACGGGGCCTCGGACACCTCTATGCACCGCCCTCGATCAGCGCCTGATAGCCGGCGGCGTCGAGCAACGTGTCGATCTCCGAAGGTGAGGACATCTCGATCTCACAGATCCAGCCTTCCCCGTAGGGGTCGGAATTGATCAGCTCTGGGGTGTCGTCGAGTTGGTCGTTGACGGCCGCGATCTCGCCGCTGACCGGCGCATAGATGTCGGACACCGACTTGGTGGACTCCACCTCGCTGAACGACGAATTGGCCTCGACCGCTGTTCCGCTGGCGGGAACATCCACGAAGACCACGTCGCCGAGTGCGTCCTGGGCGTAGTCGGTGAGCCCGATGCGGACCCGGTTGCCTTCGGCCCGCACCCATTCGTGGTCACTCGAGTACTTGAGATCTTCTGGAACGTTCATATGAGAGAAGCTAACCGATGGCGGAGCGGCTCAGGGAGCCGAACCAACAATCTCAGCCGCGAACCAGTTCTTCAATTCTTCGGGCGTACTCCGCGGCGAGGCGGTCGGCCGCTTCGGGCCGATCTGCCTCAGCCATCACGAGTGTGGTCGGCTCCTCGGGGTCGGGAAGTATGAGCGCCCATCCGTTGTCGTGATGTATCCGTATGCCATCGACCAGGTCGGTTCGACGATCCTTGGATTGCTCGACCATGACCCTCATCACCGCGCCTTTCTGTTCCCACGGCGTGATCACGTATTGGCTGGCCATGTGGACCGACGGAAGAGAATCGACGATCTGCGACAGCTTGCGTTCGTCGCGGGCCAGCATGTCGACGAGCGACGCGAACGTGGCGATCGCATCGAACGCCGGCATGAATCCGGGAACTATGTAACGCCCCGAGGTGTCGGCCGCCATGCATACGATCGGGTCGGCTGAGGCCGCCATGATCGCGGCGGACGAAGTGGAGGTTGTGATCACGGTGCCATTCAAGGACTCGACCATTTCGGCAGCATGGAGAGTGGCGGACACCGGGAGCACCACGCAGCCACCATCGAGATCCGGGCCCCTGATCGAGATGAGGGCCATCAGTGCCTGGGCGTCGGTGAGACAACGTCCGGTGTCGTCGACGATGCCGAGTTGCTCCCCACCGGGGCTGAAGATGACCCCCAGCTCCGAACCCGAGGCGGTGACCAGGTCGGCCACCCGACGGGCGTGAGTGTGACGATCGAACCCGGCAACTCCGGAAGTCGAGACGAAAGGATTGATCGCCATCACTTCGGCACCGAACTTCGACATCAGATTGGGCATCACGAACGACACCGCTCCAAATCCGAAATCGGTGACCATCTTCATGTTGGCGGCGCGAATTCCCTTGAGGTCGATGATCGATTCGATGGCTGTTGCGTAGTGCTCAAGGGCGCGGGGGGCGTAGTCGATGTCGCCGATCTCCGCCGGGAACACCCGTCGGTAGTCCTCTCGACTGAGCAGTCGCTCGATCTTGCGGTGCCCGTTCTCGGCCATGTCGGAGCCGTCGGTCTCGACGAAGCCGATGATCACTGACTGTGGGTCCGATTCATCGAGACGGATGGTCACCGCACCGGCGATGGCGGGTCGGCGCGTCACGAACCGCGTGACCGGAAGCGGCGCGACTTCCAGATCCTGGACGGACACACCGGCCGCGTTGAGTCCGGCGTGGATGGCCCGTTTGAGCATGCGCGCCGACCGCGACGAATCGCGACTCGTGACGACAATCTCGCCTTGCTTCAGGGTCGAGCCGTAGGCCATCGCCAGTCGGGTCACCAGCTCCGGCGTGATGTCGACGTTGGATAGTCCCCGCACCCCGTCACGCCCGAACAGGCTCCTCGAACCTTTCGACTCCCACACGATCGAGGAGTTGATGGTGGCACCCGACTCGATCGTCTTGAACGGGTAGACCTTGACGTCGGCACCGATGGTGGCGTGCTCTCCGATGAAGCACTCGTCGCCGATCACCGCTCCCTCGTCGGTGCGGACACCGCGTCGGAGATCGCACGCCCGTCCGATCACCGACCCTCGTAGATGTACCCCTTCGGCCAGATAGGTGTTCTCGGCCACGACAGTTCGTTCGAGGTCGGCTTCGGCTCGCACCCGGACGTTGGCACCGAGCACGGTGTAGGGACCGAGCTTCGCTCCTTGTTCGACCCGGCAGTTGTCACCGATGACGGCGGGGCCGGTGACGGTGGACTCCGGATGGATCACGACGTTGTCTCCGACGAAAAGCCGCTCTCGTTGCTCGAACCCGTCGATCCGGATCGAGACGGTGCCATCGAGAATGTCGGTATGGGCACTGACGTAGGACTCCAGGTTGCCGACATCTTCCCAGTAGCCATCGCAGATCGCCCCGAAGATGGGCTTCTCGTCCCTCAGTAGAGCCGGGAACACTTCGCCGGAGAAGTCGACGGGCCGACCCGGTTCGATGTAGTCGAAGATCCCCGGATCGAGAACGAAGATGCCGCTGTTGATGGTGTCGCTGAATACCTGGCCCCAACCCGGCTTCTCCAGGAAACGCTCGACCGACCCGTCGTCGTGGGTGATGACGATGCCGAACTCGAGCGGGTCGTCGACTCTGACCAGACCGATGGTCGCCATTGATTGCTTGGCCTCGTGAAACTCAACAACCTGGGTCAGGTCGATGTCGGTGAGAACATCGCCGGAAATGACCAGGAACGGCTCATCGAGTTCGGCCATGGCATTGCGCACCGAACCCGCGGTGCCGAGCGGTGTCTCCTCGATGGCGTAGACCATGCGCACACCGAACTCGGACCCATCGCCGAACCAATTCCGGATCACGTTGGGCATGAACGCCAGGGTCACAACGATCTCGTCGAACCCGTGGAGCTTCAGCAGATCGACCACATGTTCCATCATCGGCCGATTGGCGAGAGGCATCATCGGCTTCGGAACGTTGGAGGTCAGCGGCCTCAGGCGGGTTCCCTCGCCGCCGGCCATGATCACTGCCTTCATGGGGCGACCCTAGTTGACTGCCGACCTACCGTCGCGGAGAGCCTCTCGGGCGAGCGGCACATATTGGGCGGCCGACAGGTAGCTGTAGATCAGAGACGGTACGGCGATTATCCAGCCGGCCACCCTGAACCAGTCGTTGATGCTCACATCAGATGCTCCGGCCAACAAGAACGGGAACGCGAAGTAGAGGCCGAAGGTCGCGACCTTGCCCCACCATGTGACGTCGATGCGTCGAGCACCCAATGCGCCTAGTACGAGGCCGGCGACAGCGACCAGCACCTCGCGGATCAGTGCCGCGATCACCAGCCACCACGGAACCGACCCATCGACACCGACGGCCAGCATTCCTGTGATCAGCACCACACGATCGGTGACGGGGTCGATGAGCTTGCCCATCTCGCTCACGACATTGAACCGGCGGGCCCACCAACCGTCGACCCAGTCGGTGGCGCCGAGAAGCCCCCACAGCCAAGCTGCTTCGTATCGCTGGTCCTGGGAGAACAGGAGCCAGAGAAACACGGGAACTCCTGCCAGCCTCAGCACCGAGATCAGGTTGGGCACGGTGAGGATGCGATCCTCGAACACTCCGAGTTGCCGCTGCGGGTTCTCCTCGTCCATCGACGTCAGCCTACGATCTCTCTGTGCCAACCATCTTCACCAGGATCATCGACGGCGAGTTGCCGGCCCGTTTCGTGTGGCAGGACGACGCCTGTGTGGCGTTCCTTCCCTTGGAGTTGTTGAACCGTGGTCACGTTCTCGTGGTGCCACGCCTCGAGGTCGACCAATGGACCGATCTTCCTCCTGATGTGATTGCTCATCTCGCCACTGTCGCCCAGACCATCGGCAAGGCACAACTGGAGGCCTTCGGCCCGGCGCGAGTCGGGATGATGATCGTCGGGTTCGACGTGCCCCACGTTCACCTCCACGTGGTGCCGGTCGACGACCTCACACACTTCGACTTCCGGTCCGCCGACCGTCACCCCGACCCCGGCGACCTCGATGAAACCGCTCGGGTGCTGCGCTCCACACTTCGAGGCCAGGGGATCGGCGAGAGCGTTCCCGCCGACTGAGTCAGTCGATCGGTTCGATCAGGTCGGGCCTGTTGTTCCTGACGTTGTTGACCTCAGTCGAGACCGTCTGAATACGAATCAGCTGCGACGGAGCTGGCGTGAAGAGCTGGCTCAGCGTCTCGGTGTCGTGGTTGTCGCTATCGAGCCAGGTGTCCCAGGCAGATGGAGGAAGCATCACCGGCATCCGGTCGTGCACCTCGGCGACCTTGTCGTTCGGCTCACCGGTGAGAATGGTGCAGGAGTGGAGTCGCATGGGCTCCCCGGAGTCATCGAGACGGCCGGGGTCGTTCCAGATCTCCCACAGCCCGGCGAAAGCAAACGGAGCGCCGTCGACCCGGCTCATGTACGTCGGCTGCTTGAACTTCGATCCTTCGATCTTCTTCCACTCGTAGAAGCCGTCGGCCGGGATGATGCAACGCCTCTTGGCGAACGGTCGCTTGAAGGAGTTCTTCTCGGCGATGGTCTCGGACCGGGCGTTGATCATCCGGTTGCCGATCTTGGGGTCTTTGGCCCAGAACGGCACGAGTCCCCAACGAAAGGCATCGATACGTCGGGAGGTGCCGTCGTGGTAGACCGCGAGAATGTCCTGACTCGGAGCAACGTTGTAGCTCGGTGGCCGACCACCGAACTCTTCATCGTCCGGTGGTGCCTCCGCAGCGAAATAGTCGGCCAGTTCCTCAGCGGACGTGGTGGAGACGAACCGCCCGCACATCAGGGACGAAGAACCTCGTCAGTGAGAGCACAGCTTCCGGATCGGCCCTCCCCGAAATCGAACAGCAGGCCGTCGCCCGCCGCGCCGCCGAAGGCCGGAACGACCACATCGGAGCCGGTGCCGACCGCGATGGTGCCCCTCACCGAGAGAATCTCGTAGCGGCTGCCGCCGTCGGAGATCGACTGGAGCCTGATGGCATCAGCGAACCCGGTGCCACCTTCAGGAAGTGGTACCTCTCCGTCGGGAACGCGCACATCGAGAGCCACCGCGTTGTTGCCCAGACAGCGGATCGTGGCCGACCGGCCAATGGGATCCTTGCAGTTGCCGTACCAGACGGTGTCGAGCGGCCGGAGATCGCCGGTGGAGACACTGGCCACCAGGCAGGCATCGGCGGTGAAGCCGGCCGGGCCGACGAAAGCGATCACCCCAACACCGCCGTAGGAGAAGACCGACGCCGAAATGGCACTCGGCGGGTAGAGGTAGTCGGCGAACGGCGCGGTGACAATTCGATCTTCTCGGGGGCCATCACCGGCTGCGATGGCGACATCGCGCGCCAGCGACACCGTGAGGCGAGGATCGGCGACCGGTGACCCCCCGACGATCGACCCGTCGGTGGTGGAGACCTCGGCGGCCGTGAACTTGAGGGTGCCGGAGGTACGGAGGTCGTTGTCGGCAAGGGATTGCCAACCCAGGTAGCCACCGATGCCGAGACCCGACACCACAACAAGTGCCACCACGAGGTTGATGATCCGTTGTCGGCGTCCGTCCTTCAGAGCCGTCTCGACCTGATGCTCGTCGAGCTTCTCCTCGAGCGTGAGCGGACCGAACGCCTCGGAGGTGGCACCACCCGCGAGCAGATCGCGCCAACGCGTCGCCGTCTCGGCCGGCATCCGGGCGAGGTAGGTCTCGAAAGCAGCCTGTTCGTTGCTTCCGAACAAGATGGTGAGGCTGTTGACTCGCGCGAATTCGACAGGATCGGCGTCTTCGACTGTCGGGCGTCCGTCGAGGACGAACTCGACGAATTGACGGGCCTCCCGGTCGGCATCCTCAGCCGTCCACACCGGTCCGGGCTCGGCTACAGGCAGCTGACGTTCGAGCGTGCCGGTGCGCAGGAAGCCGCCAACATCGGGGGGTGCGCCGTCCTGGTCTGCGCCGTCGTACCAATCATCGGGTGAATCCGAATGCGAATCGATGCCTTGAGGGTATTACGGCTGGTGTCGGGTCGCGGGTCGGCTCGCTGTGTTGCAGGCAGCATCCCTCCCCCGCCGCCGGGCGACAGGTCAGAATTGACTGTGCTTGACCTCGATCTGATCCTTGCCAGCTCGTCCCCGCGACGAATCGAACTCCTCGAACGACTCGAACTCGACTTCGGTACCGAGCCGGCCGATGTCGACGAGTCGGTGATCAGCGGCGAGTCACCTCACGACTACGTGGCGAGGCTGGCGATGGCCAAGGGGCTCAGCTCGGCCCGAGCGGGCACCGTGGTGATTGCCGCCGATACGGCAGTGGTGGTCGACGGGTTGATCCTTGGCAAGCCCAACGACCTCGACGATTCGGCGCGCATGCTGCGACTGCTGTCAGGGCGCTCTCACGAGGTGGTGTCGGGGGTGGCCGTGATCGTGTCGAGACCCGAGGAGCCTCAGCGGTCGGCCTCGGCCATAGCAACCACCACGGTCCGGTTCGCCGAGATGACCGAGGATCGGATCAGCTGGTATGTCAAAACCGGTGAACCGACGGACAAGGCCGGCAGCTACGGACTGCAGGGTGCGGCCGCACTGTTCGCTGACGAGATCGGCGGCAGTTCCACGAATGTCATCGGACTCCCGATGCCGCTTCTCGACTCGCTGTTCGGCGAGTTGGGGCTCGATCTGCTCGACTTCAAGCGACCGGTCTGACCAACCGACGAGGCGACCCTCGCCGTCGTTCGTAACCTTGCAGGAGTGACCACCGCTCCCCTTCACCATTCCGGGCCCCAGGACTCGGCCGACTCCACGGAGTTCGGCGCGCTCCGAATCGGCCCGGTGGAGGTGTGGCCTCCGGTCGTGCTGGCGCCGATGGCCGGTGTCACCAACGCTCCATTTCGTTCGCTGTGCCGACGCCATGGAGCTGGTCTCTACGTCAACCAGATGATCACGGCGAGGGCGATCGTCGAGGGTCACCGCAAGAGTCTCAAGCTGGCGTCTTTCGCTCCCGGCGAGTCGCCACGAAGCATCCAGCTCTACGGAACCGAACCCGAGTCGATCGGCGAAGCCACCCGCATGCTCGTCGACGGCCAAGGGGTCGACCACATTGACATGAACTTCGGCTGCCCGATGAAGAAGGTGACCCGCCACGGCGGCGGTGCGGCTCTGCCGTGGAAACGAGAGCTGTATCGGTCGATCGTGGCTGCGGCGGTCGCTGCGGCCGGCTCCGTGCCGGTGACCGTGAAGTTCAGGGTGGGAATCGACAGCGACACCCCGACCTTCGTCGATGCCGGACTGATCGCCGAAGAGGAAGGTTGCAGCGCGGTTGCGCTTCACGCCCGCACCGCCAACCAGCTCTACAGCGGCTCAGCCGACTGGACGAAGATCGCCGAGCTGAAGCAGGCCGTGAAGTCGATTCCCGTGCTCGGCAACGGCGACATCTGGGAAGCCGACGATGCCTTGGCAATGATGCGAGCCACCGGCGCCGACGGTGTGGTGGTCGGGCGAGGCTGTCTGGGCCGTCCATGGCTATTTCGTGATCTCGCCGATGCGTTCGGTGGAGTAGCTCTCGGGGCTCGGCCGAACCTGGGCGAGATCCTCGACGGGATGATCGAACACGCCGAGTTGCTGTGCGACTGGATGGACGAACCCAACGGCATTCGTGATTTCCGGAAACACACCGGCTGGTACCTGAAGGGATTCCCGATCGGCTCGAAGGTCAGACGCGACCTCAACCAGATCGGCTCGCTTGCTGCATTGAGGACCGTGGCCGGCGAACTCGACCGTGATCTGCCGTTTCCGGATGGAGCGATGCGCCTGGTCCGAGGTCACCATGGCTCTCCGAAGCCGGTCCATCTCCCGGAGGGTTGGCTCGACGAGCGCGACGATCTCGTGAAGCTCTCGGCCCGAGCCGACGATCTGGTTTCAGGCGGCTGAGGTCGGAACCACCGGCACGATGATCGGTCCGGCATCGTCGTCGATCACCATCACCTTGGCCCCGAAGTGCTCCGAGATGTTGGCTTCGGTGAGAACCTCGCGGGCGTTGCCTCTCGCCACGACTGTTCCTTCGTTGAGTATCAAGAGATCGTCACCGTAGCGTCCGGCCATGGTGAGGTCGTGTTGAGTGGCCAAGATGGTCATGCCGGTCTCGGTTCGTAGTTCGTCGACCAGATCGAGGACTTCCTGCTGATGACCGAGGTCGAGGGCGCTGGTCGGTTCGTCGAGTAGCAACAGGCTCGCCTCTTGCGCCAGTGATCGAGCCAGCACCACCCGCTGACGCTCCCCTCCCGACAGCGAATTCACATCTCTAGTGGCGAAGGTCGTGAGATCGAGACGGTCCATCACGTCGCCCACAACGGCTCGATCGCGACGCGATTCGCTGGCGAACACGCTGCGATGGGGAGTGCGCCCCAGCATCACGTAGTCGACCACGCCCATACCGGGCGGAATCACAGGAATCTGGGGAACCAGAGCGACGTTCAATGCGCGATCGCGGGCCGAGTGTTCATGCGATCCCTTGAACTCAACAGCTCCCTCGTAGTCGACACCTCCGACCACGGCTCGAAGCAGGCTGGTCTTGCCGGCACCGTTGGGGCCGACGATGGTCGTCCAGGTTCCCTCATCGAGTTCGAGATTCACTCCGTCGAGCACCCGCTCTCCGTTGTAGGAAACGGTGAGGTCGTCGACTCGAAGCACAGACGTCACCATGTCTGCCTACTCGACGTGCGCAGTACCAGGACGAAGAACGGTGCTCCGACGAACGCCGTGACGACTCCGATTGGCAACTCGGCCGGGCTCACCATCGTGCGAGCGAGAAGATCGGCCAACACCATGAACGCCCCTCCCACCAGAATCGTCATGGGCAGGAGCGCTCGGTGGCCGACCCCTACCATCAGCCTGACGGCATGGGGCACGATGATCCCCACGAAACCGATCAGCCCGGTGACCGACACGGCGGCCGCCGCTCCCAGCGAAGCGGTGATCACTACTATCGCCCGTATCCGTCCCGGATCGAGCCCGAGGGTGGCGGCCTCTTCGTCACCCACCGACAAGACGTCGAGAGCTCGGCCGTATCGCAGGATCACGAGACAGGTGATCACGAAGTAGGGCGCCAACAGAGTGACCTCACCCCAACCCGAGGTGCCCAGACGGCCGAGGATCCACGAGTAGACCTCGCGTATGACGTCGCTGTGGCGTTGCAGCACGTAGGTCTGGAGTGCGGTGAGGAAGCTGGCGACGGCCACCCCGGCGAGTATCAACGACACGGTCGACCGGCCGCCGATGTTGCCAGCGACGTATGAGATGGCGACGGCAACGAAAGCGCCGATGAACGCCGCCAACGGAACCGGAGCGACGATGCCGATGCCGTTTCCCACGCCCGACACGATCGCGATGGTGGCGCCGAGGCCGGCACCGGCGGCGATGCCGAGCAGGTACGGGTCGGCGAGGGGGTTGCGAAAGGCGCCTTGATAGGCGGCGCCGGTGAGCGACAGCAGCGACCCGACCATCAGCCCGAGAACCACCCGAGGCAAACGGATCTTGGTGATGATCGCCGACTGGGCCGGACTCAGATCCGAAGAGCCATCGATGCCGGGCAGCAATCCGACGACCTCACGCAAGGAGTCGGACCAGCCGATCGATGCCGGCCCGACCGTGACACCCGCGACGACCGCGACGACCACCGCCCCGATTGCCGCGGCAAACCAGCCGAACGGGAAACGGGTCGCCTCGACGACGAACCGTTCCGCATCAGCCGACTCGCGCAGGGTGTCCATGTCAGGCCGGAACAGCGATCTTGGCCAGGGCCGCGGCGATGCTCTCGGCGAGTTCCACGATGCGAGGGCTCCATCTCGATGCCACATCGTCGTCGAGGGTCACGATGTCGCCGCTGACCACGCTCGAGATGGTGTCCCACCCGGGTCGGGCGGCCACCGTGGCCGCGCTTTCCCCGCTGTAGAGCGCGTCCGAGAGGAAGATCAGATCCGGGTCAGCGTCGATGATGTACTCGTTGCTGAGCTGAGGAAAGCCGAAGGACGAACCATCAGAGTCGGCGGCATCGGCGATGTTGGACATCCCGAACAGGCCGTAGATCTCTCCGATGAAGGTCGACGATGTCGCCGTGTAGAGGGTGTTGTCGATCTCGTGGAAGAAGGTGATGCCGTCCCCAGCAGGGGTCTCGGCCACCAGGTCGGCCAACTCGGTCTTCATGCTCTCGACGAGATCGGCGGCCTCCTCTTCATGACCGGTAGATGACCCGAGCTCCTCGATCTGGGCATAGACATCGGCGATCGATGTGGCCGGGGCCTGGATGAGTCCGGCCACGCCGAGCTCTCCGAGACCGTCGATGAGGTCGCCCGGGTCGTAGCTGACGACCACCAGATCGGGGTCGTATCCCGCGATCGCTTCGACATTGGGCTGAAAGGCACTGAGGTCAGTGATCGGGGCGTCGGTCGGGAAATTCGACAACGAGTCGACGCCCACGACCTGGTCGCCGGCTCCGATCTCGAAGAGGATCTCCGTGGCGGTCGGCGACAGCGACACGATCTGACGGGCATGACCGTCGGCCTCGCTTTCGGTGCCGCCCGCTCCGCAAGCGGTCGCCAGAGCGGCCGTTGCCATCAGGGCAATCATCGTATGTTTCATCGGTTGTACCTCCTGTGGCTCGAGGTTCAGGCACGAGCGACAGGGTCAACCGGTCGCACGAGCCGTCCCTTTTCCTCGAGGGTCGGTTCGTGAGCGTTCACCGGGAGGCGATCGGACTTGTTCGGCCACCGACTGGGTCGGGACCGACATCACCGCTGCGGGACAGCGCCGGATTCAAACCGGACTTCGCTCCTTGTGAACCCTTGGAGACTAGACCGTCAGGTCGTCGAGGCGGCCAATCGCGTCGGCAACAATGCGCGAGATCAGCTCATCGCAGGTCGGCAGGTCGTCGACTACTCCGACGCACTGACCAGTCGGGAGAATCCCGACTTCGACACGACCCTCCACCATTGCCGCGCGGGTGAGCATCGGGGCGTTGGCCGCCATCGCCATCTGTGACCACGAGAGTTCCTGGCTTCGTCTCATGGCCAACCCCTCCTTCACGAGGGCGGTGATCGGTGTGCCTGTGAGCTTCCGGAATCGGAGAGCGTTGAGGGCAGCCCGTGGGAATCGCGCCAATCGGGACGACTCCAACTGCTCGACCATCGAGGTTCGGATCACCCTCTGGGGCGCACCGTCGATCGCTGTCGACACCACCGTGCCGGTTACCGGCGTGTCGAGATAGACCGCCTTGACCTCATCGGGCACCCGGCTCTCGGCGGTGAGCAGGAAGCGTGTGCCCATGGCGATGCCGTCGGTGCCCCACGCCAGAGCAGCCGCGAGGCCTCGCCCGTCGTGGAAGCCGCCGGCCGCGATCACCGGCAGATCGACGGCGTCGAGCACCTGAGGCACGAGCAGCGACGTTGGGATGGTGCCGGTGTGGCCTCCACCTTCGGCTCCTTGGCACAGCACCGCGTCGACACCCCATTCGGCGACCTTCTCGGCGTGGCGACGAGCCCCGATGGTGGGCATCACGACCACACCACCATCCTTGAGTTTCTTCACCATGTCGGGTCGGGGGGCCTGAGCAAAGCTGGCGACCTTCACGCCCTCCGCGATCATGTGATCGACCCGCTCGGATATGTCGGTGGCATCGGTTCGGAGGTTGATCCCGAACGGTCGGTCGGTGGCGTTCTTGATGCGGGAGACCGCGGCCTTGGTTTCATCGAGGGTCAAGGTGGCCGAGGCGAGAATGCCCAAACCACCCGCCTCGGCGGTGGCGACCACGAGCGATACACCCGCCACCCAGCCCATACCGGTCTGCACGATCGGGTACTCGACACCGAACAGCGATGTCGCTCTCGTCTGCAGTCTGGGGTCGACCGGGCGTCGATCTGTGGCCATGGCGTCACCTTAGGTGGAGTGGGTCTGACGCCGAGCACTCGCTAGCTCCTGATCTGGATCTATGGTCGCTATATGAAGCTCAAAGGCTCGCAGATCCTGTCCGATCGCTACCTCAACAAGAGCACGGCCTTCACTCACCGGGAACGAGAGGCCTACTGTCTCGACGGGTTGATTCCCCCGGTGGTCGAGGACATCGAAACCCAAGTCGGGCGGGTGCGGGCGGAGTACGACGCCAAGAACGCCGACCTCGAGCGTCACATCTTCCTGCGGGCGTTGCAGGAACGAAACTCCGTGCTGTTCTACGCGTTCGTATCGGAGAATCTCGAGGAGATACTGCCGATCATCTACACCCCAACGGTCGGGGTCTCGTGCCAGAAATGGTCTCGCACCTACCGGCGCGAACACGGCCTGTTTCTGTCGTGGCCACAGCGCCATCGGGCCGCCGAGATGATCGACAACGTCGTCGGCGATGGCGAGATCGACATCGTCGTGGTGACCGACGGCGAACGGATACTGGGACTCGGTGACCTCGGTGCCGGTGGCATGGGTATCCCGATCGGCAAGCTGGCTCTCTACACAGTTGCCGGTGGGGTTGATCCCAGCCGAACTCTTCCGGTGATCCTCGATGCGGGGACCGACAACGAAGAACTTCTCTCCGACCCGCTGTATCTGGGCTGGCGCCACCATCGTGTGCGCGACGTCGAGTACGACGAATTGGTCGATGAGTTCGTCAGCGCGCTTCGGGATCGCTTCCCATCGGTGCTGTTGCAATGGGAGGACTTCGCCCAGGGCAACGCCAACCGTCTCCTCGCCCGTCACCGCGAGAGGATCTGTTCGTTCAACGACGACATCCAAGGCACGGCCGCGATCACGGTTGCGGCGATCGCGTCGGGCCTCAAGACCGCTGATGTGCCGCTGGCCGACCTTCGATTGGTGGTGGCCGGCGCTGGTTCGGCCGGCACCGGAATAGCGAGCCAGGCGGTGCGGGCGCTCATGTCGGCCGGCTTGAGCGACCAGGAAGCTCACGACCGCTGCTGGCTCCTCGACCGCGACGGATTGCTCACCGACCGGATGGAAGGCCTACTCCCGTTCCAAGAGTCGTTCGCCAAGGACTGGGATGCGGTTGCAGATCTCGACGACAATTCCGACGGGAAGATCTCTCTGCTGGAAGTGGTGCGCCACGCCTTGCCCCATGCCCTGGTCGGTGTGACCGGGCAGCCCGGCTTGTTCACCGAGGACGTGATCAAGGCCCAGGCGGCAGGCGTCGACCGTCCTATCGTGTTGCCGCTCTCCAATCCGACCATGCGAGCCGAGGCGATTCCGGCCGACGTGTTCAAGTGGACTGATGGCCGAGCTCAGGTCGGTTCGGGCAGCCCGTTCGATCCGGTGACGATCGGCACCACCGAGTATCAGACCTCACAGGTCAACAACATCTACGTCTTCCCAGGCGTCGGACTCGGCGCTGTGGCCGTCAATGCCCGCAGGATCTCCGATTCGATGTTCACCACCGCCGCGACCGCCATCGGCGAACTCGATCGAGGGGCTTCGGGGCCTCTCGGACCGCCGCTTCTTCCTCCGGTGTCCGACAGCCGTTTGGTGTCGCGTCATGTCGCCATCGCGGTGGCGAGATGCGCGGTGAACGAAGGGCACGCCGATCCTCTCGACGACAACGAGATCATCCGTCGCATCGACGCTTCGATGTGGTCGCCGGTCTACACGCCGCTGCCGACCGATGTCAGCGACTCGTGATCCGAGGCTGAGTTCGGCGCTCTCGTTGGCGGCTCTGCCCGCAACATAGAGTGCCATTCATGGTTGGAGATGGTTCAGTTGATGTGGTAATTGTGGGCGGCGGGATGGCCGGCGTATCCGTTGGATACTTCCTGGCCGAGAGTGGCATGAGCGTCGCTTTGGTGGAGGCCGAACCCACCCTCGCGTTCCACACCACCGGCCGATCAGCCGCCCAGTATCTGGAGAACTACGGCGACGATGTCGTTCGTCGGCTCACCGCTGCTGGACGCCCGTTCTTCGCCGAACCACCCGAGCAGTTCTGCGACACCGAGCTGTGGTCTCCGAGACCGATGATGCGAATCGGTGGTCCCGAACTGGTGGACCACTTCCGCGCCGAGGTGACCGCGGCCCGGACCTTGGTCCCCTCGACCGAGTTCCTCGACGGAGCCACTGCCGTCGAACGCCATCCGGCCATACGACCCGAGTTGGTGGCCGGAGCAATCTACGAACCCGACGCCATGGACCTCGACGTCGCCGGACTACATCAGCTCTTCGTGCGAGGGCTACGACATCACGGCGGGGCCATCCACGTCTCGAGCCCGGTGGTGGCGGCCGAGCCCTCCGGATCCGGCTGGCGGATCACCGCCGGCGATCTCGTCATCGATTGCGGGGTGGTGATCAACGCTTCCGGGGCTTGGGCCGATCAGGTCGCATCGATGGCCGGCGTCGAGCCGATCGGGCTGCACGCGCTGCGCCGCACCGCCTTCGTGGCCCGAGTCCCCGACCGGTTCGACCCGTCGACATGGCCGCTCACCGACTTCGAATCGCCCGAGCGCGGCATGGAGGTCTACTGCAAGCCCGAGTCCGGCGGCTTGCTGGTGTCGCCGGCCGACGAAACCCCTTCAGACCCCTGCGACGCCCGCCCCGAGGAACTCGACATCGCTATGGCGATCGACCGAATCAACACGTGGACCACTCTCGACGTGCGTTCCGTGTCGAGCTCATGGGCGGGACTGAGGACGTTCACCGCCAACCGGTCGCTGGTGGCCGGGTTCGCCCCCGACGCCCCCGGGTTCTTCTGGCTGGCCGGCCAGGGTGGCTACGGAATCCAGACCGCCCCAGGCCTCGGCCGAGCAGCCTCCGCGCTGATCCAGTCGGGTTCGCTACCCGCCGACATCGCCGACCGGGGCGTGACCCCCGAAGACCTGTCAGCCGACCGCCCCGAGCTATCCGGCGACCTCATCGCCGGTCACTGACGCTCTCTGTCACAACAGAAGACTGGTCACTGTTCCACACGGCGCCCGCGGCTTGTCCAAGTCGAGCTTGTCGTTAGGTATCCGACATCGAGAAGAATCAAGCCGGCAGCGGTGAAGAAGAGGAGCCTGTTGATTCCCGTCGCCGCGAGTTGCTGAGCTCCCTGAACCTCCGTAGCCAATGTCGTCGTGGGGGTTGGGGCCACGGTCGTGCTCGTCGTAGTCGTGCTCGTTGTAGTCGTGCTGGTGGTCGTACTAGTCGTGGACGTGCTTGTCGTGGACGTGCTTGTCGTGGCCGTACCTGTACCGTCATCGCACCCGATGCCGTCGATGTCGCCATCCAGTCCGTAGGGGTCTACATTGGGAACCAGCACCGTTACCGGCTTCTGGGCCGTCGACAGGTCGTCACAGTTGAGGTCGCCACCGGCCAAGTTGGGCAGGCAAGGCGAATACGCAGGGTGGCAGTCCTGCTCCTGCGCAATGGGAGCAGCAGCTGCCACATCGGCCCTTCCGGCGGATAGTCCAACCGAAAGGATCGCCGATAACGCACCAGCCGCAACCAACAGAACTCGACTCTGGACACTCAGACGCCGCACATTCTCCCCCTCATCGCCTTCGCCGCCAAGACAGTACTCGACCACTATCCGTAGTCAATAGTTCGACCCCGGCGAGCCGTGGTGGTCCTTGTGTCAACGCTCACTTTGAAAGCCAAGGGAGAGTTGCCGGTAGGGTCCGCTGATGGCTCATCGCTCTGCACTTCTCGGACTAGCGCTCTTTGCGGTTGCTTCCTGCTCCGGCGGGGCAGGGTCTTCGGCGGGTACCGCCAGCCCGGCGATCGACGTGTTCGAGTACACCGCGGCCTTCGGTCTGGGGTCCTCCGATGCGGCATGGAATCTGGTCTCGAGCCGGTGCAAGGCGGTCGTCAACGAGGCCGAGTTCCGAGCGACGGTCACCGCAGCTGGGGAACTAGCAACAGGACTTGCGGCATCCAACATCTCCGTCGACATGGATGGCAGCACTGCTCTCGTCGACTACGACACCAACGATCCGTCTATCGGCTCCTTCGTGGACCAGCCATGGATCTTGGAAGACGGTCGCTGGAGATGGGACGCCTGCTGAGACAGGGCCATCACGCGGGCAGATCGCGAAGCTGGCGCCTATGGGTGCGTGACCAAGAACGGCAAAGATCCCTGCAGTGGCAGGGATCTCGCGGAGTCGGGCTGAGAGGATTTGAACCTCCGACCTTCGGTCCCCCAGACCGACGCGCTAACCAAGCTGCGCCACAGCCCGTGACGAGTCGTGATCGTAGCGCAGGCTCAACGTTCTCCCACCGGCCGGGCGGCGCCGAATCAGGTCAGAAAGCCCAGATCACCAGCTGCAACAGGCGGTAGGCGAGATACACCGCGATCGACACGACCATCAGCTTGAAGTGCCACGGAGCCCTGTGGGGTACGGGGCTGATGTGCCCAGTACCTTCCACCGTCTCGCCGCACTGCGGACAGGTTCCGTCGTTGTTCAGCGATGTGGGGGTCCAGCTCTTCTCGCACGGCTCGCACCACGGCATTGGATTGTCTCTAATCGCGTCGAACCACGAGGATCGCCGTGTCGTCGTCGATGACGCCTCCGGCGAAGTCCTTGGCGGCGTCGAGCAGGGTCTTGCACAAGACCCCGGGTGCGGCGTTGAGGTCGCGTTCGGCGGTCTTGATGATGCGTTCCTCGCCGAACAGCTGGGTGTCTTCTCGGGCTTCGGCCAGACCGTCGGTGTACATCACGACCGTGTCGCCGCTCGCCATTGGGATCTCACGTGAGAAGAACTGAGCTTTGGGGTCGAGCATCAGCAACGGACCGGTCGACCGCAACGGCATCACGCCCTCCTCCTTGAACAGAAATGCCGCCGGATGGCCAGCCGAGGCATATCTGAGAGTGCCGGCTTCGGTGTCGTAGACGATCACGACGGCGGAGATGAACTCTTCGTCGCGGTCGCCGGCTGAGAGCTGTGCGTTGAGTTCCTCGAAGGCCTGGGCCGGATCGCGGAACTGACGGAGGAATACCCTGAGCAGGTACTTCGCCTGAAATGCGGTGATCGACGACTCAATACCATGACCTGCCACGTCGCCAATGACCGCGGCAACTCGGTGTGGTCCCACCCTGTGAACGTCGAAGAAGTCGCCAGCCATCAGGCCCGAGCCGGCCTCGTAGACGCGGCCGATCTCGAAGCCACTGAAATCAGGTAGTTCCTCGGGGGCGAGTCGGGCCGCCCAGGCCTTCGGAGCCAGCTGTTCCTGCTCGAGGGCTTCGTCGGCTCGACGCTCGATGTCGTATCGGTTTCGGGCCATTCGAGCCTCGCGGCCCGACAACCTCGACCACCACAGCGACGCCACGGCCGGGGCGGCGAGAATGGCCAGCACCATCGACATGTCGGGAGCGTCGACCAGGGCGAGAGTTCCCACGGCAATCGCCAGCAGTCCGTAGACGCCGGAGGCGTGAGCTTCCTTGCGGAACGATGCGAAAGCCACCGAATGGGCCTCGGCACCGGACCCGGCATCGGTCTCGATCAGCCTCACGACACGAAGCCGTAGACGAGCCGATCTGGCATACACAACCGACGAAGCCAGGCTAATTGCGGCGAGAACGCCGAGAACGATGGTGGTCACCTAACCCTCCTGGAAGAAGTTCGGGTCACGCGATGATAGCGGTGAGGACATCACTCAATCGCTTCGCTTTCGTACACGTATCTTTATCGGCGTGGTTCCGAGGTCGAATGACTCCCGCAAATAGCGTTCGAGATACCGCAAATAGGTCCGTGGAACCTCCCGATTGGCAAACATCGTGAAGGTCGGCGGGTCGGTCGCACCCTGTGTGGCGTAGAGCACCCGAGCACCGTGGGGAGCGGGCTGCGCAGACTGGGCGGCACGAATGGCCTTGTTGACATCGCGGGTGGGAATCCTGGTTCGGTAGTCGCCGATGGCTTCCTGAAGCGACGGCCAGAGACGATCGACGCCCTTGCCGGTCAGCGCGCTGATGCGAAGAACCGGGGCACCACCCAGGAACGCCAGCTTGCGTTCCACATCGTCGGCGATCTTCTCTCGGCTCTCGGTGTTGAGGAGCTCCCACTTGTTGAGCAGGATCACCACCGGGCAGCCAGCGCCGTCGACCCGTTCGGCCAATCTCTGGTCCTGATGGGTGATTCCCAAGGTCGAATCGATGATCAGCAGCGCCACATCCGACTTGTCGACAGCGTTGAGGGCCCGCACCAGTGAGTAGTACTCGGTGTCGGCGTCGATTCTCGACTTTCGCCGCATCCCGGCGGTGTCGACGAAACGAATCGGGCCCGTGTCGGTCTCGACGACGGTGTCGATGGCGTCTCGTGTGGTGCCGGGCATGTCGTGCACGACCGCCCTCTCCTCACCGATCAGCCGATTGAACAGAGTGGATTTACCGACGTTGGGTCGCCCCACCAACGAGACCGAGAACATGCGCTCATCATCGGAATCGTCGAAACTGGGGTCGGCGGCACTCTCGGGAAGGTGCGAGATCACCTCATCGAGCAGATCACCGGTGCCCAATCCGTGAAGCGAGCTCACCGGATAGGGATCTCCCAGCCCGAGGCCCATGAGATCCCAGATCCCCGCCTCGTGGCTTTTGTCGTCGCACTTGTTGGCGACCACGATCACAGGAGTATCGAGACGCCGCAACATCATGGCCACCCGCTCATCGTCGGGGGTGGCCCCCACGATGGCATCGACCACCAGCAACACCACATCGGCCTCGTTGATCGCAGTCTCGGCCTGTCGGCTCACCTTCTCGTCGAGATCGTCGCCGCCGACCATCCAGCCCCCGGTATCGATCAGAGTGAACCGGTAGCCGAGCCACTCACCCTCGACCTGCTTGCGATCACGGGTGACACCGGGGCGCTCCTCGACGATCGCCTCGCGTCGGCCGATGATGCGGTTGACCAGCGTCGACTTGCCGACATTGGGTCGGCCCACCACGGCAACAATCGGCAGATTCATGATGCCTCCAAGGCGGTACGCAACGCGGTGCCATCGGTGGCGATGACCTCGACCCGACGGGGAAGGTCATCAACAGTGAGGCCATCGAGAAAGGTACCTCGACTCAGGCACACATCGGGCAGAAGATAGCGGTGGTCTTCGGGCTGATTTCTCAGCACGGTGGTCAGGTCGGCGCCGACCATCAACCCGCTGACCCCGATATTGCCGCCGAAGTAGTCGTTGGGCACCGGCAACACCCGCACATCGGTGCGATCCAGGCGATCGACAAGAGGTTTGATGACTCCAGCCCCGAGGGTGCCGGTGAGAATTGCCACGGGCGCATCCGATCTCGGTCTCACCGCCAGGGCCACGGGAGTGGACGAGGACTCTCCGGCAGACACCAGACCGCCCGGCGAATCGACCCTGGGTGCGCGGTAGCCGTCGGCGGGAGCGCCGTCGACCCACGCGAAGAAACCGCTACGGGTTCCGGTCGGCTGCGCGACCGCGCCGGAGAACTCCAGTTCGAGAGTGCGGGCCATCCCGATTCCGTCCTCGTGCATCGGGAATCCTTCATACGAATCGGCGTCGGGGAACGGCATATCAGCCATCAGATAGTACTCGTCGGCCGCGAACACCATCCTTCTGCCGAGAGCCTCCAGGAACGTGCGCTGCCAGAGGTCGATGGTCTCGACCACCCTCACCGCCTCGTCCCGGGTGTGGGGCCGCATGCGTTCCTGAGTGTTGAACCCGGAAACCCCCAGCGGCACGACGCACACCGATGCCAATTCGGGGAATCGCTCGAGAACCCCGGCCAGCGTGTCGTCCAACACGTCGGCATCGTTGAGCCCCGGACATACGACCACCTGCCCGTGGACCTCGATGCCATAGTCGAGAAGTGCTCTGAGCCAGCGCAGCGACACCGCTCCCCGGCGGTTGCGGAGAATGTCGGCTCGAATCTCGGGGTCGGTGGCATGAATCGACACATGTAACGGCGACAACCGTTCGGTGATGACCCGTTCAAGGTCGAGCTCGGTGAATCGGGTCAGTGTGGTGAAATTTCCGTAGAGGAACGACAGCCGGTAGTCGTCGTCCTTGAGGTAGAGCGAACGTCGCATCCCTTTCGGGAGCTGATGTATGAAGCAGAACTCGCAGTGGTTGTCGCAGGTCTGCACCCGATCGAACACCGCGGCATTAACCTCCACACCCAGCGGCTCGCCGTCGCCCTTCACCACGTTGACCGTGCGGATCTCATCGTCGCGGGCGACCACCAACTCGACCTCCGACGCATCGGTGAGCAACTGCCAGCGGATCACATCACGGGGAATCTCACCGCCGATGGTCTGGATCTCGTCGCCCGCGGCAAGTCCGAAACGCTGCGCCGGCGAGCCGGGCTCGACCGACACGACGAGGGGGAGAGACACCCGAGAAGGATACCGCCGGGGCATGTTCCACGACTCTGCGCCACGCCGAGTTGGGCCTGTGGGTGCGTTTCATGCCTTTTCATGTATCCTCGCGCGTCATGTTGCACGAGACGAACTCATGAGTGGAGTAACCCTCGAACGGCTCGAGGGTGCTCTGGTGGCCGCCAAGCAGTCGTCCGCTGCCGATCGCCTGCGGTCCGAAGCCGACACTCTCGGCCGGCTGCGGCACCCGGGAGTTGTCGAGCTGATCTCCTTCGAGCCCGGCCTCCCCGCCACCCTTCGAACGGTCTGGGCCGGTACCGACACCTGGGATCGTCAGCCCCCCGCCACCCGCGACACCATTCCCGTTGCGTTGGCCGCCATCGCCACGACCCTCGCCGACATTCACGACGTGGGCCTCTGCCACGGAGCGCTCACACCCGACCATGTGATCGTCGGGCCCGGCGGCCGACCCGTACTGTGCGGGCTGGGCGACGCTGCGCCGGTCGACCCGGAGTCTCAACGCAACGACGTTTCGGGCCTGCTCGGCATCGTCGAGCACATTCAACACACTGCCGACGACGACTGTCGGTCCGACCTACAGATGCTGGCCGATCACCTACGAGAGCCGAGCGCCGATCTCCGCACGTTCGTTCACTTGGTTGGAGAGACAACGGTCGAGCCCGACGTAGGCCAGGCCCGATGGAGACCGCCCACGAGAGCCGTCGCCGTTTCTGTCGCGGCCGTCCTCACGATCGTCACCGCCGCGATCGCACTGACCCGACCCAACCACCCGACGGCCGATCCAATAGCCGCTGCAGTCTCGGCAAGTCCCCTGCCAACACGACCACCCTCGCCCACCGTTGCCATCGTCGAGCCCTCCACTCCATCGACAACTCGGGCTGCTCGGGGCGACCCATCCGAGGCCTTCATCGACCACGACGGGCGTCGCTACAGCCTCGGCACCACCGGCGACATCACCGTGCTCGGCGACTGGGATTGCGACGGCGAGCCCACGCCGGCCTTGCTCCAGCCCTCCACCGGCCAGGTCGCGGTGTTCACATCCTGGCCAGCCCCCGGCGGATCACTCGACCCGCAAGTGCTCCAGCCGGTGCTCGACGCGACCAGCCTTGCGGTCGAACGGGTCGGAGAATGCGACCTGCTGCGGGCCCACGGCAGCTACGGCTCAACCCTCATCGAAACGGAGAACCCATGACCGGTCGCCCCAGCCTTATCAAATCGCTGCTCACCGCGGCGTTGTCCGCAGGCGTCGGGTGGTGGCTTTTGCGTCTTCCTCTCGGCTCCGCCACACCGGCAGATCTCCAGCCCGGTTCCCTGCTCGAGTGGTCGAGATCGATCGACACCCTCACCGCGATATTCACGGTCGTGCGATCGGTTGGGGTGTTCTGTTCGGCCTACATCACGCTGGTCGCGCTCGTGGGCGCTCTGGTAGCGCTCTCCGGTAATGCCAGGAGCATCACGAGGGTCTGGGGCGCCGTCGCCACCAGAGGACTACGAAGCACCCTCGCCGTGGGTGTGATCACCGCCTGGGCCGTCTCCCCCGCAGTCGTCGCCGCCACCGACTCCACTCCGCCCCCGATCGTCCTGATCGACGTCGGACCGGCCACTCAACTTGAGCCAGGCCCCGTCCAGGTCACATCGGAATCATCGGTCGAATCTCCCCCGATCACCGAGAGCATCACCGACGACGTCTGGACCGTCGAGCCGGGCGATCACCTCTGGGGAATCTCACGATCGGTGCTGCGCCGCGACGGCACCGAACCCACGACGCGAGCCGTCAATTCTTATTGGCGTCGCCTCATCACCGAGAACCACAACGTGGTCGGCAACAACCCCGATCTCATCCATCCGGGACAGGTCTTGCAGCTGCCCGGCTGACAACACCTCGGGCCGATTCGGATCAGACCTGGATGCTGAGCCCGAGATCTTCGAGGCGCGGGGCTGCACCATCGACACCGGTGCCGAGGATCGCGGCGAGGGCCTGCAGATCGTTGGACCGGATGGTGAGAACCCTGCCGTTGAAGTCCTGGCGCTGTACCTGGATCATGGTGAGGTAGCGATTGAGCATCTCGGCCTCGGGGCCGGAGAGCTGCTCGAGACGGGTGAGATCGATCGTGATGGTGCGGGACTGGCGGGTCCCGATCCGGTCGGTGAGATCGATGACCGGTTCGGCCGTACTCACCCCGAAGCTGGGACCCTCATCGTGGGGAAGGAGCTGGTCGACCGGCACGTTGTAGAACCGCGACAGCCGCTGCAGGCGGGGCACCGAAATGGCCCTCTCGCCTCGCTCGTATGCGCCGAGAACCGATGCCTTGAATTCCTGGGTCGAGGAGGCCTCAACCTCCTGAAGCGACAGACGCTTCTGGCGGCGAATCGCGCGCAGGCGTTCGCCCACGCGTTTGCTGTATTCCTGAGAGAAACCCGAATCTGGCATCTTGCACACTTCCCCGGAGAGCTTGGTCACGTCGCGCACATCCAGCGATCGGTCGGTGACGCTAAGTGAGCGACAGCCTAAACCAACCAAACGCGATGGGCAATCGGACCCTATTTCAGATTCACCAAGCCCTGGCGGATGGCAATCATCAAAGCTCCGGCGACAATCGACGCTGTCTCGGCCCGCAAGATCGGCTCCCCCACCCGCACCTTGGGGACATCGGCCTGGCGCTCACGATCTGACCAGCCCCCCTCGGGTCCGACCATGATCAGACGCTGATCGCCAGTGATCGGTGCTCCAGCCATGTCGGCCATGGCGCACCCCGGCCGGATGACCGGTTCATCGAAGGTGGCTGCCGCCGTCACGGTCGGAAGCCAGGCTCGACGGCACTGCATGACGGCCTCCGCCGCCACCTTTCGAAGCCGATCGATCTTCTTGGCGGCGCGTTCCGGCTCCCAGGTGACAACAGATCGGTCTGCTGTGAACGGCACGATGAGGTCGACCCCCACCTCCGTGAGCTTCTGCACCACGGTCTCGGGGCGACCGTCTTTGATCAAAGCGAACGCCACACCGATCTCATCGACGGGCTTCGGCACCATCCGAATCCGGCCGACCGGCTCCGGGATGTCGGCATAGACGCATGGCATCCATGCCCCCTGACCGTCACCGATCGTCAACGGATCACCAGCCCGCAGCCGTAGCGACTTGGTGAGATGACGGCGGTCGTCGTCGGCGAGAACAGGATTCTCGACATCGCCGACGAGCACATGAGGGCCGTGGGATCCGTCGGGCGGCGGATCGCCCTCCGTCACGAGAACGTCGACTTGATCTTGGAGAAGAGACCCTGGTCCCTGTCGGCAACCGACTCGCCCCGCAACTCGGCCAGGCGCCGCAGCAGCGAATCCTGCTCGTCGTCGAGATCATCGGGCACTTCAACCATGAGCCTGACCCGCAAGTCTCCTCGGCCTCGACCCCTCACATGGGGGACGCCACGGCCCCGGAAACGGATCTCCTGGCCCGGCTCGGCTGCACGCGGAATCGTCAGAGTCTCGGTGCCGTCGAGGGTCGGGTACTCGATCTCGGCGCCCAGCGATGCCTGCGTGAACGGGATGTGGAGCAGATGGACAAGATCGTCGCCCTCGCGGCGCAGAGTCGGATGGGGACGGACCCTCACATGGACGTAGAGATCTCCGTTGGGGCCACCACGAGGACCGGCAGCACCCCGACCGGTGAGCCTGAGAGTGGAACCGTCGTCGACGCCCGGAGGCACCTCGACCGAATAGGTCATGTCCTCGAGGGTGCGGCCCTGCGAGCCACAGGTCTGGCACGGCGTGGCGATGATCTCGCCGGCGCCGCCACAACTCGGGCACGCCGTGGCGGTGACCATCTGACCGAGGATCGACTGGCGGACCCTGCGCACTTGCCCGCTGCCGCCGCATTCCTCGCAGCCAACCGGCTTGGTTTCGGCTTCGGATCCTGATCCGTCGCACGATTCGCAACGGATAGCGGTGTGCACCTTGACCTCGCGCTGACCTCCGAACACCACGTCCTCGAGGTCGAGATCGACGTCGGCCTCGAGATCCTCACCCCTGAGCGGGCCTCCACGAGAGGTGGCGGCACCCCCAAACGGAGAACCCTGACCAAAGAAAGCCTCGAAGATGTCGCCCAGCCCGCCGCCGAAGGGATCGCCGGCCCCCGGGGTGTCGGTACCGAAGCGGTCGTATCGCGCCCGACGCTCACGATCGGACAGCACCTCGTATGCCGCGCCGATCTCTTTGAATCGGGCCTCGGCCGCAGACTCTCCTGGATTGACATCGGGATGGTGCTTGCGAGCCAGCTTCTTGTAGGCCCGCTTGATCTCCTCGTCGGTCGCGTCGCGACTGACTCCGAGCGTCTCGTAGTGATCTGACATTTATTCC
>JAJCXW010000093.1 GCA_029263235.1 Acidimicrobiales bacterium
CGTGGACGAGCATTTTGGCCTGGCGGAACTCGGTGATGGAGGTGATCAGGGGGAACATGATGCGGACGGGGCCGTGGGCGGAGACGCGGAGGATGGCCCGGAGCTGGGTCTTGAACATGCCCAGGTTCTGGAGGCAGTAGCGGATGGAGCGGAGCCCGAGGAAGGGGTTGCGCTCGGGGATGCGGTTGCGTTCCTGGGTGTACTTGTCGGCGCCGAGATCGACGGTGCGGATGATCAGGGGCTTGCCCTCGAGCTTGTTGAGGCAGGCGGTGTAGGCGTTGAAGTGGGTTTTCTCGGAGGGGATGTCGGGGCTGGTGAGGTAGAGGAACTCGGTGCGGTAGAGCCCGATGCCGTCGCCCCCGCGTTCGAGGACGGTGTCCACTTCCTCGGGGAACTCGATGTTGCCCAGGAGGGTGACGCGGACGCCGTCGGCGGTGACGGCGGGCTGATCGACGAGCTCCTGCAGCGAGACCTGGTACGACGCGGCGCGCTCGCCCGCGCGACGGGCGCGCTCGAGCGTCTCCTCGTCGGGGCTGACGATCGCGACGCCCCGCTCGGCATCGACGACGATGGGTTGCCCGTCCTCCACGAGGTCCGTGGCGTTCTGGGCCCCCACGACGGCGGGGAGCGAGAGCGCCCGCGCCAGGATCGCGGTGTGCGACGTCTTCCCGCCCAGGTCCGTGACGATCGCGACGACCTTCTCCCGGTCGAACGCGGCGGTCTGGCTGGGCGTGAGATCGCGGGCGACGATGACCGTGCCCGGGCCCATGTCGTCGAGCTGGTCGAAGCGGGCGCCCAGGAGCTGGTCGAGCAGACGCCGGCAGATGTCCTCGAGGTCGGAAACCTTGGTCTGGAACGTGGGGTCGGACTTGGCGCCGAACAGGGCGATCCAGTCGTCGAAGACGGAGCTGATGGCGTACTCGGCGGTGACCCGGTCGCCCTCGACCTTCGCCCGGACCTTGCGGGAGAGGTTGGGGTCGTTGAGGGCGCCGATGTGAAAGAGGAAGATTTTGGCGGCGTCGGCGCCCATCTCCCGCTCGGCGGCGTGGTGGAGCTGGTTGATGTCCTCGATGGCGCTCTGGCGGGCCTCGTCGAAGCGGGCCAGCTCGGCCTGGACGCGGTCGGGGGCGACATTCCTCCGGCGGACGTGGCGGCGCGAGTCGCTCAGGACGTAGACGGTCCCGATGACGACGCCCGACGAGACCGGGATGCCGTGGATGGTCTTCATACTTCGGGTCTGGCGCTGCCGTCGCGCGGGATCGGATCCGAGCCCGCCCGGCGGCCCGCAGGACCCCAGATGGTAGCTGAGGCGAGGCGCGGCGGCAGGCCCGCCCGGTTGGGGATTGTGTGGGCGGGTTGACTTTCGGGGGCGGGGGTGGTGTGATTGACGCATCGAAAGCGGAGACGCGCTCGGAGCGGCTCCTCGGGGGAGAGAGATCGGCCTGTTGGTCGGCGCCCCCACGGAAGACGGCAACTGCATGTCCTCAAAGACGCTGACCGGCATCCTTGAATGGCCGGAGCGCGCCGAAGGTCGCGTACGTCAGTTAAGCGACCAGGCGACTGTGCTCCAGAGCGCCGATGATCCGTTTGTCCCCGTGGCATTCGGTGACGAGCTGCCCCTGCGCAACGGGCTCGAGGTCACTGTTGAGGTCGTCGAGCGGATGAGCAAGCGCCGCAGGCGGGGCGGGAACAAGAACAACGCCCCCCGCAAGCCCAGGCCCGTGGTGGACCGGTTCCTCGAGATCGAGGGCATGGAGCCCGCGACGTTCGCCGAGCGGAACAAGAGCTTCGAGGACCTGACGTCGATCGATCCGAGCCCGATGCTCACCCTGGAGTACGAGGGCTGCCCGCCCTCGTGCAGGCTGGTGGACCTGTTCTGCCCGATCGGGCGGGGGCAGCGCGGGCTGATCGTCAGCCCCCCCAAGGCGGGCAAGACGACGCTGATGAAGGACATCGCCCGGGGCCTGCTGATCAACCACCCCGACCTGCAGCTGATCATGCTGCTCGTCGATGAGCGCCCGGAAGAGGTGACGGACTTCAAGCGGTCGTTCATCCGCCGCCCGGGTGACGAGGGCGAATGGGACAAGCCCTGGGACCCGGACCGCGTGCAGGTCGTCGCCTCAAGCAACGACCACGACATCGAACGCCACATCCAGATCTGCACGCTCACGCTCGAGCGCTGCAAGCGGATGGTCGAGTCGGGCAAGCACGTGGTGGTGATGCTCGACTCGCTGACGCGCGTCGGGCGGGCGTTCAACCGCTCCAACCGGCACGCCAGCTCCGGGCGGACGATGTCGGGCGGGATCGATTCTCGGGCGCTGGAGGTGCCCAAGCAGATCTTCGGCGCCGCCCGCAACACGGAAGAGGCCGGCAGCCTGACCATCCTGGCGACGTGCCTTGTTGATACCGGGAGCCAGGGCGATCAGGTGATCTTCGAGGAGTTCAAGGGCACGGGCAACATGGAGCTGATCCTGGACCGCATGGTCGCGGAGCGGCGCCTCTTCCCGGCGATGAACCTCGCCGCCAGCGGCACGCGCAAGGAGCACCGGCTGCTCGACGAGCAGACGTTCAAGACGGTCACAGCCCTGCGCCGTCGCCTGATGAGCATGAAACCCCCGCAGCAGAT
>JAJCXW010000094.1 GCA_029263235.1 Acidimicrobiales bacterium
CGGTCGCTCGATTCGAAACGGCGTGGGGTCGGGACCAGTAGTGCGCTCCCAGCCAATCAACGCTCCGATGGCTCCATCCTTTGCGGTACCGAGAGAGAGAGGTACGAACTCGGCTCCTTCGACCTTCAACACCGCTAGGTCGAGGGCGGGGTCGAAGAGAACCGGAACCGCGGCGAAACCGAGTCCACTCGCCGTGGTGATGTCGAGGCCGTTGGTGCCGACGACCACATGGGCGGCAGTGACAACCAGATCGGTGCCGACGGCAAATCCACTGCCTTCGGTGACTCGACCGCAGGCAATGCCGTCAATCCGCACGGTCGATTCGATGGCACGAGCTCTCACTTCGTCCGTGAGGCCATCGTCGAGTGGCGGAGGTCCGGGGTTGGGCGGGAGCTCGAGAGGCGGACGTGTGGACGTGGGAGGTTGAGCGGTCGGGTCGTCGGCGGCACACGACGAGATGACCACGACCAGGATGAGCCAGGGCCACCATCTGCCGGCCGTCGGCTTCATTCGCTGAGAAGCCTGGCGTGGGTAAGGAAGCCGGTGTGGGCAACCATGCGGTGATCCGGTCGTACCGCGACGCCCTCGACATGCCAGGTTCGGTTGAGAACTTCCAGAGACTCCACCATCCCGAACTTGGACTCCGCCAAGACCTCGCAGAGCTGCGACACCTGAATGATGCTCGGCGAGTACGCGAGAAAGATCCCTCCGGGACGCAATGCCGTTTCGGCGTGTGGGACGACACGCCAGGGTTCGGGAAGGTCGAGGATCACTCGATCGAGATCGGTCTCGTCGATGCCCTCGTAGACGTCGCGGACTTTGGTTTGGTAGTGCTCGAGTGCGGAGTCGCCGAGGAATCGTCCGACGTTCTGGCGGGCGCGGGCCTCGAAGTCCTCGCGTATCTCATATCCGGTGATCTCGGCCCCGGCCCGCAACAGTCCGGTGGACAGCGCCCCGCTTCCGAGTCCCGATTCGAGCACTCGGGCGCCGGCGAAGACGTCGGCGAGTATGAGAATCGGGCCGATGTCCTTGGGGTAGATGACCTGAGCGCCACGGGGCATCTTCAGAACGAAGTCGGTGATGGTGGGCCGAACAGCGGTGAAGAACATGCCTTTGGTCGATCTGAAGGTGGCGCCTTCGGCTGAGCCGATCATGGTGTCGTGGGACAAGACCCCGGAGTGCGAGTGGAACTCGGAACCCTCGATGAGATCGATCAGGTATCGACGGTTCTTTCGGTCGATCAGCAGCACGGTCTCGCCTGCTGAGAGCGAGTATCGATCGGTCATGTCTTGGCTTTCGTGGCTGAGGGAGACTGCATCATCCGGATCGGGACGGGCGCTGTTGCCCGATCAACCAAGCGGCAGAACGCGCATAGGTCGGAGGAACACGGCGCCTCGCATTGGGAGCATGCTCGAATCGCAGGCATTTCCTCATCGGCTGCCTCGGCGAAACG
Source organism: Acidimicrobiales bacterium (assembly GCA_029263235.1). Classification (GTDB taxonomy): domain Bacteria; phylum Actinomycetota; class Acidimicrobiia; order Acidimicrobiales; family Aldehydirespiratoraceae; genus SZUA-87. Next base: position 1,454 of record JAJCXW010000094.1, read on the forward strand.
TTGGGCCGCTCGCTGCAGGAAGCCGAAGTAGAAGGAGTGCTTCGCTCCGGGCGATGAGACCTCGATGTCGTTGAGCGCCGACTTGTACAAGAGGTGTCGGTTGCCTTCGGCCATCGGGCATTCCTCCACCATGTAGTCGATGTCGCGGAGCAGGCAGTAGGCGGCGGTGTCGCGCTCGGTGAGGCGGACCAGCGGTTTGACCTTCTTCGGGAAGCCGTCGTGGGCAGGAAGCACAGGTGCCTGGCGACCCAGATACTCGGTGTGCCAATGAAGGGTGTTCCCCATGAGCACGGCGGCTTCATCATCAAGGTTGTGTCCGGTCGCCACGACGTCGTAGCCGCCCTTGCGGGCGGCCTTGTCGAAGAGGTGTCGCTTTGAGAGACCGCAAGCCGAGCATGGAGCGCGCCTTGCTGCCTTGCTGCCGTGAGGGATGTCGAACCCGTAGTCGATGGGAAGGTCGTCGACTATCAGCGGGAGGTCTCGTTGTTCGGCGAATCTTTCGACATAGCCACGAGATTCCTGGCTGTAGTCGCCGATTCCGAGCGATATGTAGAAGCCTTCAACCTGATACCCGAGGTGATCAAGAATGTCGCATAGGGCCAACGAGTCCTTACCTCCCGACACCGCGATCAGTACGCGATCGTCGGGCTGCAACATGTCGAATTCGGAAATGGCCTTGGCCACCTGATCTCGGCAGAGCTTTATGAAGTGTTCGCGACAGAAGTTGGCGTTGTGTCGCCTGACGTCGATCACTGCCGGGCCACGGCAGACGCGGCACTTCACAGCGAGCCGCCGGAGATCACTGGTCGGATCTCGACGACCGAGTCGCGGGCCAGGACCATGTCGCGAGGCACCAATTCGCCATCGACGATCACGAGGTGAGCTTCGCGATTCAGGTCGAGCGCGGTGAGTAGGTCGCCCACGGCCATCGATCGGTCGATCTCGACCTCGCGGTTGGGGTTGCGCATCTTGACGATCATGGTGCTGGTCGGATCAGTTGCCGCCGGCGCGAGGATCGATGTGACGGATGACGATCTGCTCCCCCGGCCCAAGAGCCTCGGAATACCGGAGAGGCTTCTCGCCGCGCTTGGTCACCTTCTGCATCTTGCCTCCGAGGAACCTGGTCAGGAGGACCGCCATCCAGAACTTGGAGCCCCCGAGGAGGCCCTTGCGGATGCTGTTGACCCGAATGGTGCGGCTCACATAGGCACGGCCGAAGGTCTTCGGGACCATCAGATTCGACGAATCTCGACGACAGTCGACTTCGTGCGGCCGACTCGGCGACCGATCAGGAAGACAATGACCAGCAATAAGACGCCACCGATCGCCAACACCGGGACTGCTTTGGCCGCGGCCTCATCTGCGGATTGATCGATGTCGTCCTTGAGGGAGCGAAAGGACTCGTGTATGTCGTCCTTCGAGATCTTCTCGTTGTCGTCGGCCATCAGAGGCTCCTACGGGCTATTCGAGTGGCCATGACGCCAGCGACAATGACAATCGCCACGAGGGTGATGGTGTGGGGAGCCCACGAAAGGTTGCCGGTGAAGGTGCTGCCGGTCTCTTCTTGGAGAGCTCGGAGCAGGGCCAACGACATCGAGGTGAGGCCGATCATCAACAAGACGCTGCCCAAGAGGCCGAACCCCAGCCAACGCCCAGCTCCCCCGAGGGGTTCGATGATCTCCTGCTTGGCGTATGACTTGACCAGATCGTAGATCTCGCCAGGTCCGGTTTTGTCAGCCATCGGTCCTCCGTGTCGGGTCGGCAACCCTATCCGCTGGAGTCGTCGCTCTGTTGAACGATCATCTCCCTGAGATGACGGTGCTGGACGATCATCTCATGAAGGAGGCCAAAGCGTTGTTCGAGGGTCTCCGCCGACAGTATCTCTTGTAGATCGAGAGGCCCCACCGGTGTGAGCGAGGCGATCCGCCAGACGGCCTTGGTCGCTCCGTCGCGTACGTCGACCGTTGGCACCTGAACCTGCGACTCCGTTGGTTGGGCTGCAGCGGTGAGGGCCTCGAACTCCGAGATCAGGGACGCAATGTCGGAGTCCGGAGGTGTGGGGCCGTCGGCGTCGGGCCAAGCCTCGACGATGGCCCGCGGAAAGGGATCATCGCCAAGCCACTCCTTGATCTTGATTCGGTGCTTCACAGTGGTGATCAGTGTCCAGTTGCCGTCGTCGAACTCGTGATGGTCGACCACCTCGACGAGGCAGCCGATGTTGCTGCGCTGGTCTCCGCCACCTACCTCACTGCCCCGTTCGATGAGGGTTGTGGCGAAGCGGCCGTGGCCGGCTCCGGTGACGACTTGGCGCGCCAACTCCTGATAGCGCGGCTCGAAGATCCTCAGCGGGAGAATCATTCCCGGAACGACCGGTGCCTCCAAGGGAAACACAGCGACCGTGCCGATTGGTTCGGGGTGCGCTTCACTCACTGGAGTAGAGCTCAGCCGCTGGCGGGCAAAGGTGCCAACTCGTCGAGGGCTGGGCCGTATGGGTGACCAGACACAGCGTTGACCATCGATCGTTGCAAGATGTTGCACTGACCGAGAGTCGCTCCGATCTCCGGTTCGTTGGCCAGCATGGCGAAGGTGACGAGATCGCCGTTGGTCGCGATGTATTGCCCGACGATTCCTGTTGTGTCGGCCTCTGATGTTGCGAGGAGACGCATCTCTCCGTCGAGCGACGACAGGCATCTTCCCAGAGGGCCGTCGGCTGAGTCGGGAACGGCGTTGAGCAGCGGAGATCCAATCTCAGTGGCCTCCAACAACGAAACGAACATCTCACACGATGTCTGGTTGAGCGCGGACAGCCCGGATCCATCGGCAATTGATGTTCCGTCCACCGGCAATTCGGCCCGCCGGAGCAGGCCCGTCTCGCCGGAGAGTATTGCGCTGACCCGCACGGCGGTTACCCCGCTCCGAACCCCGATCTCCTTGAGCAGCATCTCGGCTGTGGTGGCTCCATCGGGGGCGAGGGCGCGGGCGAGAATCACGCTGACCGGCGGAGACTCGATCTCACCGAGAGTCGCACGGTCGGCGCCTTGGGGCGGTACCTCGTCCCCGGACCTCGAGCTGATGATGATGCCGCGGTCGGCAAGAAGCTGAGCAAACAGATCGGCTGCGTCGAGGGCGGGCTTGGAAGACCGTGTGTTCTCGGATGGCTCGTCGGTTTCGGGCCATGCCGAGTATCCCTCATTCACCATCAGGGCCGACAGCGGGCCGACTCGGTTGTCGGCGTTGTCCTCAGCAGTCCACACCGGCCCGAGTGGAGTCTCCTCGCCGACGTAGTCACGCTCGGCGGGAGTGTATTTCGACTCGTCGCCCTGAATGCCACCCGAGACTTCGACCACTCCGTCGGCGCTGAGTCGGGCCGCGACATCGTCGGCGAGAGTCTCCAGGTCGGTGTAGGGGCGGTCGTCGTCGAACCGGTCCATGTAGTCGGAGGTGCCGAGAAGGGGGTCGCCGCCGCCGATCAACCAGATGTCGCCCTCGAGGACCCCTTCCTCGCTGATGACTGCGTCTGAATGCACCGCCACCGCGGTCCGGAACACCGAATCTGCGGGCAGGGCCTCGGCGACAGCAGCGGCTGTGATCAGCCGCTGAAGCGGGCCGGGGATGAACATGGAACCGATGTTGTTCTTGGCCACCTCTACGCCGTCGCGGTGAACCGAAATGCATCTGGCCGACGGGATCGACGAAGAGCTGAGCACGGTCTGAATGGCCCGGCCGAGCAGCGTGTCGGCCGTAGGACGCCGCAACCACTCGGGCGTCCGACGAACACTGAGTAGCGGGGTGTCGTTGGAAGGAGGCGACGCCGACGAAACGGCATGCCCCGGATCAGCGGCGTCGTTGGCTCTGACAGCGAGAACGGAGGAGGCCACCAGAACCGCAATGAGAACGATTGGAGGAATCAGGCGACGCATGACGCACGCAGGTTAGGCCAGAGAAGGTGCCGGATTGCGACGCGGGCAGCCATCAGCGTTCGGAGTCGGGTTGGACGGCTGCCCTGATGAAGCCACGCACGTGATCGAGCCGACGTTCCAGGGCCGCGTCGCTGAGCGGGTCGCGACCAAGCAGTCCGGCGATGAAGCTCACATCGCTGAAGTACGACAGCAATGCTCCGTAGCCGGTGAGGAGCAACTGTTCGGGATCATGACGCCGGAAGTGGCCGGCATCCATCTCGCGACGGAAGTAGTCGGCTGCTCGGGTGAACAGAGGTTGGAGCGCGATGCCGAGGTCGACATGCGAACTCCCTTCCTCCGCCAATGCTTCGCGACGCACGATTCTCACGAAGTCCGGGTTCTCCCGGAAGAACTCGAACCCGGCGGTGAGGACGTGATCGACTTTCTGCCAACCCTGGGCATCGTCGATGACGGCCTGCTCGACCCGCTGAGACCACTCGGCGAGCGCCCGCTCGAACACCTCGACGTACATCAGTTCCTTCGAGGGAAAGTGGTGAAGGAGGCTCTGACGGCGGATACCGACTACGGCGGATATGTCGTTGAGGGAGGTTCCGTCGAAGCCTCGTTCGGCAAAAAGTCTCTGCGCCGCCGCGATGATGGCGTCCTTGGTCGGCGTCTCGATCACGGTCGCATCGTAGTGGAGTCCGTGAGGATAGGGTCACGTTGATCACCGACATGGAGGACCGATGACCGATCTCGACGGGCGTGCTGTCAGCGTGATTCGCGGTATCGCGATGGATGGACCCAACGAGGCTCGATCCGGACATCAGGGGACGGCGATGGCGCTCGCGCCCTTGGCGCATGTGCTCTACACCCGGGTGATGAACTACGACGCATCCGAGCCGAACTGGCCCGATCGTGATCGATTCCTGCTCTCAGGCGGACATGCCTCGATCCTGCAGTACGCGCTCCTTCACCTGTCTGGCTATGGCCTCACGATCGACGATCTACGCGACTTTCGCCAGTGGGAGTCGGCAACACCGGGCCATCCCGAGGTCGGCCATACCGCAGGCGTCGAGGCCACCACCGGACCGCTGGGTCAGGGCATCGGCAATATCGTGGGAATGGCCATCGCTGAGGAGCAGCTGCGGAGCCGGTTCGGAGCCGATCTTTTCGACCACCATGTGTTCGCCACCTGCGGCGACGGCGACCTGTCCGAAGGTATCAGCCACGAAGCGGCGTCCTTGGCCGGCCATCTCGGCCTTGGTCGCATCGTCTTGTGCTACGACGACAACCACATAACCATCGATGGAGTCACCGAGGTGGCCCTCTCCGACGACGCCCCGGCTCGCTTCCGGGCCTATGGCTGGCACGTCGAAGAACTCGGCGAGGTGGGCGACGATCTCGATTCCATCGAGGCTGGTATTCGTCGGGCCATGGCTGTGACCGACAAGCCCTCGCTGGTTGTGGTGCGAACCCACATCGGCACTCCTACTCCCGACTCGATCGACACTCCTGCTGTTCACGGCTACTCGATATTCGACGACGAGATCGCAGCGACCAAACGCAAGATGGACCTGCCCGCCGACGAGACGTTCTACGTCGACCCCGACGTCCTCAGCATGTATCGCGAAGCCGGGGTCAGGGGCCGATCCGCTCGCGAAGCGTGGCAACGCCGCTTGGCCGACCACGCTGGTGATCGTGAGCTTCTCGATGCCTGCCTGGCCGATACAGGTGTGGCCGGCTGGGCCGATGTCCTCCCCGCGTGGGAGCCGGGCGAGTCGATCGCCACGCGCAAGGCCTCCAACGCAGCTCTCCAAGCCCTGCTTCCCGTGGTTCCCGGACTCACGGGTGGAGGGGCCGATCTCACCGGAAATACCGGCACGACGATGAAGGATGTCGGCGTGTTCGATTCCGACGACCCTTCCGGTCGCCAGATCTATTTCGGAGTTCGTGAGCATGGCATGGGTGCGATCGCCAACGGAATGGCGCTCCATGGTGGAGCGGTCCCGGTGGTCGGCACATTCCTGGTCTTCTCCGACTACATGCGTGGGGCAGTTCGGATCGCGGCTCTCTCCAACGCCCACACCATTTTTGTCTGGAGTCACGATTCGGTGGGTGTGGGCGAAGATGGCCCGACCCACCAGCCGGTGGAACAGATCGCAGCGTTGAGGGCCATTCCCAACCTGCGGGTGATTCGGCCGGCTGATGCCAACGAGACCGCGGCGGCATGGAAGGTGGCCATCGAGGAGTCCGGGCCAACCGCACTCATCCTCACCCGGCAAAACGTTCCAGTGCTCGAGGGTTCGTCTTCCGAAGGTGTCGAGTCCGGCGCTTATGCGATCTCGGATCCTGAGTCCGCTGTGGTCAGCCTGGTCGCCACCGGCAGCGAGGTGTCGTTGTGTGTCGAGGCCGCCGCGATTCTGGCCGACTCGGGAATCATCGCCAGGGTCGTCTCATTTCCTTGTTGGGAGCAATTCTCCGAGAAGTCACCGCAATACCAGGACTCGATTCTCTGCCCCCAACTTCCGTCGCTGGGGGTCGAGGCCGGAGTGTCGATGGGTTGGCATCGGTGGGTCGATCGAGTCGTCTCGATCGATCGGTTCGGGGCTTCGGCTCCCGGGGATGTCGTGATGGCCGAATTCGGCCTCACCGCGGCCAACATCGTCGAGCAGACCAAATCGTTGCTCGGTAGCTGAACCCCCGATACGTCCAACGGAGCATCACATGTCGAATCTTCACAAGGTCTTCGCCGAGCAGGGCCAGAGCCCGTGGCTCGACAACATTCGCAGAGGCTGGATCACCGGCGGCGAGCTCGAGGATTGGGTGCGCAGAGGTGTGAGAGGGCTCACCTCAAACCCCTCGATCTTCCAGAAGGCGATTCAAGGCTCGGCCGACTACGACGACGAATTCCGTGAGGCGATCACCGCGGGTCTCGATGTGGAGGCGTCCTACTGGAGGCTGGTCGTTTCCGATATTGAGGCCGCTCTCGCCATTCTCCGTCCGGTATACGACCAATCCGATGGGCTCGATGGATTCGTGTCCGTGGAGGTCGATCCCGGACTGGCGCGAGATTCGATCGCCACCGAGACCGAGGCTCGATTGCTCCACGAGAGGATCGACGAGCCCAACGTCTACATCAAGATTCCAGCCACAGCCGAAGGCCTCGGTCCCATTCGAACCAAGATATCCGAGGGCCGGAGTGTGAAAGTCACACTCATCTACACTCTCTACCGATACGCCGAGGTGATGGAGGCCTACATAGCGGGCCTCGAAGCAGCCGAGGGAGACCTCAGCGCGATCTCGAGCGTGGCTTCGTTCTTCATCAGCAGGCTCGATGTCGAGATCGACCGCCGCCTGACCGAGATCGGAACCCCCGACGCGATCGACCTGAGGGGTCGAGCGGCGGTGGCAAACGGTCAGCTCGCATACGCCGCCTATCTCGAGACCTTTTCAGGGTCCCGCTGGGAGGCACTCCAGCGGCGGGGAGCCCGGCCGCAGCGACCTCTGTGGGCATCGACCTCCACCAAAGATCCCTCCTACCCCGACACTCTCTATGTCGACACCTTGATCGGCCCCGGCACCGTCAACACTTTGCCCGACCAGACCCTGGAAGCCTTCGAGGATCACGGCACGGTGGCCCGAACTGTTGATGCCGATCTCGACGGGGCAAGGTCCGTCATGGCGAGATTGGCATTGCTCGGAGTCGATATCGACGATGTCACCCAGACCCTCGAGTCCGAAGGCGTGGCGGCGTTCGAAAAGAGCTTCGTCGAGCTGATCGGCGCCCTCGAGGAGAAGGCCAAAGGTTTGACCTGACTCCGGTCGGGGTACAGTGGGAGGGCCTTGAGGTTCGATAGTCGAGCCTCGATGACCGCAGTCAACAGCCGCCCGGGCGACGGATGGTTCTGACGTGAAGCGCCGGGGGGCCGGCGTGATGGGTCGATTGAATCTGCATGGCTGACGCTGACGCGTCGCGAAGCTGAGGAGATAGCCGTAGCTATAGACACGAATAGGGTTGCCGCCTCACCCGAGGACCTGGACCGCTTGGTTCAACGTCATCTGGATGGTCGGACATCCGACGACGAATCGAAATATCTCGAAGGCCACCGCGAGCAGTGGTTGGCTTCGTTGTGGCGTCTCCTCGACGCGGCCGAACTCAACCTCGCAGCCGCCCGGAGAGACGTCAAGGGGCCCGAACGTGGTGTCGTCCTGGCCGATCTCGATAGTGACTGCTTTCGGATCGACGATGCGATCACTGCGATCGATGGCCCGCCCGACGAGTCCGAGCTGATACCGGTTCACACCCGAGAAACGCCGCGCGATGTCCCGGCCGAGCCCGGGGTGGCGCGCCTGCAGCTGTCGCGCACCGACGGACGCTTGGTCGTCTGGGCGGCTGGCAACAATGCCAAGCCCGAGCCTGAGTCGTTGGTTCTCGAACGAGTGAAGGCGTTGGGCGGCGGAGCCATCGAGTGGGACGATCACGGAACCCTGAAACTGCCGGGTAAGGGTCGGGCCGAGACTCTCACCACTCCCCTGTCGTCGGCGATCGGTTGGCTGGTGGCCTTGGGCGCCACCGACGACGATTCTGTCGGGGTGAGCGCCAGGTGGATGGGGCACGCTGCTGTTCTGGCCGTCGACCTGGTCGCTCAAGGCCGGGTGGTCCCCCAAGTGATCCAATCGAAGCGTGGCCGACGCGATCAAACCGATGGCATGGTCAAGTGCCGCGTGCGATGGCTTCCCATTCTCATGGACCCCACGAGATTCGCGGCCCTCGTTTCATCGGTGCCCGGCGCGGTGATGATCAACAACCGCGACCAGAATCCCGAGAAGTTCACTGCGGCTGTTCTGGGCGACCTCACCAATGCGATCGTCGCCACCGCTGCCGGCCAGTTGACAGCGCCGGCCAGCCCACCGGAGATCGCCACGAGATCCGACATGGGCGAGGCCATCCTCTGCAACCTGGGCGGCGAACCCTTCTATGCCCCCCGTGCTCTTGCCGGGGAGACGGCACGAAAGGTCCAGAGCTGGGCGAGTTCCGTTTCGGGACCCGCCGACTGCGAGCTGATCATTCAGCTCGATTCTCCCGACGAGTCGGAGGCTTGGCACGTTTCGGTCCTGGCTCCGAACTCCGAGGGCGGAATCGAGCCGGTAGAGGTAGCCGTCACCACCGGATCCAAGTCGCGATCCACCGAGGTGGGCGGGCAGCTGACACGACTCGAGCGACTCTTCCCGGAGCTTCTCCGACTTGGTGGCCGCCGTCGAGGCGAGGTGATCCTCTCCCAGGACGAAGCATGGCGCCTGATGACGACAACAGGCGATGTTCTCTCGGCGTCGGGGTTTCAGGTACGAGTTCCGCCTCTCTCCCGCAAGAAGGCAACACCCTCTTTGCGTCTCACTTCCGAGGAAGCTCAGTCCTCTGTCGTCGGGGCACAGCAGCTGGCCAACGTCCGATGGTCGGCGGTGTTCGACGACGTCGAGCTCACGGCCGCTGAGATCTCCCAACTCGCCGCCGAGGCCCGCCCCTTGGTGAAGTCTCGGGGCCAGTGGGTCGAGCTCGACAAGGCCGACCTGGTCGAGGCTGCCGCCGCCTTGGCCGAGCGTGCCGACAAGACCAGGCTCAGCGGCGCCGACATGCTCCGACATGCCTTGGGTCTCGAAGGTTCGCCCTTGTCGGGCGGAATCTCGATCACCGGCGACGGGTGGGCAGCCGATCTGCTCCGGAGCGTGAAACTGCTACCCGAGAATCCCCCGACCAAGCCTGAGGGATTCGAGGGTGAACTCCGTACCTACCAAGCAGACGCGCTGGCGTGGCTCGACTTCCTTGACGAGGCTGGTCTCGGTGGCTGTCTCGCCCTCGACATGGGTCTCGGAAAGACCCCAACTCTTCTGGCCAATCTCTTGGCTTCACGAGGCGACACTCCGGCATTGGTGATCGCACCCCCGGCAGTGGTCGGCAACTGGGCCGCCGAGGCCCGTCGGTTCGTGCCGGGAATCAAGGTTCTGGTTCATCATGGTGCCAGCCGAGCCAAGGACCGGGAGTTCCAGCGGGCGGCAGCGGACGTCGATCTGGTGATCACCACCTACGGCACTGCGGTACGCGACATCGACGAGATCGTGAAGATCACATGGTGGAAGGTGGTACTCGACGAGGCCCAGGCGATCAAGAACCCCGCGGCCGAGACATCCAGACAACTGCAGCGAATCGATGCCCGAACCCGAGTGGCCCTCACCGGCACGCCGATCGAGAACGGACTCGGCGACCTTTGGGCCATCATGAACTGGGCCAATCCCGGATTGCTGGGCGCACGCACGGCATTCATCTCCCAGCTGACACCCGACAACAAGCGGAAGTCCGATGGTGAGGACGCGCTGCGCGCGCTCAACGGGATTCTCGTCTATCGCCGCACGAAGTCGGAGCCGTTGATTGCCGCAGAACTCCCCGACCGGATCGACGAACTCGACCAATGTGCGATGACCGAGGAACAGATCGGCCTGTACCAAGCTGTGATCGACACGTTGGTGGTCGACACCGAATCCAAGGAGCCTGGGACGCCGGAGCGAAAGGGTGCGGTTCTCGCCGCGATCACGGCCTTGAAGCAGATCTGCAATCACCCGGTCAACTACCAGGACGACGAGGAGCCGCTCGATGGACGCTCCGGAAAGTTGGTGCGGCTCAACGAGATCGTCGAGAACGTGTACGCCTCGGGAGAGAAGGTGCTCGTCTTCACGCACTTCGCGACCTGGGGTGTCAAGCTTGCCGAGTACCTGAGCGAGCAGCACGGGATACCGGTCACCTGCTACCACGGTGGTCTGGCTCGCGGAGCGCGCGATCGAATGGTCGAGGAGTTCCAGTCCGCTGAAGGTCCGGGAGCAATGGTTCTGTCGCTGAAGGCTGGCGGAACCGGACTGAACCTCACCGCAGCGAACCATGTCGTCCTCTACGACCGATGGTGGAATCCAGCGGTCGAGGATCAGGCTCGCGACCGGGTCTGGCGAATCGGACAGACCAACACGGTGATCTGTCACCGTCTGGTGTGCCCGGGAACCATTGATGAGCGGGTTGAGGAGGTCGTCGCCGGCAAGCGTCACATCGCCGACGTCACCCTTCCGAAGAGCAGTTCGATCGGTGATCTCGATGCCGAGCAGTTACGGCAGGTGTTCGGAATCGATGAGGCTGCCCTACTCGACCTCGAACCCATCATCGAAGGTGACTCCGATGTCGCGCTGGAAGGAGATTCGCTGTGAGTGGCGACCGCAATGCATCAGGCCAGCGACAGAAGTCCGGGCAGGCGGGGCGTGGCGACAAGAAGAGAAAACGGAAGGCCAAGTCGAAGCCCAAGCAGCAAGTTGCGTTCGACCCGGTGGCCTTCTGGGGCGACCCGGAACTGTTGCCGGAGCCGATCGCGAGTGTGAGCCACAGTCCCGACGTGACCGCAGCGGTCTCGTCGCTCGGCCGCATCCCGATTCCGCCCCACGAGACCGCCGCTCAGCATTCCTTTCAGATGGTCTATCAACGGGCCTCCATGCTGGCCTCGGCGCTGGCAGCTGCGAGCGATCTCAACGACGTCGATGAGGACGAGAGCGAATAAACCGGTTCTATGCCCCAGCCGACCTCGTAGGTGGTGCCGTGCGGATGGTCAGCCGAGAAGATCCCGGGCGATCGCCACCGTCTGTATCTCGTCGGTGCCGGCGTAGATCTGGAGAACCTTGGCGTCGCGAGCGAGTTGCTCGACATGGAACTCGGCCATGTAGCCGTTGCCGCCGTGAACCTGCACCGCGTCGAGCGCGACGTTGGTGGCGGCCTGAGCCGAGTAGAGCTTCATCGCCGACGCCTCGGCGAACGTCATCGTCTCGCCGGCTGCGGTCAGTTCGATGGTGCGAAACACGAGGTTCTGGACGTTCATGCGAGCCAGTTCCATGTTGGCCAGCTTCTGCTGAATCAGTTGGAAGTCGCCGATTCGCTTTCCGAACTGGACTCGCTCCTTGGCGTACTCCACGGAGAGTTCGAGGCATTGCTCGATGATGCCGAGCGCCATGGCGGCCACACCGGACCGTTCCTGCTGGAACGTCGACTTCGCTCCACTGCGTCCTCCTCCCTCGGGGTTTTCGGTTTCGCCAATGAGGCGATCGATCCCCACGCGGACGTCGTCGAGAAACAGCTCGCCGGTAGGTGAGGAATGCATGCCCATTTTGCGTAGGGGCTTCGACTGGATGAGTCCGGGCATCCCCTTGTCGAGCACAAAGCTGAGGACTTTGCGATCCGACGGCTCGTTGCCCTCGTCGAGCTTGCAGATGAAGACGATGGTGTCGGCGTACGGCCCGTTGGTGATGAAGGTCTTCGAACCGTTGAGCACATATTCATTGCCGTCTCTTCGCGCCGTCGAGAGCATGGATCCGAATGCGTCGGATCCCGAGCCGGGTTCAGTGATGGCCCAGGCCCCGATCTTTTCGAGAGTGAGCAGGTCCTCGACCCAGCGCTTCTTCTGAGCAACCGTTCCCTTCGAAGAGATGGCGGCAGCGGTGAGCCCGACTGAGACGCCCATAGCGGTCACCATTCCGGGGCAGTGCCGACACAGTTCGATGATCGGAACGAGGGTATAGCCGGCATCGGGTCCTTCCCCTCCGCTCTCGTGGCTGTCGTCGCCGTCGACGCTGGTCTCCGCCTCGAGTCGACGTCGGAAGTTGGTTCGGGCCATCTCATCCATGCCGAAGGTGCTGTAGAGGCGCCGGAGGATGTCGTAGGGCGGGAGATCACCGTGTTCGAGCTCGTCCCTGACCGGCACGATCTCCTTGGCGATGAATTCCTTCATCGCCGTCCGCAGCATCTCGTGTTCGTCTGACCACTTGTGCATGTGGGCCTCCTGTTCGACTCTCTAGGTGCTAGTCGAATTTCGGCGACTGGGCTTAGTTCGAGGGATGGTTGCAAATCTAAACCCACCCGCCCTAGATTGCCGTCGTGGTCGAAACGCACCAGCCCGACGACTGTTCCATCCAGCGGACACTCGACGCCATCGGAGACCGATGGACTCTCCTGATCCTGCGTGACTTGTTCCGAGGGGTGCGGCGGTTCTCGATGATCCAAGCCGACCTCGGCATTGCCAGAAACCTGTTGGCCGATCGTCTGTCCTCCCTCGCCGACGAGGGGGTCGTGAAGAAGGTTCCCTATCAGGACCGGCCGCCCCGCCACGAGTACCACCTCACCGCCAAGGGCCGGGCTCTGTCCCCGGCCTTGGTCGCCCTGATGCGATGGGGCGATGACTACTACACCGATGGCGGCGCCCCGACCGAGCTCGTCCACGACCAGTGCCAGACACGGCTGGAGCTTCAGCCCTGGTGCACTTCTTGCAACTCACCGGTGGATCCAACCCATATTCGTTCAGCTCCCGGTGCGGGTCGAGTGCTCAGGACCACGGAGACCGAGGATGTCTAGAGCTGACTTGCTGAGTTTGTCGGCCGAACGTCTCGCTGCCGAGGCGCGTGCCGTGCGCGACAAGGCCCACGGCACGGTTGTCACCTACTCGCCGAAGGTGTTCATACCTCTCACCAGTCTGTGCCGTGATCGATGTGGCTACTGCACCTTTGCTCAGCCCCCGGCCCGAGTGGATTCACCGTTCCTAGATCCTGAAGAGGTCCTGGAGATCGCCCGTCGAGGAGCAGAGGTCGGCTGCCACGAAGCGCTGTTCACTCTCGGCGAACGACCCGAACTTCGGTATCCAGAAGCCCGGCGATGGCTCGCGGATCATGGCTACGAGTCCACTGTTGGATACGTCGAGGCCATGGCTGAATTGGTGATCGAAGAGACCGGTCTTCTTCCCCACGCCAACACCGGCGCCATGTACCGTGATGAGATAGCCCGACTCCGACGGGTTTCCCCCAGCCAGGGAATGATGATCGAGACGCTGCGCGACGACCTTGAGTGTCATCGTGGTGCCCCCGACAAGGTTCCGGCTCGCCGGCTCGACTCTCTCGAATGGGCCGGAGAGTTGTGTGTCCCTTACACGACAGGGATTCTCGTCGGCATCGGGGAGACTCGTGAAGATCGAGTCGGTGCCCTCGAGGCGATAGCGGCCTCTCATGTCCGTCACGGCCATGTCCAAGAGGTGATTGTCCAAAATTTCCTGCCGAAGCCCGGCACGGCGATGCACCGCTCCCCCGCCTGTCCCCCCGACGAGTATCTCGATGCCATCTCGCTGGCCCGTTTGATTCTCCCGCCTGATGTCCGCGTCCAGGCGCCGCCGAATCTGTCCGATGACTTCGGCGCGCTGCTCGATGCCGGTGTCAGCGACTGGGGTGGGGTGTCCCCTATCACCGCCGATCACGTCAACCCCGAACGTCCATGGCCTTCCCTTGAACGGCTCCGCGAGGTCACTGAGGAGAAGGGCTTTGTGCTCGCCCCGAGGTTGACCTTGCATCCGCGCTACGTGCGGAACCCCGATCGTTGGCTCCACGACGACCTTCACTTCCCGGTGGCCGATCGATCTGATTCCGACGGCTTCGCCCGCGACGACCCCGGGTCGGTGTGGCCCGAGAGGACCATGGAGCGCGCCAAGGTGGGTGATGGCGCCGAGTTCGACCTCGTCGGGAACCTGTCCTCGCAGTGGTACACCGGCGCCGGACGGGATCCGATGACGATCGTGGGCGCCCGAGCATCAGCCAGCGGCCCTGTGGGCGAGGTGCTCCAAGGGGTCAGGTCCGGATCAGACGTCGGATTCGACGAGATCGTCACGCTCTTCCGAGCCCGGGGTCCGGAGGTGTCGGAGATCGCTCGAGTCGCCGACGATCTTCGATCTGAGATCGTCGGACCTGAGGTCACCTACGTCGCCAACAGAAACATCAACTACACGAATGTCTGCACGTTCAAGTGCCGGTTCTGCGGGTTCTCGAAGGGTCCGCTGTCGCTCAACCTGAGAGGGACCCCCTACCTGTTGACTCTCGACGACATCGCCGAACGGGTGGTCGAGGCGGCCGAGGAGGGCGCCACAGAGGTGTGCCTGCAGGGTGGCATTCATCCCGACTTCGACGGCGACTACTACATCGATGTCGCTCGTGCCGTCCATGATGCGGTGCCGGGAATGCACATCCATGGATTCACCGCGTTGGAGGTCACCGAGGGAGCCAAGCGAAACAACGAGCCGTTGGCCGACTACCTCAGACGACTGATCGACGCCGGACAGGGATCTTTGCCGGGAACGGCGGCCGAGATCCTGGTCGACAGCGTGCGCGAGACCCTTTGTCCCGACAAGATCGACACCGACGAGTGGCTCGAAACCCACCGTATTGCCCACTCAGTCGGGCTCAGGTCGAATGTGACAATCATGTTCGGCTCGATCGAACGTCCCGAGCACTGGGCCGAACACATTCTGCGAACACGGACCTTGCAGGAGGAGACGGGTGGGTTCACAGAGTTCGTAGGGCTGCCGTTTGTTCACATGGCCTCCCCCATCTATCTGCAGCGTCGCTCACGGCGGGGCCCGACCTGGCGGGAGGTGCTGCTCATGCACATGGTTGCCCGCATCGCCTACCGGGGCCGCATCGACAACATCCAGGCCTCGTGGGTCAAGCTAGGTTTCGGTGCAGTTCGACAGCTTCTTCAGGCCGGCGTCAACGACCTGGGCGGAACGCTGATGGACGAGAACATTTCGAGGGCGGCGGGAGCGACTCACGGCACGGATGTGACGCCGGCCGACTTCCGCGAGCTCGTGGAACCGATCGGACGAAGGCTCGTTCAACGCACCACCCTTTATGGGCGACCCGATGGGCAAGACAGCACGAGGGATGGCCGACATTTGACCCTTCCGCGTGGGATGCTGCCGGGATGACCAGCCCCCTCTCCCGCTACCGCACCGGTGACGATGATCTCGACCAGGCGATATCCGATCTGCTCGACTCGATTGCCGTGTCGGATCGAGAGCTCGTATTCGAGATGATCGTGTCGGCCATCCGGCTTGGTCTCGAGGATGTCGACCGCGGAGACCTCAAGCTGGTGGCCGCCGCAGTGAAGGAGTTGCGGTACTCCTTCCAGGTCTTCGCTCCCTACTCTGAATCCAAGAAGTGCACCATCTTCGGCAGCGCTCGGATCAAATCGGGCGATCCTGCCTACGCGTGCGCCCATCAATTCGCCGAAGCCATCGCGGCCGCCGGATGGATGGTTATCACCGGCGCCGGGCCCGGGATAATGCAGGCCGGGCACGAAGGGGCCGGGGTCGACAACAGTTTCGGGGTCAACATCATGTTGCCCTTCGAGGCCGATGCCAATCCGGTCATCGCAGGTGACCCGAAACTGATCAATTTCCGCTACTTCTTCACCCGCAAGGTGATGTTCATGAAGGAATCCCACGGCTACGTGCTCCTGCCTGGCGGGTTCGGCACGATGGACGAGACCTTCGAACTCCTCACCCTCATCCAGACCGGGAAGACACCGCCCGCCCCGGTAGTGCTCCTCGATCCGCCCGGCGGCACCTATTGGCCGCACTGGCGCCGCTTCATCGAGGCCGAACTCCGCGATGGTGGCCTCATTTCCGAAGATGATCTGTGTCTGGTGAAGTTGACCGACTCGGTCGATGAAGCGGTTGAAGAGGTGTGCCGTTTCTACAGCACCTACCACTCGATGCGTTACGTCGGTTCGCGTCTGATTCTCAGGCTCGAGCGGGAGATCGGCGACGATGAACTGGAGTCGCTCAACACTGAGTTCTCCGACATTGTGGAAACTGGTCGAATCGAGCGGATCGATGCCACCGATGTCGAGGTTCGCGACGGCGACGAGGTCGACAAACACCGGATCGCGTTCCGGTTCGATCGACACGCCCTCGCTCGTCTGCGGCGCCTGATCGATGCCCTCAACGATCGTTCCGCCTGAGCCCGAGCGTTCAGTCGAAGCCTCGGTCTGGTTCATCGAGCAGGTGGACCGCCTTTTCGACAGCGCGTCGGGCCCTTGTGAGTCTCTTCTCATCGACAGGAAGCTCTGAGCCGCCCGCATCGATCGACTCGCGCAGCCTCACGATCGCAAGATCAGCGAGCTCCTCACCGATCAGCTCGAGTCGGGCTCTGATTTCGTCGAACTCTCCGGCCACACCAACACGATAACCAGCCCTGGCGACGGTACCGTCGCCAGGATGCCAAGCCCGGACGATCTTCATGAGTGGGTCACCTTCGACGACTCGGATGGAAACACCTGGCAGTTCGACGTCACCTTCATGACCAGCAACTACACCTGCATCTACGGCCGTGGTTGTCCCGGCGTGTTCACCGAGTTGGCACCGGAGTACGAGCACGGTTGCTGCACCTACGGCGCCCACTTCGTCGATGAGGACGACCGCAAGTCGGTACAGGAGAAGATCGCTCTGCTGACCTCCGATGAATGGGAGCTCGCCGATCGGGCCGAGGAGATGGGCGGTGTCATCTACGAGAACGACGACGCCGAATGGGTCACTCAGACCGTCGACGATGCGTGCATTCTCCTGAACCGGCCCGGGCATCAGAACGGCGCTGGATGCGCACTTCACCAAGCGGCAGTGGCACGAGGTGAGAGACCGGTCGACTGGAAGCCCGACGTCTGCTGGCAGCTTCCGATCAGGTTCGATGACTCGACCGACGACAACGGCCACACCACGTACATCATTCGGGAGTGGAAGCGTCGCGATTGGGGTGAAGGCGGGGTCGAGTTTGCTTGGTGGTGCACCGACGACGATCTCGCATTCGTCGGCGATCGGCCGGTCTGGAAGTCTCATCGGGACGAGATCGTCGAGATTGCCGGCGAGGAGCCATATCGCCTGCTTGTCGACTACCTGACTGCGCGGCCCGACGGCGTATTTGTGCCCCACCCGCGCGTTCGTCGGCCTCACAAGTCCGGGTGATCCCGGGGCTCATATGAATTCAGCCTCAGGTTCGGCCGGATTCAGCCGACGAAAACGGAGTGCCTTCCTTCACATCTGCCAGCCTGGGCAAAGCGGTCGACTCAGCCGGATTGATTCTGCCTGCCCACGTTGTCGACCAGATGGTGGCGGCGATCGATTCAGGCAAACATGTCATCCTGACCGGCCCTCCCGGCACCGGTAAGACGACTCTCGCCTATCTCGCGGCAGAGAGTGCCCGAAGGTCGATGTTGTGCACGGGCTTCCTTCCGACGACCGCGACCACTGAATGGACGACCTTCGAGACGATCGGTGGCCTGCAGCCCACGGCCGAAGGCCTGATATTTCGTCCTGGTCTCTTCGTCGACGCGATCGAGAGTGGACGTTGGCTGGTGATCGACGAACTCAATCGCTCGAACTTCGATCGTGCCTTCGGTCAACTCTTCACGGTTCTCTCTGGCTCTCCGGTGGTCCTGCCCTTCCGCCGCAAGGGCCAGGTCAAGCCAGTGTCGCTGGTGCCAGCCGGGGTGGACGAGCCCCCCGAGACCGACGCCATCAGAGTTCCGGCCGGCTGGCGAATCATCGCGACCATGAACGTCTTCGACAAGAACCTTCTGTTCGAGATGTCGTATGCGCTGATGCGCAGGTTTGCTTTCATCGAGGTCGGCTCCCCCAGCAACGACGCCTTCAAGAGGCTCCTGTCGGGCCGGGGTGCGATCGTTCAGAAGCTTCTTCCGTTGAGGGAGTTCACTGATCTTGGACCGGCGGTGTATCTCGATGCCGCCAAGTACGCCGCTCGACGATCGGCTGACGGCATCACCGAATCTCGTCTGCTGTACGAGGTCTTCTACGCCTACTTCCTGCCGCAGTTCGAAGGCATGGAGGAGCGGAGAGCGATGACCCTCTACCGCACCGTGTCGGCCGAAATGGACGGACCAGAGCAGCACGAACTGCAGCGCACAATCGGCGACGTTCTCGGCATCGAACTGTCGCTCTGACAACCGTGAATCCGAGATCTCGTTCTCACAGCCAGGCGCCGGCACCGTCGGCGGACTCCGTGCCGATCGAAGAGATCTGGAAACGCCTGGCGAGGCCATTCGAGATTGTGCCGGTGGTCGAGGCCTTGATGGGAATACCCACCAAGGCGATCGCCCACATGGTCGACACCGAGATTGCCACCGGCCCTGACGCGAGTCGTTTGCTCGACGCGATGCCCCGTCTGCTCAGGCGGCTGAGAATGGGGAGCAACAGGCATCTGGAACGAAGCTCAGCGGGGCTGAGAGGACCCGTGCTGTGGTCGGAGACAGTCGCGGCAAGATCGGCCAGCTACGGGCAGAACGATATCTACGTCTGCA
>JAJCXW010000095.1 GCA_029263235.1 Acidimicrobiales bacterium
ACACGGGAAGCAAGGTGCATCGGAGTCCCCAACGATCGGTGATCTCGGCGGTGACCTCGGTCAGGGAAGCTCCCTGCGACAGCCGATCGGTGCGGTACATGTGGGTTCCGAGATCGCGATCTCCGAGCCCGAACCAGCTGGCGCCCCCGTAACTCGCGAGGCTGGCCATGGCCTGCCACGACTCGTCGACCAATCCCCAGCCCCGGTCGGGGTCGATGGCTTCGGCCAGGGTATATGTGCAGGTGTCGAGGTCGGGACTGATGTGAAGCCCGTGCATCACGACGTCGTCCCCGACGTTGACCACAGCGGTCACGTTCTCGGCCGGGAACGCTTCGAGGGCCCCGAGTAGGTATCGGGCAGCGCCGACCCCACCGGCGAGGACCACGTGCATGTCAGGCCAAGCCGTCGAGTCGGCCTTCGAGAAGGTCGAGGTCGGCGTCGACCATCAACTTGACGAGGTCCTGGAACGAGGTTTGGGGCTCCCAACCCAGGTCCTCGCGGGCTTTGGTTCCGTCGCCCACGAGAAGGTCGACTTCGGCGGGCCGCATGAACGCCTCGTCGATGACGACGTGATCCTGCCAGTTGAGATCAAGGTGACCGAAGGCCACCTCGCAGAACTCACGCACGGAATGGGTTGCGCCGGTGCAGATGACGTAGTCGTCGGGTATTTCCTGTTGCAGCATGCGCCACATCGCATCGACGTAGTCGCCGGCGAATCCCCAATCGCGCTTGGCGTCAAGGTTTCCGAGCCGAAGTTCCGTGGCTCTGCCGAGCTTGATCTTGGCGGCCGTGTGAGTGATTTTGCGGGTGACGAACTCGAGGCCTCGCCGAGGACTCTCGTGGTTGAACAAGATGCCGGACGTGCCGTGAAGTCCGTAGGACTCGCGGTAGTTGACCAAGATCCAGTGGCCGTAGACCTTGGCGACGCCGTAGGGGCTACGCGGATGGAATGGAGTGGTCTCGCTCTGGGGGACTTCATGGACCTTGCCGAACATCTCGGACGAACTGGCCTGGTAGACACGAATCTCCGGATCGACCAGCCGAATCGCGTCGAGGAGTCGGGTGACACCGAGGGCAGTGGTCTCCCCGGTGAGAACCGGCTGCCCGAACGAGGTCTGTACGAACGACTGGGCCGCCAGGTTGTAGACCTCCTCGGGTCGGTAGGTGCGAAGTATCTCGATCATCGATATTTCGTCGAGGAGGTCGCCGGGCACACACTGGACCTGGTCCTGGATATGGGCGATGCGTTCGAAGTTGACGGTGCTGGAGCGCCGCACCATGCCGATCACTTCGTACCCCTTGTCGAGCAGGAACTCGGCAAGATAAGAGCCGTCTTGCCCGGTGATACCTGTGATGAGAGCTCGTTTGGCCACAATGGTCCTTCGTGTCAGTTGGAGTAGTTGACTACGGTCTCGGTGGGGTCCGAACGCCAGTAGTCGAGCAGATCGCGGAGGGTTGTCTCCATGTCGATCCGCGACTGCCATCCGGTGGTCGATTGGATCTTGGATGGATCGCCTCGTACGACCATGAGATCGACCGGTCGGAGAAGTTCGGGATCGGGCTGAAGAGTCATCGCTGAGCGGGCCAGGCCGACGAGGCGGTCGGCGATCTCCTGTATCGGACGGTCGACTCCGCTGCAGACGTTGTAGACCTCGCCGGCAACGCCCGAGGTCATCAGGAGGCGGTAGGCCCTGACAACATCGCGCACATCAGTGAAGTCGCGGCGCGCTTCGAGGTTTCCGATGCGGACGGTGTCGGAACCAGAGGTCTCGTTGTCGACGATGCGGTGGGCTATCGCCGACGCCACGAAGCGGTCGGATTGCCCCGGGCCCAGATGGTTGAAGCTCCGAGCCCTCACCACATCGAGCTTGTATCCGCGCGTTGCCTGGATGCAGATCATCTCCGCGGCGGCCTTGCTGGCGGCATACGGGCTCGTGGGGCGAATCTCGGAGTGC
The DNA here is from genome assembly GCA_029263235.1 of Acidimicrobiales bacterium. Taxonomy (GTDB): domain Bacteria; phylum Actinomycetota; class Acidimicrobiia; order Acidimicrobiales; family Aldehydirespiratoraceae; genus SZUA-87. The sequence goes on from JAJCXW010000095.1 coordinate 1,956, forward strand.
TCGTTGAGGGGTAGTTCAGACTCGTCGACGATGCCGTAGACGTCGGCGCTGTTGACCGCTACAACGCGCCGGGCTTCGACCAACCGAGCAGCATCAAGCACGTTGAGGGTTCCCTCTACGTTCACGCGAAAGGTCTCGAGCGGATTGTCCCAGGAACCGCCGACGTCGGCCTGTGCCGCCAGGTGATAGACGACCTCGGGTTGCAGCTCTTCGAACACAGCACAGATCTCGTCGCGGTGTGTGATGTCGGTCTCTGGCGTGAGTACCTCGTCGCCCTCGGCAACCAGATGATTCACGAGATGAGGTCCGACAAATCCATTGGCTCCGGTGACGAGTGCTCGCATGGCGGAGGCGCTCAAGTCTGCGCGCTGTTATTGGACATCGCCGTTGACTCTAGAGGGGGTCGATATGGGCTTCAACCATCTGCTCAGGCTTGTGGGTGTGCCCATCATCGTCGTCACGGAGCGGTAGCCTCGCCCGATCGTGGCCGACGAACACGCCGATCCTCCAACGAATTCGCCGACAGGCGAAGATCAGCCAATCCCGGCAGATCAGCCCACCCCAGCCGAACCCCGAGACGCCACGCCATCGGTGCTGGCAGTGATGGTGGCAAACCAGCCCGGGGAATGGTTCGACCAGACTTTGGAGAGCCTCGCAACGCAGAGCTATGCCCGACTGGAGGTGATGGTCATCGATTCTGCCGGAGACCCGGCGCTGGCTGGCCGGGTTCGGGCGGTCGTGCCAAACGCCACCGTCCTCGATGCCTTCGATACGGTCGGATTCGGAGCTGCAGCCAACGCCGTTCTCGACACCGAGGCCGAGTCGGCCTTTCTTCTCGTATGTCACGACGACATCGCCTTGGAGCGCGACGCCGTCCGGATCATGGTCTCTGAGTCGCTCCGCTCGAACTCAGGCATCGTCGGCCCGAAGTTCGTGGAATGGGACCGCCCTGATCGTCTGCAACACGTCGGGCTGCGAGTCGATCGTTTCGGTGTCTCAGCTGATGTGGTCGATCCGGCAGAGCTTGATCAGGAGCAGTACGACTACGTTTCGGACTTCAGCGCGATTCCGACTGCATGCATGCTCGTAAGGACCGACTTGTTCCGGCAGATCGGCGGGTTCGACCCAGCGATCACATTCAGAGGCGACGACGTCGACGTCTGCTGGCGGGCTCAGCTGGCCGGAGCGCGTGTGATGGTGGCCCCGGATGCCGTCGCCCGTCATATCGAGAATCTGATCTCCCGAACGGGAGTCGATGATGTGCGGCGATCAAGGGCTCGTCACCAGCTCCGAACCGTGTTGTCCACCTCGAGTCTGCCGTCCTTGGCGCTCACTGTCCCGCTCCACGCAGCTCTCGCTGTCGGCGAAGCCATCGTGGCCGTGGCGACCGGGAGTTTCCGGCACGTGGGTGATGTCCTGGGCGCCTACGTCTGGAACCTGCGTCGGTCGAGTGAGATCCTCCGGCGTCGTCGCCAGGCGCAGGCCGACAGGAGGTCCCGCTTCCGGGAGGTCAAGCAGTCGCAGGAGCGCGGGAGCGTTCGAATCTCGGCGTTCATCCGGGGCCAGATCGGCCGTAACCGCGGAGGAATCGGTGCCGCTGGTCGAGGCCTGGCCAATTCGATGCGATCCGGCACGTCGCGTATGGCCTGGTTGGTCCTTTCGCTGATTGTGGCGTTCGTATTGTTCGGCTCCAGATCGTTGATCACCGACGGCGTTCCTGCGATCGGTGGCTTCAGCGCCTTCCCGGACGATCCCGGGGACTTCATCTCGCAATGGTGGAACGGCTGGCGGACCCGCGACCTCGGATCTCCGGGAGGAGTGCCGTCAGGTGTGGCCCTGCTGGGGGTCTTTGGTTGGCTATCGGGGGGCTCACTCGGACTGGTCAGGACCGGCTGGATCATCGCACCGCTGTTCGTCGGGCTGTTCGGAAGCTGGAGGATGCTGAGCCCCACGGGATCACGTCGGGCCCAGATCGCCGGGGCCCTGGCATACGTGATCATTCCCTTGCCATGGGCCTCGCTCGCTTCCGGGTCTCTCGCCGGAATCTACGCGTATGCGCTGGCTCCCTGGGTGTTGGCGGCGTTACTGAAATCGCAGGGCGCGCCACCTCATCCCGATACGGGAAGTTCCGCGGCCAGAGTGCGCCAGACATCGTTGACGTTGGGGGTGACGGTGGCGGTGGCGTTGCTCTTCGAGCCCACCACCGTGGTCGTGATACCGATCATCGTCGTGGGCTTGGTGATCGGCGGATTGGTATCGGCTCATCCCATTGGCACCTGGCGACTATTGCTGACCACAGCCATCGGCGGGATCACAGCCATGGTCCTGTCACTACCGCTCATTCTCGATCTCCTGGCTGCTGCCCCGACCTGGGATGTTCTGGCCGACGGGCACACTGGTTCGGCCACTTCGCTTCGTCTCGACGACATCGTCCGGTTCGGGGTCGGGCCATCCGATCCTGGCCCACTCGTCTGGTTCATGGTGGTGCCGATGGCTCTGCCCCTGCTGGTGGGCCGCTCGTGGCGTTTCGATCTGGCTGTGAAGGCGATCATGGTGTGTCTCACAGGGTGGGGTCTCACCCTGCTGGTTGCCGTCGGAGCGATTCCGTTTGGCTTGCCCAGCCCGGCGGTGCTTCTGGCGGCGCCGGCGGTGGCAGTTGTCGCTTTGGCCGGTCTGGCAGTTGCGTCGGTCGAACACGATCTCCGAATGGCCGGCTTCGGCTGGCGTCAGCTGCTTCTTCCGCTGGCGGTAGCGTCGGCGGCGATCAGTTCCGTTCCGGCGGTGGGACTGCTGCAGAGCGGCCGATGGGACCTCGGCAACACCAGCTTCGAGCACAGTCTTCCTCTGGCCTCTCCGGCTTCTGACGGGAGCTATCGAGTGCTCTGGATCGGTGCGCCGGAGTTCCTCCCGGTTTCGGGTCGACCCTTGGTCGGAAACATGGCGTGGACAGCAACTCTCGACGGGATTCCGACGTTGGCCGATCGTTTCGTTCCGGCCGACGACGGCTCGTCGGGGTTGATCCGGTCGACGGTGCTACGAGCGGTCGAAGGCCAGACATCGCGCCTCGGTCGTGATCTGGGCGGACTCGGAATCCGGTATGTGGTGATGGTCGAACGGCTGCAGCCGTCACCGTTCAGTTCAGCCGACGATGCTGTGGCGATACCTCCCGCTCTTGTCAATGGTTTCTCCACCCAACTTGATCTGGAGAGGGTGGAAGGCACCAACAGTTCGATCCGGGTCTTCGAGAACACCGAGTGGACGAGCGTGAGAGCCGCCCTGGTTCCTGGCTTCGACGATGACGTCACGGCGCTGTTCGATCTCGAGACGGTGAAGCTCCCGGGATCGACCGGAGTGCTGGCCGGTTCGGGTCATTCGATCCGCGGCCCGGTTCCGGCCGGTACCGAGGTGTTGGTATCGCAGAGCCCTGACTCCGGCTGGAGTCTCGAGGTCGATGGTCAGAAGACATCGCGCCGCGAGGCGATCGGATGGGCCACGGCGTACTCGACTGGGAGCGGAGGGACCGGCGACCTCGTCTACTCGACACCGCTTTGGCGACGGATGGCGTTGCTGCTGCAAGTGGCGATGTTCGCCGGTGTCGCCGTCGTTTCGTTACGCCGTCTGTTGCTGGGTGGTCACGGCTGATGAGGACGATTCGACTCGTCGTTCTCCTGGCCGTCGTCGCTGCCCTTCTCGCGGCAGTGAGTCTCGACCAGGCCGACCGCACACCGGAGGGCTTTCCTGCCCCGGTCGATTCGGCGGTCGCCGAGATGACTTCCGGCGGAGCCACCTGGTTCTGTCCAGGAGGATCTGGTGACACCGGTCCGGCTCGAGCAGGAATCGAACTTGCCAACGCCAGCAATTCTGATGTCTCGGTGGTCCTCACTGCGATGGGCTCGAAGCCCGAGACCGAAATCATCGAGTCGCGAGTCACGGTGAAGCCTGGATCTCGGACGGTCGTCTCTCTGCAGACGCTCGTCCCTGATGACCCATGGTCGGGAGCGGTCGTCGAGGTGAGCGGCTCCGGTGTGATCGCGTCACAGATCTTCGATGGCCCGACCGGTACCGATCGCGCGATCTGCCTGACTCGCACCGCCGACACGTGGGTGGTTCCAGCCGGGGCGACTCGTGTGGAGTCCGACGGCGAACGCATGGTCATCTTGCTTCTGAACCCGTTTCCCGACGACGCGGTCGTGGAGGTGGCGTTCGACGCCGACGTGGGGCTCGATTCTCTGTCGGGAGTCGTGGCTCCTGCTCATCGGGTCACAGCGATCGACGTCACCGATGAGGTCACGGTCGCCAGCAATGTGAGCGCGAACATCGATGTGCTGTCCGGCCGGTTGGCGGTGCAGCGAATACAGACCTACGAGTCCGAGGTCGCTCGCGGGCTGAGTGTCGACACTGCGACGCCGATCGGGTCTCCGGTCTGGTACCTGCCGACGGTCCGGCGTGCCGACGGACGATCTGATGTTCTCAGCGTCACCAATCCGTCTTTCGATCAGATCGCTCAGGTTGATATCGAGATCATTTCGGAGGCCGAGGTTCCTCTCGATCCGATCGAGTTGACCGTTCATCCCCGTCGGACCATCAGGGTGAGTATTCCCGATGAGTCTCGTCTCGCTGATCTCCAGACGTTCACTCTTGTGGCACGGTCGTTGTCGGCGACTCCGATTGCGGTGTCTCTCGACAGCACCGTGGCCCCCGACGGCGAGAATGTAGCCGGCACCGCGGCAGCGTCCGGCGCCGATATTGCCTCGACATCGTGGATGCTTCCCATCGAAGCGACCGATACCGGCAGCGGCGAGCTGGTGGTGGTGAATCCGTCGGTGGTCGCAGTTGCTCGTGTCAGCTTCACAGCGATCGACCCCGAGGGGCGGCGCGACATCTCCACGGTGGAGCTCGGGCCTTCGAGGCGGGTCAGCATCCCGATCAGCGAGTTCGGCGGGACTCAGGCGATGTTGGAAGTCATCTCGACCTCGCCGGTGGTCGTCGGGTCAGAGTCGGCGGGCCTCACCTCGAGGTCCATGACGGTCGGAGTGCGAACTGGGCCGGCGACCGTGTTCCTGGATCTGCGCTGATCAGGAAATCGACTCGACGTCGGACAGTGCTCGGGTGAGTTGGTCGTATCGGACCGGGCCGAGAAACGACTTGTTGACCTTGCCGGAGCTGTCGACGATGAGTGTCGTGGGCACTGCGTCTATCCGGTACTTGTCGTGCAGTTTCTTGGAGCGGCCGACCTCGACCTCTTGAGTGGCGATCCCGGTTCCAGCCAGACGTCGGGCACTTTCGACTACGGCACGACACGTCTTGCATGTGGCGGAGGTGAACACGACGACCAGAAGCTGGAGATCGTCACCGATGAAGTCGGTGCGGTCGAGCTGCTGGGGGATGTGGTGGCGCTCAGCGGGCGAGACCAGCGAGCTTCGACGCGTAAGCAGGGCTGAAACTGCTCCGGCTACTGCCACTGCTCCCAGGACCAGCAGGACCTTCTCCATGGCTCAGGACTCGGACGACTCGCTGGAGGTGATGAGATCGGTGGTATCGGTGCCCTCGGCCGGAGCATCGTCTGAGTCAATTGACTCGTCTGAGTCGCGTGATTCGTCTGGCTTGGCTGCTGTGGGCAGTCCGAGGAGTTCGGCGACCTGGTCGCCCGAAATCGTCTCATGTTCGAGAAGGGCTCTGGCCACGAGGTCGAGTCCGTCGCGATAGGAGTTGAGGACTTCATGACAGCGGTCTTGCTGCTCGCGGAGTATCCGCTCGATTTCCTTGTCGATCTCGCCGGCTGTCGAGTCGCTGTAGTCGCGAGTGTGCATGAGGTCGTCGCCCAGGAATACCTGGTTTTGCGAACCCCACGCCATTGGCCCGATGGCATCGGACATGCCCCACTCACGAACCATCGAACGAGCGAGTGAGGTTGCCTGCATCAGATCGTTGGATGCTCCCGTGGACACGACGTTGAACACGATCTCCTCGGCAGTGCGCCCACCGAACATCACCACCAGACGGTCGCGAATGTAGTCCTCGCGATAGATGTGTCGTTCTTCCTCGGGGAGCTGCATGGTGACCCCGAGAGCCATCCCGCTGGGAATGATCGTGACCTTGTGGAGAGGGTCGGTCTTGTCGAGAACAGCGGCACAGATCGCGTGGCCGGCCTCGTGATAGGCGATGGCTTCCTTCTCGTCGTCGGAGAGAGCCATGGTGTCGCGGCGTTGCCCCATCAAGACCCTGTCGCGTGCTTGCTCGACGTGCCTCTGGTGGATCTCGTCGACCCCGTCGCGCACGGCGTAGAGAGCGGCTTCGTTGATGAGGTTGGCCAAGTCGGCACCGCTCATCCCCGGTGTGCCTCTGGCAATCAGGTTGACGTCGACATCGTCGGCGAGATGCTTGCCCTTCATGTGGACGGCGAGGATCTGCTGACGGTCGGACAGCTCGGGCAGGGGCACCACGATCTGACGGTCGAACCGTCCCGGTCGCAGTAGCGCGGGATCGAGAATGTCGGGACGGTTGGTGGCCCCCATCATCACGATGCCCTCAGAGCTCTCGAACCCGTCCATCTCGGAGAGCATCTGATTGAGGGTCTGCTCTCGTTCGTCGTGGCCGCCGCCCAGGCCTGCGCCCCGCTTACGTCCGATCGAGTCGATTTCGTCGATGAAGATGATGGCGCGCCCCATCTTGCGGGCGGATTCGAACAGGTCGCGCACGCGGCTGGCACCCACACCGACGAACATCTCCATGAAGTCGGATCCGGTCACCGAGAGAAACGGCACTCCGGCTTCGCCGGCTACGGCCTTGGCGATCAGTGTCTTGCCGGTGCCGGGAGGGCCGACCAACAGCACGCCCTTGGGCACTCGGGCTCCGATGGCGGCGAAGCGGTCGGGGGTCTTGAGGAAATCGATGATCTCGGTGATCTCGCTCTTGACTCCTTCGTAACCGGCGACGTCGTCGAACGTGGTTCCGGGCCGCTCAGAGGAGTAGGTCTTGGCTTTGGAACGTCCGATCGACATGACCGAGCCCATCTGGCCCTGGGCCCGCCTCTGCATCCACCAGAAGAAGAGGATGAGTAGGCCGATCGGCAGGAGGAGCGGCAGCATCGAGGTGAGGAAGCCAGCTGTCGGGGTCTTGTACTCGAAGTCCTCGATGTTGGAGTTGATCGTGGCAACGTCGGCGTCGGGCAGCGGTGTCGGTCCGTTGGACGCGTATTCGATCCCGTTGACGTCGGTGGCCTTGATCTTGCCGTTGTTGTTGTCGTAGCTGCCCTCGGTGATGTCGCCTTCGAGGGTGCGTGACAAGAAGTCGGGGTAAGCGATGGTCTCGCGGGATTCGTCGGGTATCAGCGAGGTGACCAGGAACGCGGCGAGAACCGCACCGAGGAGAATCCAGACTGCGTAGCGAGACCATCCCTGGCTTCCGGGCTTCCCGGATGGGGAGAGGTTCTTCCCGCCATCGCCCCCGGCTGGAGGTGGGGGCGGAGGTGGAGGGTTCTGCGCCATGGCACAAGGCTAGAGGGCATCGAAGGTCGAACGGGCGGCGCGGCTGGACCGTCCGCCCATGGCGCCTTCGCGGCTTGTACCGTGCGGTCGATGAACAGGTGCTGCGCACGACCCGAATGCGGCCACATGGCCACGTGCACGCTCTCGTATGCGTACGCCCAGCGAATCGCGTGGCTCGACAATCTCCAGTCCGATGATCACCCGGCCAATCACGATCTTTGCGATCGTCATGCCGACCGCACCAGCCCGCCCAAGGGCTGGGATCTTCGTGATCGGCGCTCGGTTGTGGCTTCGGTGCGACTGCGCTACGCCGGATAGTGACCGGTAGCGCCCCCGAGGGTCCGGCCGGGACCCGTCGGGTCGTGATTGCCGTGGGCTCGCTCGCGGTCGGATTCGTCGCAGCCGGGTTCGTCGGAGCGGCGGTGATTTCTGCTGGCAATTGGGAGATAGACGTCCCGGCGACGATCGGCTCCGAGGTCGGTCGTACGGTAATGCAGTTCGCCACGTCGCAGACTCTGGCCGATCACCGGATCCCCCTCGGGTTGGCCCTGCTGCTCAACATTCCTCTTTGGGCTGCGTTCGTGGGTGGCCCTCTTCTGGCCCGCAGGGAGGGGCTCGACTGGCGCCGCGACCTGGGGTGGTCGATGAAGCCGATCGATGTGCCCGTGGGGCTGGGGATCGGAGTGGTCACTCAGTTGGTTCTCGTGCCTGTTCTCTACGCCCCGATCTTCTGGATCGTCGGCGACCAGGACGTGGGGTCGGCCGCTCGTTCGTTGGTCGCCGCGACCGACACTCCATTCGATGTGCTTGCTCTGGTGGTGCTCACCGGCCTGGGTGCACCGATTGTGGAGGAGATTCTGTTTCGCGGTCTCATGCATCGCGGCATCGCCGACATGTCATCGGACTGGGGGCGCCCAGGGGTGTTCTTGGCAGTGGTGGCATCCTCGGCGGTGTTCGCGGCATCCCACATCCAATTGCTGCAGTTTCCAGCGCTGATGATGTTCGGGGCGATAGCCGCGATTGCCCTGCATCGAACCGGACGGCTTGGCACTTCGATATGGATCCACATTGGATTCAACCTGACCACGGTCGTGGTCCTGCTGGCCGAGCTGTAGCTACGCATAGTGCTGCTTTTGTCACGTAAAGTGTGAATTCGGCGCGGTTCGACTCAACTTCGACCCGGCCCGACCGACTGGTTTGTTGACCAGCGAGTGGGGATAGGAATACATGCCGGAGTCTCAATGCCCCGAATGCGGGGCACCATTGGTGTCGATCTCGATCAACGTCGGGGCCGGGGTGCGGGTGCTCTGCAGTTGCGCAGCTTGCGACCGCAGGTGGTGGCTCCGAGATGGCGTTTTCAACGACCTCGATTCGGTCATCGACGATCTCGCTCAGCCCGTGCCAAACAGGTCGCGATACCGGACCTGACCGTCGCGGCGCCGCCTCGGGTCTCTGAGATGGCACGATGTACGACGCTATGACTCTTGTACCCACCGATGCCGAGCAACCCGGCGGCGAGTTTCTGCCTGACTTGGTGGAAGACGAACCTGTTGTTGAGCAGCGTCCGCTCCTGACACCAGAGGGCGTCCGAACTGCATTCACGTTGTTCGTGGTCGTGGCGGCGTCGATGTTTGTCATCTGGAATCTTCGCCCCTGGCTCTGGATCACCGACACCACTCCTACCGGTGGAGATCTCGGGGCCCACGTCTGGTCGCCGGCCTTCCTTCGCGACGAGCTTCTTCCCAACTTCCGCCTCAGCGGCTGGACATCGGATTGGTACGCCGGGTTCCCGGCTTTCACCTTCTACATGGTTCTGCCGTCACTGCTGATCGTCATCGTCAATGTGGGTCTGTCCGGGCCTCTGCCGGTGATCGCGTCGGTGGTGATCGCAGCATCTGCGATGAGAGCACGAACCAAATGGGGGCATACCCCGGGTCGAGTAGTGGCGGTCTACAGCGTCGCCGGGTTGGCTTGGATGCTCAGCGTTCCAGTCTCCTACGGCATCGCCATCAAGTTGATAGTGGTTCTCGGGCTGATCACCCTGCCGGCTTCGGCATGGGCCGCCGGCAAACTCGGTGGATTGGCGTTCCCGGGGCCGGCGATGCTGTCGGTTGCCTCGCTGCTGTTCATTTTCGACCGGTCGTACAACATCTACGGCGGCAACCTGATGTCGACGATGGCCGGGGAGTTCGCGTTCTCGATCTCGCTGTCGCTGGCGATGCTCTACATCGGCTTCGCCGCCAGAGGAATGGAAACCGGCCGCCATCGAGGCGTCGCTGCCGGCCTCCTCGCGCTATCCGGCCTCAGCCATCTCTTCCCCGCCTTCTTCGCTCTCGCCGCCACCGCAGCGTTGTTCGCCGTCAGGCCCGGACGCAGGGCGTTCCGATGGCTGATGGTCACCGGCCCCGTCGCATTCCTTCTAGCAGCGTTCTGGCTAGTTCCGTTCTTCATGAACCGGGCGTATCTCAACGATATGGGTTGGGGCAAGGAGCGGCGGTTCGTCCAGGCGTTGTGGTCACGGAGCGGAAGCTTCGGCGACCAGACGTTCCTTGCCAACTCTCCGACCCTTCAGCTGTTCGTGATTCTCGCGGTGATCGGCGCGGTCATCTCCGGGGTCCGTCGGATCCGATTCGGTATGGCCATGTCGATGGTGGCGATGATGTTCGCGGCGGCCTTCGTCATTCTTCCTGAGGGGCGGCTGTGGAACGTGAGAATCGTTCCCTTCTACTACCTCGCCGTATACCTGATGGCCGGCCTCGCCATTGCTGAGATGGCCAGAGGCGCTGCCGGTTTCCTCCGACGTGTCGAGTCCGTCACCGCCAGGACGGCTGAGATTCTCGCCGGTTCCGTGATCGTGCTGACCCTCGGGATCACCGTCGTCACGCTCGGGATGCCTCTGCGGTCCTTGCCCGGCGGAAGCATCAACGCTTCCACGGGAGAATACGAATGGCTGGGCCTCAGCACATCGCAGTTGAACCTCGGGCCGGGCTGGGTCGAGTACAACTTCCGGGGCTACGAGGACAAGGGACCCACCGCCGATGGCGGCGGAACGACCGAGTACACCGACATGATCGCGACGATGGCCAAGGTCGGGCAGGACCATGGCTGCGGTCGAGCCCTCTGGGAGTTCGACGCGGGCCGCCTCGGATCGTACGGCACGCCGATGTCGCCGATGCTCCTGCCGCACTGGACCGACCGCTGCATCGGGTCGATGGAGGGTCTTTACTTCGAGGCGTCGGCCACCACGCCCTACCACTTCTTGATGCAGTCCGAGCTCTCTGCGGCCCCATCGAGAGCTCAACGGGATCTTCCCTATACCGGCCTCAACGTCGCCACCTCCGTGGGCCACCTCCGCGACCTGGGTGTCGCCTACTACATGGCGTTCTCCGACCAGGCACTCGGCCAGTCCAGAGCTGCCGATGGGCTCACCGAGATAGCGACGGCCGGTCCGTGGGTCATCTTCCAGGTCGACGATTCGCCCCTCGTGGTGGGACTCGATCACATGCCGGTTGTGGTCGACGGTGTTGGTGGCGGCGGTGAGGAGTGGCTCATTCCGAGCGTCGGGAACTTCACCGCAATCGGGGATGTGCCCCTCATCGCAGCCAGCGGTCCGTCGGATTGGCCTCAGGCGTCGCTTTCAGGTCTCCGCGACACCGACCCTCAGTACAAGGCACTCTCGGAGGACGACGACCGAGTCGCGGTGATGAAGCACCTCGCCGATGTGATGGGGGAGTGGCTCCCGTCCGACCCGGTCGAAAGCGTCGAGGTCACGAACATCGAAGAAGGTGTTTCTTCGATTTCGTTCGATGTCGACCGTATCGGTACGCCTGTTCTCGTACGAACCAGTTACTTCCCCAACTGGGAGGTCTCCGGTGGTAGCGGGCCCTACCGTGTCAGCCCGAATCTCATGGTCGTCGTGCCGACGTCCAATCACGTCGACCTGACCTACGGTCGCAGCGGAGTCGAACTTTTCTCGATCATTCTCACGCTGATGGGAGTCGCAGCGTTGGTGGTGATCGGCCGTCTGGCTGATGGCCGGAGCGGATCGGCCCTTTGGGATCTCACTGATCGCTCGGCAGCGGGTCTACCCCAGCGCGCCGAGGTGGTCGCAGAAATCCGCAGCGGCCAGATGGGCCCTGACGATGTGGCCGATCTCCGCCGGGAGTTGAGGGCCGAGCGTTCTTCGATCGAGATGGGAGTCGGATTCTCGATCCTGGCGATAGCCGCCTCGCTGCTGCTCACATCGTTCATGGGCGAGCATGCCGATTCTCCCATCAGGTCGATCGTCGTGTGGACGCCGGCCGCGCTGGGTTTGATTGCTCTCGTGTTCAGGTTCGGTCCCGATCTCTTCGACTTCTACGCCTACCAGCGCCGTGTGATCGCCCCGGCGGTTCTGATAGCCGATCTGATGGGCGAACCTGAGGGAAGCTTCGAACCCGGCGGAGATGCCGACTCGGTGGCCGACCCAGAAGGGGAAGAGTCGTCCGAAGCGGAAGAACCCGAGGCGTGAACGAATCGCAGGGCGATTCGCGCCACTTGACACGCCCTCGGGCCCGCCGATTCGCACTCGTGGGGCTGCTCGCCACGTCGGTCGACGTGGGGATCACTCTCATTCTCACCGAGGCCGGCCTACCGAGGTTGGTAGCCGATGCCATAGCGCTGCTGGTCGCGGCCGCGGTGTCGTTCGCTCTACATCGTCGATACACGCTTCGTGGCGACAACTTGGATCGATGGATTCGCCGACCGGTCGTGTTCATCGCGGTGGCCTCAGCGGCAGCGCTTGTCGATCTGTCGGTATACGTGTCGCTGTCGTCGCTGGATCCCCTTCCGGCGAAGATCATGGCGGTGGCGGTGGCGGCCGCCATTCGAGCATTGACCCATCGGGCCGTGCTGTTCCGGGCTGTCCAGCACGATCAGAGCAGCCCCTCGAATCGTTCGCCATCGTCGGGGGAATGCCGACTGTCGGTCGTGGTGCCCGCATACTGCGAAGAGTCGAGGATCGCAGCGACCATCGACACCATCCGGAGCGAACTGACATCGATCGGTGAGCCGGGTGCGGTCGAGATAGTCGTGGTCGACGACGGATCGGCCGACAGAACGGCTGAGGTCGCGGAGAGGGCGGGCGCCGACCTCGTCGTCGTGCAGCCCCGCAATCGTGGCAAGGGAGCGGCAGTGCGGGCGGGCATCGCTGCCAGCAGTGGCCGAACGGTTGCATACACCGACGCTGATCTTGCCTACCCGCCGAAACAGATCATCGAATTTCTGGACGCCATCGAGCAGGGCTGGGACGCAGCGATCGGCAATCGCCATCACGAGGACACCGTCACGGTCACCGAGACATCGAAGCTGCGTTCGGTGGGCAGTCGGACTGTCAACGCCGCCACCAACATCCTGCTTCTCGGCAACTACCGAGACACTCAGTGTGGCTGCAAGGCGTTCCGGTCCGACGTGGCGCGAATCGTCACCGGAGCCGGGATCATCGATGGCTTCGCGTTCGACATCGAGGTTCTCCATCTGATCGAACGCCACGGTTTGAGCCTTCGCGAAATGCCGGTCCAGGTGGTCAACAGCGACTCGTCGACGGTCAGCGCGGTCCGTGATGGTCTTCGGGTCGGACGCGACATTCTGCGAATCAGGCGCCGCTCCCGCCGTGGCGGCTACCCGAAGCTGCAGCCGGGAGTTCTACCGGTCTCGGGGTCGGCTGATCTCGATGCATCCGGCCGAAACAACACCTCTCCAAACTAGATTCTGGGGGTGACAGACTTCGGGAACATCTTCAAGGCTTACGACATCCGCGGCACCGTTCCTGATCAACTCGATGCTGCTGCGGCCGAGGCCATCGGCGGTGCTTTTGCCAGGTTCGTGAGATCCAAGGGCGAGCAGTCAATGGTGATCGGCCGCGATATGCGCCCCTCGGGCGAGGAGTTCGTGGCGGCGTTCACCGATGGGGCACTTCTGCACGGCGTCGATGTGGTCGACATCGGGCTCTGCGCCACCGACATGATGTACTACGCGTCGGGTTGCCTCGAGATGCCGGGGGCGGTCTTCACCGCCTCCCACAATCCGGCTGGTTACAACGGCATCAAGATGTGCCTGGCGAAGGCCGCGCCGATCGGCTCCGACACCGGCCTGTCGGAGATCCGTCGAATGGCCGAGACAGGACCCGATCCCTCCGGCTCATCCGGAGCGCGCACCGAGCGCGAGATGCTCGAGGGCTACGTCGCACACGTTCATTCGTTCGTCGACGTATCGAAGCTCGCTCCCCTGAACGTGGTGGCCGACACGGCCAACGGCAAGGGAGGCCTCGTTCTGCCTCCGGTATTCGCCGACCTTCCGTTTCAACTTGATCACATGTACGCCGAGCTCGACGGAACCTTCCCCAACCATCCGGCCGATCCGATCCAACCCGAAAACCAACGTGATCTGATGGCCCGGGTGCTGGAGGTCGGTGCCGACATCGGCCTGGCGTTCGACGGTGATGCCGATCGGGTGTTCTTGGTCGACGAGACGGCACGCGCCATCTCCGGTTCGCTCACCACGGCCATGGTGGCCCGATCGATATTGGCCCAAGACCCGGGATCCACCGTCATCCACAATCTCATCTGTTCCAAGTCGGTGCGAGAGGTGATCGAGGAGAGTGGTGGGGTCGCGGTACGCACCAGGGTCGGTCACTCGTTCATCAAGCAGCGCATGGCCGAGACAAATGCGATCTTCGGTGGCGAACACTCAGGCCACTATTACTTCCGCGAAAACTTCCGAGCCGACAGCGGGCTGATTGCCGCTCTGGTGGTGCTCGAAGCGTTGTCGACGCAATCAGTGAGCCTGTCCGAGCTGGTTTCGTCCCTCGATCGGTATGCGGCCTCGGGTGAGATCAACACGGTCGTCCCCGACGCCTCGGCGGTGATCGAAAGGGTCGCAGCCGCCTACCCCGACGCCCAGCAGGACCGACTCGACGGACTCACCGTCGACCTCGGTGATTGGTGGTTCAACCTTCGTCCGTCCAACACCGAACCGTTGCTCAGGCTCAACCTCGAGGCCGACACCGCCGAAGAAGTCGACGCCAGGGTGAGTGAGGTACGTGCGATGTTCGACTGATGGTGTTTACTTGAAGTCTCAGTCCCCCCGCCGACGACCGATTGCCGGAGATCATGCCGCTCGACACTCGCCTCCTTGAGATTCTCGCTTGCCCTACCGACAAAGGCCCCTTGCTGTATTTCGCCGACGAGAACTCGCTCTACAACCCGCGACTCCAGAAGCGATATTCAGTCGATGAGGGAATCCCGGTGATGTTGCCCGACGAGGCCGAGGCCGTCGACGACGAGGAACACCAGAGGCTCGTCGAAAAGGCTGAGACCGACGGGATTCCCCCCACGTTCGAGGCTTGAGCGTGGCTGGCGACGAACTGCTCGAGGCCGTTCGGTTCCTACCCTCGCAGGTTCGCGACATGGCGGTCGCGGCTGCCGACCTCGACGGGTTGCCCGACCGGTCCGGAATCGAGAACGTGGTGATTCTGGGAGTGGCCGCGGGTCGAGTCGCCGGCGATGTCGTAGCGGCGCTGGCCGAGCTCGACGCAACCGCTCCGGTGGTCGCCACCGGCGGACGTTGCCCATCTTGGATCTCGAGCCAGACGCTGGTGATAGCGGTCTCCCAATCCGGCGACGATTCCGCCACCGTCAACGCGGCCGAGCATGCTGTCTCGGCGGGGGCACGCGTGGTTGCGGTCACTGGAGGAGGGCGGCTCGGCGAGCTCTGTTCGAAGTGGTCGCTGCCGGTCGTCCCCATCGACCCGGAAATCGGCCCATCGGCCGGCATGGGCGTGATGATTGTGCCGGTGTTGGTCCTGCTCGAGCGTCTCGGGCTCGCCAACGGTATGAACCGAGTGATCTCGGGCACAGCCGCACAACTGGAGGAGCGACACCGAGTCCTCACGATCGACAGCACCCAGATCACCAAACTCGTCGACGTACTCCGAGGGCGCATCGCGATCGTCACCGGCGCGGGAGCGGTCGGCAAGCACGCTTCGCGGCGATGGGTGCAAGAACTCGACCTTGTTGGTGGAGTCGCGTCGGTTCGCCGTCGTATACCCACCGGTCCGAGCGATGTCGCCACTGGCCGTCGGCTGGCCGACGCCACCTCCAATGGCGCGGCCGTGATCGTGCTTCGCCACGACTTCGAACCTCCCGGGCTCGATGGCGGTCTGGCTCTGCTCGACGATGCCTTCGAACACGTCCACACGTTCCGCGCCGCGGGAGATGGCCCTCTGGCCCAACTCCTCGATCTGATTCTCACCGCTGATGCCGTCGCCGCGGCCTTGGCGGCCAGGCACGACGTCTGAGGACGACCGACATGCAGATGCTCGAGGGCGTGGTTCAGAACTACGACTGGGGTTCTCCCACCGTGATCCCCGACCTGTTGGGCCGACCTGCTGATGGTCGCCCATGGGCTGAGCTGTGGCTGGGAGCTCACCCTTCGGCTCCATCAATGGTCGGCGGCGACGCTCGCCCCCTCGATCTACTGATTGCCGAGGATCTGTCGGCCTCGTTGGGTTCTGGAGTGGCCGATGAATTCGGCGGCCTGCCGTTTCTGCTGAAAGTGATCGCCGCCGCCGAACCACTCTCGATTCAGGCTCATCCGAACATCCAACAGGCGATCGCCGGATTCGAGGCCGAAGAATCCGCTGGGCTCCCGATGGATGCCCCCAACCGGTCCTTTCGAGACCGAAACCACAAGCCCGAATTGCTGTGTGCCATCACCCGGTTCGAGGCACTGTGCGGTTTTCGCGAGCCGGCATCCACATTGCGACTGCTGGGCACAATCCCGACCGACGCGCTCGACCCGACGAGACGGTTGCTGGCTGGCCCCGATGGCCTGAGAAGCCTGCTCGAATGGACTCTCGCCCTGTCGGTCGACGATGCGGGCATTCTCGTCCACGACGTGGTCGAGGCCTGTCGGCGCAACCCGGGCGGCGAGTGGTCCACCGAGCGACAGATGGTCGTCGACCTCGATGGTCGCCATCCCGGCGACGTCGGAGTCATCACGGCCCTGCTGCTCAACCATGTTGTGCTCAAACCTGGCGACGCCATCTTTTTGGCAGCAGGCTGTATCCATTCCTACCTCCGTGGCGCCGGCGTGGAATTGATGGCCAACTCCGACAATGTCCTGAGAGGAGGCCTCACCACCAAACACGTCGACGTGCCCAATCTGCTCGAGGTGGTCGAAGCCGCTCCTTCTGTTCCTCGGGTGCAATCTCCGTCCCACGATTCGTCGACGACCCGCTACGAATCGCCGGTTGCAGAATTCTCTCTCACCCGGCTGTGTATCGACGAGGAAGCCACGCTCGACGCCGGCCCGGCGATCGTGTTGTGCACTGAGGGATGTGTCGATATTGGGGACCAAACTCTCGATAGAGGTAGCGCGGTGTGGGTGCCGGCAACCGACGGGGCGGTCGTGGTCACGGGGCACGGAACTGTGTTTCGTGCCGGCGTCGGCCAAGCGAGCTGAGCCGCGGGTCATCCTCCCTTCTCGCTCGCCGCGCTCTACACTCCGGGTTGAGGGCTGCCGCGAGATGGTGTCAGCTGACCCCGGCCCGAAACTTCAACTCAAACTGACACAGGAGGGCCTCCATGGCCATCACCGATACCGTCGGCGACTTCAAGGTCGCCGACTTGTCTCTCGCCGGCTTCGGACGAAACGAGATTCGTCTGGCCGAACACGAGATGCCGGGACTCATGGCTCTGAGAGCCAAGTACGCCGACGAACAGCCACTGGCTGGAGCCCGCATTGCGGGTTCATTGCACATGACGGTGCAGACCGCGGTTCTGATCGAGACCCTCGAGATTCTCGGCGCCGATGTTCGCTGGGTGAGCTGCAACATCTTCTCGACTCAGGATCACGCGGCAGCGGCGGTGGCAGTGGGTGCCAATGGCACGATCGACTCGCCCCAGGGCACGCCGGTGTTCGCATGGAAGGGCGAGACGCTCGAGGAGTACTGGTGGGCGACCGAGCAGCTGTTCCGCTGGCCCGACGGGGGTGGCCCGACCCTGATTCTCGACGATGGCGGCGACGCCACGATGCTCGTTCACAAGGGCCTCGAATACGAAAAGGCAGGTGCCGTTCCCGAATCTGCCGAAGACGACTCGGAAGAATGGGGCGTGTTCCTTGATCGGCTGCGTCAGATCGCGGCAGCCGACTCCGGCTTCTTCTCTCGAGTCGCGCCCGGTATCCGTGGCGTGTCGGAGGAAACCACCACTGGCGTACACCGCCTCTACCAGATGATGGAGTCCGGTGAACTGTTGTTCCCCGCGATCAATGTCAACGATGCTGTGACCAAGTCGAAGTTCGACAATCTCTACGGCTGTCGTCACTCCCTGATCGATGGGATCAACCGGGCCACCGATGTGATGATCGGGGGAAAGGTCGCGGTGGTCTGCGGATACGGCGACGTGGGCAAGGGTTGCGCTGCTTCTCTGCGTGGCCAGGGCGCCCGGGTAATCGTGACGGAGATCGACCCGATCTGTGCTCTGCAGGCCGCGATGGAAGGCTTCGAGGTCAACACCCTCGAAGGTGTCCTCGATGTCGGCGACATCTTCATCACCACCACCGGAAACAAGGACATCATCCTCGCCGGCCACATGGCGAAGATGAAGCATCAGGCAATCGTCGGCAACATCGGCCACTTCGACAACGAGCTCGACATGGCAGGTCTGCAGCGGATGTCCGACGTCCAACGTGTGACCATCAAGCCCCAGGTCGACGAGTTCGTCTTCCCCGACGGCCATTCGGTCATCATCTTGAGTGAGGGTCGCCTGCTCAACCTCGGCAACGCGACCGGTCACCCCAGTTTCGTGATGTCGTGCAGCTTCAGCAACCAGGTGCTCGCCCAGATGGATCTTCATGCCGACGACGGATCCAGGGCCATCGAGGTCTTCACCCTGCCGAAGCTTCTCGACGAGGAAGTGGCGAGGCTCCACCTCGATGCGCTCGGAGTGAAGCTCACCAAGCTCACCGACGGTCAGGCCGACTACGTGGGCATGTCGGTCGACGGCCCCTACAAGCCTGATCACTACCGCTACTGATCCGGAGCGGTCGGGTCAGTCGAACTGATCCGACCGCTCGGAACTGCCCCGCAAGTGAACGCTGACTAACATCGGACGTTCACGCTGAAGGGGAAGTTCCATGAGTGATCGTCTGACCATTTCGATCGACGGGGGAGTGGCCGATGTCAGGCTGACCCGTGCCGACAAGATGAACGCCCTCGACGGCGCCATGTTCAACGCGCTGGTCGAGGCCGGCGACCAGCTCGCCGCCGACGAATCGGTTCGCGCGGTTGTGTTGTCGGGCGAAGGCCGCGCCTTCTGCGCCGGGCTCGACTTCGCGGGCTTCCAAGCCATGGCCGGCGCAACCGATGGCTCCGACACGGCCGCGATCGGCCGTGTCCCTGAGGGCCGCATCACCCATCACGCCCAGCAAGCCTGCTGGACCTGGCGCGAGCTGCCGATGCCGGTGATTGCCGCTGTCCATGGTGTGGCCTTCGGCGGCGGGCTCCAATTGGCGCTGGGCGCCGACATCAGAATCGTGGCTCCCGACGTCAGGATGTCGGTGCTCGAGATCCGTTGGGGTCTGAGCCCCGACATGACCGCCACTCAGGTGCTGCCGAAACTGGTCGGCCCCGACCTGGCCAAAGAACTCACCTGGACCGGCCGCGAGGTCAACGGCGAGGAGGCGGTTCGCATCGGACTCGCCACCCACGTGAGCGACGATCCCCATACTTCGGCGATCGAGCTGGCCCGCCAGATTGCAGGCAACAGCCCCCATGCGGTTCGAGGGGCCAAGCACCTCATCGATCTCTCGACCCACGCCGATTGGGCTACCGGATTCGCTGAGGAACGCCGTGTGATTGGTTCCTTGATTGGTCGTCCCAATCAGGTCGAAGCGGTCACGGCCTACTTCGAGAAGCGTCAGGCCGTCTACAGCGACGTCGATCCGTCGTGAGCGAATCGGCGACTCCGGATGGCTCGGTCGACGATCTGGGTCGCATCACTTCTGAGGTTGTCGACGACCACATCTTGATGATCGGAATTGATCGTCGGGCGAAGCTCAACGGCTTTACTCCGGAGATGATGGACCAACTGGTTGATGCCTACACCCGCCTCGACCACGAGCCCGACCTGTGGGTGGGGGTGCTCCACGCCTGGGGCGATCATTTCACCGCTGGCCTCGATTTACCGCGGTTTGCTGGAGGGATGGCTCAGGGGCGTCGTCCCAGGGAAGGTGGCGAGAAGATCGACCCCACCGCTCTCGGCCGGTCGTGTCGCAAGCCCATCGTGAGTGCGGTCAAGGGCATCACCTACACGCTCGGTATCGAACTCATGCTCGGTGGCGACATCGTGGTGGCGGCCGATGACTGCAGGTTCTCCCAGCTCGAACCGAAGCGAGGTATCCACGCCACGGGAGGGGCCACCATCCGATTCGTGCAGCGAGGTGGATGGGGCAACGCCATGTATCACCTGCTCACCAGCGACGAGTTCGATGCCCCCGAGGCCCACCGGATTGGACTCGTCCAAGAGGTGGTGCCAGCGGGCACGGAACTGGATCGCGCCCTGGAGTTGGCCCGGACGATCTGCGAGGGAGCACCTCTGGCCGTACAGGCCACCAAGGCATCATCGGCTCGTTACCTGGCCGAGGGCCAAAGGGCGGCCATCGAAGCGTTCGGTCCAGATCAGGCTGCGCTCGCCGAGACCGACGACTTCCGCGAAGGAGTAGCGTCGTTCGTCGAACGTCGAGCCGCGAGGTTCTCCGGAACCTAGGCGTCGGCGACCATGGCGAGGATCTCCTCGCCGTAGGTCTCCAACTTGGCCGGGCCGATCCCCGACACGGACAGCAGGGCGACATCGTCGGCCGGGCGAGAGGCGGCCAAGGCATCGATGGTGCGGTTGTCGAGCACGACGTAGGCCGGCACGCCTTTGGTCCGAGCCGTCCTGCTACGCCACTCGCGCAGACGATCTCGCAATCCGGAATCGGCTTCGGACAACACGACAGCCTCGGCGGTGGCCTTCCGGCGCGACGACTTGCGCTTGGCTGCCGGCGGGCGGCTCGGTCGGGTCTGGTGAAACGGCTCAGGGGGCGCCGGTGGAGCCGGTTGGTCGAGTTCGTCGAGGAAGCTGGAGGCTCGTGGGCTGGAGATGATCACGGTCTGCTGACTCGACCGGGTGATGGCCACATGGAGGATTCGGCGCTCTTCTTCGACATCGCTCGAGAGACGATGGGGAAACAATCCTTCGTCCACTCCATAGACCACCACCCGTGGCCACTCCATGCCCTTGACCCGGTGGATGGTCGACAGACGAACTCCATCTGCTTCATCGAAGCTCCGTGTGCCGTCCAGCTGCCGGGCCAGCCACGAAGGGAACTCGGTCGGGACTGGTTGTAGGTGGGCCACGGAGATCAAGGCGTCGAGGTCGTCACCGTGGCTCGATCGGTCGAGCGATCGTCGTGACGCGTCGAGCCTCGACTCGAGGGCGCCACCCAAGCCGATCTGATCACGGATGGCCGTGAGTATCTGAGCCGAATCGGCCCCCTCGGCGGCCAGATCGCGAATCATCTCGATGTCGTCGGCAATTCCCTCGACTTTCAGCTGGTCTCGTTCGGTACGTAGCCGTGAGGCCAGACGCCGGATCTGCTCTATCGACGGCTGCTCGGCAATCCATTCCACAACGCGGGGTGATAGCCCCCGGGGTGGCCGACGGGCCCCCACTGTGAGGTTGTCGGCACGGAGTCGGCCGTCGGGCGAGGTGGCCAGGCCGAGCCAGGCCAGGGCGGCAGCCACTCCCGTGCGATTCAAGTAGGTGCCGTCGATGGGCGTGGTGGTGGCCACGCCGCTGGCGCGCAACTTGAGCATCGGGGCGAGAAGGGTGGCGTTGACCCTGCTGAGAACGACGATGTGTTCGGGCTGGGTGCCGTCTTCGAGCATGTCTTCGACGATGCCCGCCAGGGACTCCACGGGATCGTTGGCCACCACGCGGCGAAGCGGCGACATGTCTTCGGGGCCGGCGTCGGCCCGGCCGGGAGCGGGTCTGATCTGCTTGGGGATGCGGCGACGGTTGTGGGTCAGAAGGTTGGAAGCGGCCTCGACCACCTCGGGGGAGCATCGATAGTTGACGTGGAGATCGTGACAGCCGGACCCCGGGAACCACTTGGCGAAGTCGATCAGCCAAGACGGCGAAGCCCCGGCGTATCCGTAGATGGTTTGGTCGTCGTCCCCCACGCCGAACACGTCGGATGCCGGTCCGGCGAGCAGACGCAGCATCAGGAGATGGGCGGGCGTGAGGTCCTGGAATTCGTCGATCAGTAACAGGCCGCACGCCTTTCGTGCCGTGGAACGCGCGGCCGGATCAGTGAGTAGGACCTGGATGGCGCCGATGATCTGTTCGTCGAAGTCGAGTTCGTCTCTCTGCGCCAGCCGGCTGCGATAGGCGGCGAGAACATCGGCCAATCCGGGTACGTCGCCGTCGAAGTCCTGTTCGACTTCGTTGGGATCGCGAAGCCCCAGGCGACAGGCCCCGAACGCCTCGATCCAGGCCGCGAACGGGTCGGTCATGGCGCGTCGGGGTGGCTGGACCAGCTCACGGAGGTGGCTTCTCACTGCCCGTTCGTCGATCACGTGCAGCCGGCTGCCCTGGCGCGGTCGAAACGGGCCTGTTCCCCGACAGATGGCCAAGGCGAGACCGTTGAGGGTTCGTATCCCGAGATTGTCGAGATCGGTGGTTCGATCCTGCATTTCGGCCCGGGCGCGAACGTTGAAGGCCACCAGACAGAGCGTCGAAGGTTGGACTCCGATGTCCTGCACGAGGTGACGGGCTCGTTCGGTGAGCACCCGAGTCTTGCCGGAGCCGGCCGGGGCGACGATCCTCGCCCCGCCATCGAGTGACGCCACCGCTTCGACCTGGTCGGGCGCTAGGTCGGACGACACCGAGGCGCAGGTGGTGGGTCGCAGGATGCCGGCAACCAGGTGCACCAGTGGCACCACGCCGATTCCTCCGGTGTGGTCGATCGGAATCGTCTGGAGCCGCCCACCGTCGCACCACAGGGGCGTGCCGTCGGGGGCCACGATGTCTCCGGTCTCGTCGCCGACGGATGGTCGGGCTCCAGCGGCAACCGCCAGATCGATGCCATGTATCGACGGCGAGCTGGGGTCTCGGGCGTCGACAGAGTTGGAGAGAACCAAGTGGAGAAGGACTTCGTTGGGCAACTCGACCTCTGGATTGAGTTCGGTGAGTGGTAGGTCGAGCGAGGTCGTGGCTTCGGGCAAGGCGCCCTCGAGCTGGAATACGACCCTCTGTCGATTGGCTCTGGCGGAGTGGAGACGAGCCAGAGTTGCGGCCAATTGCTGGGCCGAGGCTGGGCTGGAGCTGTTGATGACGACACGCTCGGCGCCCGACCATGGGCCTGGGATCGCGGACTCGTTTCGTATCAGCAGGCTGCGGGCGATGGCGTCGGGACCAGCGAGTCGGGTCCAGTCCGGCTCCAGCACCACACGGCCGGTGTCGGGGATGGGAGGGCTGTCGTCGAGGGGGCGGGTCGAGGCGCATTCTCTGGCCTCATTGATGGTGTTGTGCCGATCGCGGCAGTGGGCGCATAAGAAACCGCGCGACTCTTCCTGTGACATGTTGGGAGAGGGTAGGGGAACCGAGTGACACCGTCGGTCACGCCTCGAGTTCGTCGACATGGTGACCGGACGTCACACCCCGTTTCTAGGTTGGTCTTCGTGAACGCCGGATCGGATCACATCGAAATCAAGATCGAAGGAATCCAGGAGTGCCTGGCGCGATGGCCATACGAGGGCACTGCGGCAGAAATGGTGAGAGAGCTGAAATACGGCCGGGCCACATCCGTCGTCACCGAGCTGGCCGATGCCCTCTACGAGATCGCGCCGGAGTCTGATCTGATCTCATGGATCCCGGCCACGCCGAGCAGGCGAAGAAAACGAGGCTTCGACCAGTGCGAGTTGTTGGCGCGTGCGCTGTCGCATCGGAGCCACACCAAGGTTCGAAGGGTGCTCCGACGAGTCGACGATGTTGCGCAGACATCGCGCGACCTTCAGGGGCGCCGCGAAGGTCCGCGCTTCGTCGGTTCCTCGCTGATCCGCCCGACCCCACCGCGCCTACTTCTGGTCGATGATGTCAGCACCACCGGCTCGACCCTGCGCTCTGCGGCGAGGGTTCTGGCATGTCGGGGTGGGGTGCAGGTGTCGGCCGTCGTCGTGGCTAAGGTGGTTCCCAGAGGCGCTACCCCTGATGGGTTTCGTCGATCTACTCTGTAAGACACACGAAACACGGAGGTCAAGCGTGGAAATCTCCATCAGCAGCCGGCAGGTCAGGGTTACGCCGAGACTGGAGGAGGTGATACGCGAGAAGATCGGGGATCTCGATCGTTTCTTCGAGAAACTCGAATCGGGTGTTGTTCATTTCGCCGAGTCTCGAAATCCGCGAGTATCCGAGAAGGTCACGTGTGAGGTGGTGCTCGATGCCGACGGTCATCGGATTCGCACCAAGGTGACGGCGTCCGACGCCTACGCCGCTGTCGACTTGGCCGACGAGAAGTTGCAGCGTCAGATCCGCAAACTGCGCACGAGACTACATCGGCTACATCAGGGGCACGACACGATCAGGGTCGCCGAGAGTGAATCGCCGCAGGTGGTCGACCTCGCCGGTGTCGACGTCGACATCGAAGAAGAAGACCACGATGTCATGCCGAGGATCGTCAAGACCAAGCGGTTTCATATCGGTCCCCTCACCCCCGACGACGCCGTGCTCAAGATGGAGCTGTTGGGTCATGGTTTCTTCTTCTTCGTCAACAAGGAGACGAACCGGGCAGCGGTGGTCTACCGCCGCGACGATGGCGATGTCGGACTCATCGACGTGGCCGACTGAGACCCCCCGGGATCGGTAGACTCCGTTCCTACATATGAGCATTTTTCAGAAAGTACTTCGGTCTGGTGAAGGCCGGAAGCTGAAGGCCCTCGAGGCCTTGGTTCCCGACATAAACGCGCTCGAGCCCGAGTACGAGTCGCTCACCGACTACATGTTGCAGGCCAAGACCAACGAATTCCGCACCATGCTCGACAACGGTGCCGATCCCGACGATCTGCTGATCGACGCCTTCGCCACCGTTCGTGAGGCGGCCAGAAGGGTTCTCGGTCAACGGCACTACGACGTCCAGCTGATCGGCGGCGCCGCGCTTCACCTCGGCTGGGTTGCAGAAATGAAGACCGGTGAAGGAAAGACCCTCACCTCCACATTGCCCATCTACCTCACCGGCGTCACCGGTAAGGGCGTCCACGTCGTCACGGTCAACGACTATCTGGCGAGCCGCGACGCGGAGTGGATGGGCCAGGTCCATCGCTGGATGGGTCTCTCCGTTGGTCTGATCATTCCGGGTGAACGCGATTCTGCGGCCAAGCGTGCCCAGTACGCATCCGACATCACCTACGGAACCAACAACGAGTTCGGCTTCGATTACCTGCGCGACAACATGGCGATGACCCGAGAGGCCCAGGTCCAACGGGGACATCACTACTGCATCGTCGATGAGATCGACTCGATCCTGATCGACGAGGCACGAACTCCGCTGATCATCTCGGGCCGGGTGGCCGATGCCGCGAAGCTATACACGAAGTTCGCGAGCATCGCCCGGGGCCTCCAGCGCGACTTCCACTACGAGGTCGACGAAGAGAAGCGCACTGTGGCCCCACTCGAGGAGGGAATCCACGCGGTGGAGCGGGCCCTCGGAATCGAGAACCTCTACGACCAGGTATCGGCCAACTTGGTTCATCAGCTACAGGCGTCGCTACGGGCCAAGGAGCTCTATCTCAACGATCGCGAATACATCGTCGCCGACGGTGAGGTCAAGATCGTCGACGAGTTCACGGGCCGTGTTCTCGACGGGAGGCGATGGTCCGATGGCCTTCACCAGGCAGTCGAGGCCAAGGAGGCGGTCGCGGTCAAGGAAGAAAACCAGACTCTCGCCACGATCACGCTCCAGAACTACTACCGGCTCTACGAACGACTCGCCGGCATGACCGGACCAGCCGAGACCGAGGCCTCCGAATTCGTCAGCACCTACGGCCTCCACGTCGTACCCGTACCCACCAACCGCCCCTTGGTTCGCTCCGATGAAGCCGACCTGATCTACAAGACCGAACACGCCAAGTTCAAGGCGTGCCTCGAGGACATCTCCGAGCGATACGAGAGAGGCCAGCCAGTGCTGGTGGGCACGATCTCGGTCGAGAAGTCCGAGCTGCTCTCGCGGATGATGGAGGTGCGAGGTATTCCTCACGAGGTCCTCAACGCCAAGCAGCACACCCGTGAGGCCGACATCGTGATCCAGGCCGGCCGGCTCAACAAGATCACGGTCGCCACGAACATGGCCGGTCGTGGAGTCGACATCCTTCTCGGCGGGAATCCCGAGGGTCTCGCTCAGCGCGACTTGGGCGCGGAAGGACTGTCGACCGACGTCGAGGAAGGAGCGGCCCGCTACAAGGAACTCTTGAAGAAGTACACCGAGATCACTGCCGACGAAAAGGCGAAGGTGATCGAACTCGGCGGTCTGTATGTTCTCGCCACCGAACGACACGAGAGCCGTCGCATCGACAATCAGCTACGTGGCCGGTCGGGGCGTCAGGGTGATCCGGGGGAGAGCCGCTTCTATCTCTCTCTCGAAGACGAACTCATGCGCCTGTTTGCCACCGGCGCCATGAACTGGGTAATGGACCGTGCTCTCGAAGAGGATGTCCCGATCGAGGCCAAGATGGTCAGCAAGGCCATCGAAAGAGCCCAGAACACCGTCGAGCAGCGCAACGCCGAGACCCGCAAGAACGTTCTCGAATACGACGAGGTGATGAACGAGCAGCGCAAGGTCATCTACATGCGCCGGTCGCAGATCCTCGACGGGGCCGACCTGAGGTCCGAGGTCTTGGAAAACATCGACGAAGCGGTGGGCAACGTCGCGTCGATCTACGCCGCGTCCGAGGCGTTCGAGGAGTGGGACCTCGATGGCCTGCTCACCGAGATCACCACGCTGTGGCCCACAGAGCTCACAGTCGACGATCTCGGCGACACCACGACCACCGAGGCCTTGGAGGATCTGTTCTACGAAGATGGTGTGGCGGCCTACGAGGCACGTGAGGGAGAACTCGGCGAGGAGATCCTCCGTCAGGTGGAGCGTCAGGTGATGCTGCGTCTCATCGACCAGCGTTGGCGCGAACACCTCCGTGAGATGGATCTCCTGCGTGAGGGCATCCATCTGAGGGCCATGGGTCAGAAGGATCCGGTCACCGAG
The DNA here is from genome assembly GCA_029263235.1 of Acidimicrobiales bacterium. Classification (GTDB taxonomy): domain Bacteria; phylum Actinomycetota; class Acidimicrobiia; order Acidimicrobiales; family Aldehydirespiratoraceae; genus SZUA-87. The sequence continues at coordinate 28,778 of JAJCXW010000095.1, forward strand.
TGGCAGCGCGAAGGTTTCGAGATGTTCGGCATGATGATGACGGGCATCGCTCTCGACTTCATCAAATACATCATGCACGTGCAGGTGGCGATCAATCAGCAGCCAGAAGCCGCACAGGGACAGCGACTCACCGGCGTCACCGAAGAGAAGAGCGACGCCTCGCCCGGTACGGCCTCCAAGGCCATTCCTGATGCCGGCGCACCCAAGCCGGTCGAGCCGAATGTGCCCAAGTCGAGGGTTCCCATCGTGAAGTCCGACCTCGAAAAGGTCGGCCGCAACGACCAGTGCCCATGCGGCAGCGGCAAGAAGTACAAACACTGTCACGGCAGCGCTGGTGGGGCCGGGTAGCGTCGTCACGCACCCTTCCCAGGATTCCCGGTACTCATGCAGGACTTCACCGAGCAGATCTCAGCGGTTCGTTCGCGTCTCGAAGAGGCGGAGGCCTATCTGCGCATCCCCGAACTCGAGGCCCGACGTCCACAGTTGGAGGTAGAAGCCTCCCGTCCCGACCTCTGGGATGATCCCGACAAGGCTCGATCAGTCACGTCCGAGCTCTCGTCGGTCAACGAGGACCTGGAGTCCTTCGCTCGATTGAGGGGCGGGGTCGACGATGTCGAGGTCCTTCACGAACTCGCTCGCGAAGAAGGCGATGAGTCGCTCGAGGGTGAGATCACCGAATCCATCGCGGTTCTCGTATCGGAACTCGACGATCTCGAGCTTCGTTCACTGTTCACCGGTGAATTCGATGAACGAGATGCCGTCTGTCAGGTGAAGTCAGGCGAAGGCGGAACCGACGCCCAGGACTGGGCCGAGATGCTCATGCGCATGTACAACCGCTGGGCCGACGGTCGCGGGCTGGAGATCGAGATCACCGCCGTATCCGAAGGCACCGAGGCCGGGCTCAGTTCCGTGGAGTTCATCGTGAAGGGGCGCCACGCCTACGGGCTGATGCAATCCGAGCACGGAGTCCACCGGCTGGTCCGGATCTCGCCGTTCAACAACGAGGGCAAACGTCAGACCGCTTTCAGCGCCGTACAGGTGGCGCCGTTCTTCGAAGCAGTTGGTGATGAAATCGAGATCGACGAGAAGGACCTGCGCATCGACACCTACCGTTCGTCTGGTGCCGGTGGCCAGCATGTCAACGTCACCGACTCCGCGGTGAGAATCACCCACCTTCCCACCGGCACTGTCACCAGCTGCCAGAACGAGCGAAGCCAGCATCAGAACAAGGACCGCGCCATGCAGATGATGGCGGCCAAGCTGCTGGTTCTCGAACGCAAGAAACGCGACGACGAGATTGCGGGGATCACCGGCGAACAACAGAACGTCGGTTTCGGTAGCCAGATCCGCAGCTACGTGATGCAGCCGTATCAGATGGTCAAGGACTTGAGGACGTCTCACGAGACAGCCCAGGTCGAATCGGTCCTCAACGGCAACATCGACCAGTTCATGGAGGCTTGGCTTCGGTGGAGCCGAGCCAAGAACGAGGAGTGAGCGCGATGGCATTGACAAGGAATCCGTTGACCGCACTGCTACCGTCTGTGCGCCGGGCGGCAGGTTCACCAGGAACGGCATGATCAAGCTCGAAAACGTCACAAAGGTATACAAGGGCGACGTGGTCGCTCTACGAGATGCCACAGTCGACATCGCGAAGGGCGAGTTCGTCTTTCTCGTCGGCGCGTCCGGGTCAGGCAAGTCGACCTTCATCAAGCT
>JAJCXW010000096.1 GCA_029263235.1 Acidimicrobiales bacterium
CAAGCTCATCCACTTCATGGATCGTGGCAACAACACCCACGTCAACACCTTCCCCGACGAGCCCTTCGCCTCCTACTTCTCGGGCAACACCGTGCAGATCTGCCCGGTTGGTGCTCTCACTGCCAAGCCCTACCGCTTCAAGGCTCGTCCCTGGGACCTCGAGGAGACGGTCTCCACTGCCTGGGTCGACTCGGCCGGTGCCCGAATCGCGGTTCAGTCATCGCGTGATTCCGTGATCCGGTTGCTCGGCATCGACGCCGATCCGGTCAACTGGGGCTGGCTCTCCGACAAGGAACGTTTCGCCTTCGAGGCGCTCAACTCCGACGATCGACTCACCGCTCCGCTCATCCGAGCCGGCGATCACCTGGTGCCCACTGGTTGGGCCAACTCTCTCGAGAAGGTGGTGTCTCTGCTCAGCGACGCCGATCCCCAACGCGTGGCAGTCGTGGGCGGTGCTCGCCTCACCAACGAATCGCAGTACGCGTGGGCCAAGCTCGCCAAGGGTGTGATCGGCACCGACAACGTCGATGCGCAGCTCGGCGACGGTCTCGACCCGGAGCTTGTTCTCGGTCTGCCTCGCGCCACCATCGATCGCGCCTGCACCCCGGGTGGCACGATCATCTTGTGTGGCCCCGACCCCAAAGAAGAGATCGGGTCGCTGTATCTCCGCCTCCGTCACGCGGTTGTCCGCGACGGCGCCACTCTCATCGAGCTGACCCCCAGGTCCACTGGTCTCAGTGGCATCGCTGCCCACAGCCTTCATCCCCGACCCGGCGAGGTCGGTCAACTAGCGAAGGCCGTCGTCGCGGCGGTCAATGGCGGCCCGTCCGTATCGGCCGCGGGAGTTTCGGCCGACCGGATAGCGGCGGCTGCGGCTGCTGTGGATGGTCCGGTCACCGTTGTTCTTGGTCGGGCTTCGCTCGCCGAGTCGGCCGACCGGGTTGCCGACGCTGCGAGGGAGCTATCAGCTCTGGCCGATGTCTCGTTCCTCTCGGCGCTGCGTCGAGGCAACATCCACGGCGCTCTAGACGCCGGACTCGCCCCCGGGCTTCTTCCGGGCCGCACGACTCTTCAGGCAGGCGCATCGCGGTTCGATGATGCTTGGCCCTCCACACCATCGTCGCCCGGACTCGATACCGCCGGAGTGCTCTCGGCCGCCGCCGCCGGCGACATCGACCTGCTGATTCTTCTCGGATCTGATCCGCTCAACGACTTCGTGAGCAGGTCCCTGGCGACCACCGCCCTCGACGAGGTCCCCAACGTGGTGGCGATCGACATGTTCGTCAACGACTCGATAGCGCTCGCCGCCGACGTCGTGTTGGCGGCTGCCGGCCCGACCGAATCGTCGGGCACGTTCACCAATCTCGAAGGCCGCGTCAGCATCTGCGAGCAGCGGGTGACCCCCGCCGGCACGGCACGGCCCGACTGGATGATCGCGGCAGAGATCGCCCGACGTCTCGGCGCCGATCTCGGGTTCGACTCCGCCGAGGCCATCCGGGCCGAGTTGGCGTCGGTTTCCGAGGTCCACGCCGGTCTCACCGAGTCGGCTCTGGCCGACTCGAGGGTGGCCGGACTCCTGATCGAGGGTTCGGGCGATATCGCGTCGCCCGAAGCAACCGAAATCACCCCCAGCTCCAACGATGCCTATTCGTTGCAGCTCGTGGCCCAGAGATCGATGTACGACGATGGTGTGGCGCTACGCAACTCTCCATCGAGCCGAGGTCTCACGACACCGGTCAGTCTCCGTCTCAACCCATCCGACTTCGACAAGTTGGGCGTCGACCGTTCGACGGTCGTCAGGGTCGAGTCGAGCAGCGGAAAGCTGTTGGTGCCGGTGGTTCCCGACGCCGGAGTGCCAGAGGGATCGGCGGTGCTGCCATGGGCGGCGTCGGGCTCTCCGGCCGGTGCCCTGATCGACGCGACATCGCCGGTCACCGACGTGAGAGTGGAGCGCGCATGATTCTCGCACTGGACCCACTCTTCCTGGACGACATCGGGCTGAGCATCGTGCTCATCGCCCTGCTGAAGGTCGGGCTGGCATTCGTCATCGTGCTGGTCTCGGTGATGTTCATGGTGTGGTTCGAGCGCAAGGTCGTCTCCGACATGCAGCATCGAATCGGGCCCAACATCGCCGGCCCTTGGGGGTTGTTCCAGACCCTCGCCGACGGACTGAAGCTGTTGATGAAGGAAGACCTCGTCCCCGACAGGTCTCACCGCTTCGTGTTCAAGCTGGCCCCGTTCCTGGCAATCGTGCCGGCGTTCCTCACCTTCTCGATCATTCCCATCGGCGGTAATTTCGAGTCGAAGGATGGAGCGATCGATCTCTGGGGGCACGACACTTTCCTGCAGGTCGCCGATCCGCCTGTCGGCATTCTGCTGTTCCTGGCCATGTCGTCGATTGCGGTCTATGGCGTGATGCTCGCCGGCTGGTCGTCGGGGTCGAAGTATCCGCTGCTCGGTTCGGTGCGGGCATCGGCCCAGATGGTGAGCTACGAAGCCGCGTTGGCGCTGTCGATTGCCGCGATCGTTCTCCAGACCGGATCGCTGTCGACCCACGACATGGTGGTCGACCAAGCCACCGGTGGATTCGGCGGGTTCATTCCAAATTGGAATCTCATCACCACCGGATTCATACCCTTCGTGATCTTCCTCATAGCCGGCACTGCGGAATTGAACCGGCCACCGTTCGATCTGGTGGAGGCCGAACAGGAACTGGTCGGTGGATTCCACACCGAATACTCATCGTTTCGTTTCGCCTTGTTCTTCCTGGCCGAATACCTCAACACGATCACCATGTCGGCCATCATCGTCACGGTGTTCCTGGGTGGCCCGTCGGGTCCGGTGCTGATCGAACAAATCGACTGGGTGTGGGGCATCGTCTGGTTCCTCACCAAGTTGTTCGTGTTCCTGTTCTCGTTCGTTTGGTTCAGAGCGACCCTCCCGAGGTTTCGCTACGACCAATTGATGGATCTCGGCTGGAAGATTCTCATCCCGCTGTCCCTCGGATGGTTCCTGTTCCTGGGAGCTCTCGACATCGGTAACGATCGAGGCTGGGACTCCGGAATCGTGGTGGCAGTCACGGTGGTGGTGGGCACTGCCGCCGGTGGCCTTCTGATGGCCGCGGTTCGAACGGCCCGATCCGAGCGACTCTCGCAGGAGGTCGATTCGCATGGCTGATCCTCTCGACTACATCCGCGGATTCGCGGTGACCTTCAAGAAACTCTTCGAGGAACGACTGACTCTCGAGTATCGGGGTGGCAACGCCAAGCCCGGCAAGCCCGACGAGAAGCGCGAGAAGGCCGTGCGCCTCCATGGCCGCCATGTGCTCAACCGTTACGAAGACGGCATGGAGAAGTGCATCGGCTGCGAACTCTGCGCCGGTGTCTGTCCCGCGAAGTGCATCTATGTCCGGGGAGCCGACAACGACCCCGCCGATCCCACGTCTCCGGGCGAACGGTTCGGCTACGTCTACCAGATCAACTATCTGAGGTGCATCCACTGCGACCTGTGTGTCGAGGCCTGCCCGACCCAGGCCATCACCGAGTCGAAGCTGTTCGAGTTCTCATTCACCAACCGCTCCGACGCCATCTATACCAAGAACGAGCTCCTGGTCGACGACGACGGCAGGCCTCAGCAGATGCCGTGGGAAGACTGGCGCGACGGCGAGGACGAACACACCTCGGGTTGGATGCGGGCGACATCTCCATCGGGCGACCACCGCTACGAAGGTGTGGTGGCCTGGTCCGGCGAACTCGGTCACGGGGTTCGGTCCCCGGAGGCGGGGCAAAGCGACTCAGAAGATGAGTCCCCATCCGACATGGCGACAGCAGAGGTCGAGCAATGAGTGAAGTGATCGTCTTTCTCTTCGCAGCGGCCATCATTCTCATCGGCGCGATCGGCGTCGTGGCTTCACGCAACCCGGTTCACTCGGCGTTGTTCCTCGTGCAGACCCTTCTCGGGGTGGCGGTCCTCTTCATCCTTCAGGACGCCCATTTCCTCGCGGCCGTGCAGATCATGGTCTACGCCGGAGCGATCGTCATTCTGTTCCTGTTCGTGATCATGCTTCTCGGTATCGACAAGACCGAAGATCTCGAAGTCGAGCCGATTGCCGGCCAGAAGCCGCTGGCGGCCGTGTTGGGCGCGGCCCTGCTCGGAGTCGGTCTCACGGTGGTACTGGTTGCCGCCGATGGCGTCACCGGCGCTCGTCAACCGACCGGTGTCGGCGAACGTGCTCTCGACAACGGCGCCAGTGATGTCGAACGTCTCGGACGAGTGCTCTTCAGCGAATACGCAATCGCGTTCGAGATCACCGCGGCATTGCTCACCATCGCGGTGATTGGCGCGGTCGTGCTCACCCGCCGGGTGGCCTCCGATGATCTGTTGCCCGACCCCGAACCGGCAAGTTTCGAGCTGCCACCTCTTGCCCCGATGATCGACGAGGAGGAGCACTGATGGAACTCACGACCAACTGGTACCTCGTCTTGTCGGTGATCGTGTTCTCGATCGGAGCCGTCGGACTGCTGGTGCGCCGCAACCCACTGGTGATGTTCATGTCGGTCGAGCTGATGCTCAACTCGGTCAACATCACCTTCGTGGCCCTCGGTGCCGACCTCAACGATGTCGGCGGGCAGGTAGCGGTGTTCTTCGTGCTGGTGGTGGCCGCGGTCGAGGTAGTGGTGGGCCTGGCTCTGGTGGTGGCGATCAATCGCCGACATCCCGATGCCACAGCCGACGATCTATCGGTACTGAGAGGCTGAGGCAGACACCATGCTCGACGCAGTTTTCCTCATTCCAGCCCTCCCACTGTTCGGCTTTCTGACGATCATGGTGTTCGGCCGCCGCATGGGCGAGCCCCTCGCCGGATGGTTCGCCACGGCCATGATGGGTGGCTCGTTCGCCTCGGCGGTCGTGGTCATGTTCGGTCTGCTCGATCGACCCCACGAGGATCGCCACTTCATCCAGACCTTGTTCGAGTGGGTGCCGGCCGGCGACTTCCAGGTCGATGTCGGGTTCCTGGTCGATCCTCTCTCGGTCACCATGACCCTGTTCGTCACGGGTGTCGGAGCGCTGATCCACCTCTACTCCATTGGCTACATGCACGGCGACGAGGACTACTCGAAGTTCTTCCTGTATCTCAACCTGTTCGCCTTCTCGATGTTGATGCTGGTGCTCGGCGACAACATGCTCATCACCTTCCTCGGCTGGGAAGGAGTAGGGGCGTGTTCCTACCTGCTCATCTCGTTCTGGTTCACCAGCGAGTCGAATGCGTCCGCCGGCAAGAAGGCGTTCGTGACCAACCGGGTCGGCGACTGGGGCTTCATGGTCGCCATGTTCCTCACCTTCACGTCGATTGGTTCGATCCAATACCTCGACGTGCTCGGCAACGCCAGCCACTTGAGCCAGACCACCGCCACGGCGATCACGGTGCTGTTGTTCGTCGGAGCGGTCGGCAAGTCTGCGCAGATCCCGCTGTTCTTGTGGCTGCCCGACGCCATGGCGGGTCCCACGCCGGTCTCGGCGTTGATCCACGCGGCCACGATGGTCACCTCGGGTGTGTATCTCCTCACCCGCCTCAACCCGGTGCTGGCCGAGTCGGCCGCCTGGGCGCCCACCACGATTGCTTGGGTGGGAGTCACCACGGCGTTCTTCGCCGCCACGATCGCCATCGCCCAGAACGACATCAAGAAGGTCTTGGCCTACTCGACCATCAGCCAGTTGGGATACATGTTCCTGGCCGTGGGCACCGGTGCCTATGTGGCCGCCATCTTCCACATGGTCACTCACGCCTTCTTCAAGGCGCTCCTTTTCCTTGGTGCCGGTTCGGTCATCCATGGCATGGACGACGACCAGGACATGAGGCACTACGGCGCGCTCAGGAAGTTCATGCCTCTCACCGCGGGAACCTTCATCGTCGGCTGGTTGGCCATCGCCGGCGTTCCTCCGTTCTCGGGGTTCTGGTCCAAGGACGAGATCCTGGCTTTCGCATGGAACGACAATCCGGCCCTGTGGTTCGTCGGTTTCGTCACCGCGATCCTCACTGCCTTCTACATGAGTCGTGAAGTCTTCCTGACCTTCTACGGGCGCTATCGCTACGGCGATGTTCGGGACGAAGAGGTCGAGGCATTGCGGACCGATCGGGTGTCGGCCGCCGAAGCCGCCGTGGCCGTGGCCGAGGCCGGCATCGCCACCGCCGACGAGGCTGTCGCCAAAGCGACGGAGCGACTCGGAAAAGCCGTGGAGAAGCTCGAGCAGCGCCAGACCGAAATCGGCGAGGTCGAAGCCGACGACGACAAGGCCCTCGAGAAGGCCACCAAGAATCTGGCCAAGGCCGAAGAGGGTGTCTTGAAGTCACAGGGCACGGTTGATGAGAGCAACACTGCAGCCGAGCAGGCCCGAGCGGCCGTGATCACCGCCCAATCTGAGGTCGAGCAAGTTGTCGCAGCCTCCGAGGCCGAAGGGGTCAGCGTCGGTGTGGCGTTGTTCGAAGAGCCCGAACAGGCCATCGCCGAGGAAGATCTACCCGACGCCGTGAGGGCACGGCGCGAGTATCACCCTCACGAGTCGCCGTGGCTCATGACCTTGCCGCTGGTGGTGTTGGCTTCTCTCGCCGCAGTGGCGGGGCTGCTCAACCTGCCGTTCTCGTCGGGCACCCGTCGTCTCGAGACCTGGCTGGAGCCTTCGTTGTTCGAAAACGAGACGGTCCTCACCGTCTCGGCCGGTGGAAAGTGGCTCCTGGCCGGCGTCGCAGTGGCGGGTGCAGCCGTGGGCCTCTACGCCGCGGTCGCCATCTACCTGCAGGGTCGCTCCGACCCCGGGAAGGTCGAACGCTCGATATTCGCCAGAGCCTGGCGCTACGACGAATCGGTGTCGGCGTTCATGGGCGGCCCCGGACGTCGTGGCTTTGATCTGGTCACCTGGTTCGACGGCGCGGCGATCGACGGTGCCGTCAACGGCGTCGGGCGTCTGGTCAGAAGCGGAGGCGGGCAGCTTCGTCGACTTCAATCGGGCTTCGTTCGCTCCTACGCGTCGATGGTCGCCATCGGGGCAGTAGCCCTTGTCGGGTGGTTCCTCGTGAGGGCAGGCCTGTGATGAATTCTCTTCTACTAGCCGAAGTGTCCAGGCCCGACTTCCCGGTCCTCACCGCGATCGTGGTGTTGCCGATGATCGGCGCGGTTCTGCTGTCGCTGCTGCCCCGGAGTCGGCCCGACCTCGTCAAGCAGGTCGCCATTCTGGTTTCGACCACGGTCGGCGCCATGTCGATATGGGTGCTGGTTCAATTCGAGACCGGTGCGGCTGCGGCCGAGTTCCAGTTCGCCGACCATCAAACGTGGATTTCGAGCCTGGGGATCTCCTGGTCGCTCGGGGTCGACGGGATCTCGCTGTTCCTGGTGGTGCTCACCGGCGTGCTGTTCCCGATCGCGATGATCGCGGTCGACGAGAAACACGACCTCAAGTCGTACTACGCCTGGATTCTGGTTCTCGAGACCGGATGCATGGGCGCCTTCCTGGCCCTCGACCTGTTCGCATTCTTCGTGGCGTTCGAGATCGTGCTGATCCCGATGTACTTCCTGATCGCCAAGTGGGGTCACGGAGATCGGGCCTACGCCGCCACCAAGTTCTTCATCTACACGATGGTCGGCTCGGCGTTGATGTTCGTCGGCATCGTTGCCTTGGTGTTCCTCAATTCTTCGGCCACGGGCGGACCTCTCACCTTCGATCTGCAGACCCTCGCCAACAATCAGGCGCTCTCGACCACGACAGGCCGATGGATCTTCCTTTCGTTCGCGTTGGCGTTCGCGGTGAAGGTTCCGCTGTTCCCAG
>JAJCXW010000097.1 GCA_029263235.1 Acidimicrobiales bacterium
GGCGAGCCATTCGGGGAGTTGCGGATACGACTTGCTGTTGGGGCCGAAGAGACCGAGAACAGCGTTCTGAATGAAGAACGAAACACCGATCGATGTGATCAGCGGTATCAGGCGCGGCGAATCACGCAGCGGCCGATACGCGACCCTCTCCATGATCACCGCGGCCGCGGTCGACACCAGAATCGCTATGAGAACGATCAGGAGGAAGGAGCCGATGAAGTTGCTTTCCCAATAGCCGGCATCCGACAGCTTGGTGGAAGCAATGAAGCCCGACATGGTGCCGAGCATGAACACCTCGCCATGAGCGAAGTTGATGAATCCCAGCACGCCGTAGACCATCGAGTACCCGAGGGCGATCAGGCCGTACATGGCGCCCTGGGCCACACCGGTGACGAACAAGCCCTTCACCTGAGCTGCGGTGAGTCCGGTGGCGCCGGGGTTACGCCGTCGGGCGAATGCATTGTCGTTGTCGATCTGCTGAGCGATGAAGGCCACCAGGCCCACGACGATCAAAGCGATCAACACAATTCGCAGGGTTGTGAGGAATCGATCCACCCAACTGACGCGTCGAGCAGATCTCACACCAACTGCTGTCATCTAACTCCCCCGAGGAATGCTTACGAAACGAACTAGCACAACCGTGTCCGCCGACCCGTCTGGCGCCCGAAGGCACCAGACGGGTTCAGCTGACAAGGCAGTTGATCTACGGTGCGAATTCGAAGACGACGTTGTTCTTTGCGCCTTCGACATCGGCGGGATCAAGGTCCTGAATCACTGTGATCTTCTGCGAACCACAGTCACCGAAAGCGTCGCAGCTCAGGGTGCCGATCAGGCCGGAGAAGTTCGTGATTCCGTTGAGGTATTCACGCACACCAGCGCGAGAGATGATGAGCGAGTCGCCGTCCTCGACCGACGATGCCTTGATGGCATCAAGCAGCAACACCGTTGCGTCGTAACTGTGAGCCCAGAAGGGAGCCGACGGAACTTCACCGTAGGCCGCCTCGTAGGCGTCCAGGAAGTCGTTGGCAGTCTTGCCAGTGGACTCGTTGGTGTTGTCGCCGTAGCGGACATCGGGGCCCGAGAAGTACATTCCGGCGTTCTCTGGCAATGCCAAATAATTGTCGTTGAGAAGACCGTCGGCAGCCATCAGAGTGACGTCTTCGAGCCCGGCTACGCCTCCGACCTGCTGGGTGATGAAATCGCCCTCAGGCTGGAAGATCGGGAAGAAGATGAGTTCCGGAGAACCACTAGCGACCTCAGTCAGCACCGGAACCATGTCGGTGTCGCCCTTGTTGACAGCGGTGAACACAGGAACGGTTCCGCCCTTTGCCTCAAAGGCGTTCTTGAAGGCGCTCGCCAGACCGTTGGTGTAGGGGTCGCCGTCGTGAATGGCGGCAGCAACCCTGATACCCAACTCGTCGTAGGCGAAGGTGGCAGCAGCTTCACCCTGGAACAGGTCGTTGTGGGCGGTGCGGTAGTAACCCGCAACCCAGTTCTCGCCTGCCGCACCCTGAAGGTCGGAGGTGAGAGCCGGCGAGGTGTTGGATCCGGAGATCATGACCATGCCGGCCTGGGCGATGAGCGGAGCCGCCGCGGTTGCGGCACCCGAACATGAGGTGCCGATCACGCCGATGACGCTCTCGTCGGCAACGATGGTCTGAGCCGCAGCCTGACCACCATCAGCCGAACAGAGATCGTCGAGGCCGGTGCCCATGGCTACGTTGTGTCCACCGATCTGTCCGTAATCGGCGATCGCCAGGACGGTGCCGCGCTCATTGGGGATACCCAAGAACGCAACGTCGCCGGTGATCGCTTCGAGCGAACGAATCTGGATGTCCTCGCCTGATCCGACCGTTACGAGGCCGAGTGAGGCGTCGAGCGAGTCGGCAGCCGAGCTGCCGTCGTCGTCGTCGCCACAAGCTGCGGCGATGAGTGTGAACGACAGCAAGATGCTCAAGAGCACCAAGAGTCTGCGTGATGGCTTCATATGTGAATCCCCTCCATATGGGATCGCGGTGTATGACGGAACCGCTGGTCCGCGAACATTGCGGCTGGAGTATAGACCCACGACCAGCGATCACGCCTTTTCGTTCGGCGAATGGCCGAGTCCGGCTCGCGATCTGGAGGCCGCTCGGAATTGGACCGGTGTCTCGCCGGTGAAACGGCTGAAGTGACGAGAGAAGCTTGCCTGGTCGTAGAAACCGGTTAAAGCGGCGATGATCGCTATCGGTTCGGGAGTGGTCGTGAGCATCTCAGCCGCCGCGCCAACTCTCACCCTCGTGACGTATTGCGCTGCGCTCAGGCCGAAGACCTTCTTCATTCGACGCTCGAGTTGCGCGGTTGAGCAGTCCGCCAGTCGGGCAAGGTCGGCAACCCTGATCTTCTCGTTGAGCCTCTCCTGGACCGCGGCGACCACGTTTTCGAGCGATTCGAGAGCGATTCCCCTGTCGCTGGGAGTCCGAAGATCGCGGCTGACGCTGACCAGACCGGCAACCGAACGATCCGATTCGAAATGGAGGGGAAGCTTCGTGGTGAGGTACCACCCGGTCGAACCATCGGGCCGCCGTATCAACTCGAGCGCGTCGCGCAACGCCACATTCATGGTCAGAACCCGCTGATCCTGTTGTTCGTATCGCTGCGCCAGTAGCGGTGGGAACAGGTCGCGCGCCATGGCTCCGAGGACCTCGCGCTTGGAACGCTTTCCGGATCGTAGAACAAAGGCCTGATTGACGGCCGTGTAGCGGCCCTCCGGGTCCTTCTGGCAGAACATCACGTCGACCAGGGCGTCGAAGAGCGCAAGCAACTGCGTTTCCGAGTCGAGAATCGGGGATTTGTCGCTGAGGTTCGCCATTCGCGACCCGATCGTACAAGACCGACTCGGGGTGACAGGAGGAAGATGTCGACATGGAAGATGTCGGCGACAACATCACCGAAGAAGCGGTTGCTCTGGCCGGAGCCTGGTTGGAGCAGGCCAATTCGGCCGAGGATCGACAAGAGCGGGCCGTATCGGGGCGTCTTGCCACCTTGGTAGGCGACGACTCCGGTGTCGAATTCACCATGGCCTACGTCGACCGGGTCGCTCGCCATCGATCCAATCGGCTCGCTGCCGCGCAATTACGCGAGTTGGTGGCCGAATCGGGGCCGCCTGCGTTTCTCGGTCCGGTCGACCGGTTCATGTTGCGAGTCGGTGCCCGGATCGCCCCCATCGTTCCCTGGCTGGTGATGCCGATCGCTCGTCGGCGAATGCGCCAACTCGTTGGACGGCTGGTGGTCGATGCCGAACCCGACGCACTGCATCCGCATCTCGCCGAGCAGCGGAAGCAGTCGTTCGCTCTCAATGTCAACCTGCTCGGCGAAGCGGTGATGGGCGAGACGGAGGCAGATAGTCGGCTTCAGCGCACTCTCGACCTCATCGATCAGCCCGATGTCGACTACGTGTCGGTGAAGATCTCGTCGATCACCAGCCAGATCGACCTCTGGTCGTTCGACGAGTCGTTGCACCAGATCAAGAACCGCCTGGAGCAGCTCTTGAGTCGCTCGGCGACCAGTCACCCGCCCACGTTCGTCAACCTCGACATGGAGGAGTACCACGACCTCGAGTTGACGATGCGCGCCTTCATGGAGTTGCTCGAGCGACCCGAGTTTCGTGAACTCAGCGCCGGCATCGTGCTCCAGACGTATCTCCCCGAGTCGTTCGATGCTCTCACCCGCTTGGTCGGTTGGGCCAACGATCGGGGCCGAAACAACGGTGGAGACATCAAGATCCGCCTGGTGAAGGGCGCCAATCTGGCCACCGAACGGGTCGATGCCGCCATGCACAACTGGACCCAGGCGCCCTATGGCTCGAAGGCCGAGGTCGATGCCAACTACAAGCGGTGCGTCGACTGGGTGCTGACCACCGATCGCACCAGATCGGTGAAGGTGGGCGTGGCCAGCCACAATCTCTTCGACATCGCCTGGGCCTCGCTACTAGCCGGCCGTCGCGGTGTGTCCGATCGGGTCGGCTTCGAGATGCTCCAGGGAATGGCGCCATCACAGTCACGTACGGTTCGTGACGACACCGGGAACCTGCTGCTCTACACCCCCATCGTGGAGCAGGACAGCTTCGATGTGGCCATCAGCTATCTCATCCGCCGTCTGGAGGAGAACACCACCGACGACAACTTCCTGAGGCATCTGTTCGGGCTTCGAGTCGATAGCGAAGAGTTCGTCGATCAAGCCGATCGCTTCCGGAGGTCTGTCGCCGACCGCCACACAGTCTCTGGGCATTCGCTTCGTCGCGGGATTCCTGCCGAGTTCGAACGCGGGTTCACCAACCATCCCGACTCCGACCCGACACAGCCCCAGGTGCAGGAGTGGATCAGCGAGATCGGCCGACAGGAGTCTTCGCCCTGCACCACCGAAATGACGACCGATCCCACAGTCATCGATCGTGTCGTAGCCGAGGCTCGAGACGCCCAACTGCAATGGTGGGACCTCGGGGCCGTCAAGCGCCGCGAGATCCTCTGGACCGCCGCCGAACACATCGACGCCCGCCGAGGCGAGCTTCTCGCGACCATGGCCGACGAAGCCGCCAAGGTCCTCTCTGAATCGGATTCGGAGGTGACCGAGGCGATCGATTTCGCTCGCTGGTATGCCGACCGGGGTCTCGAGTTGGGGAAGTTCCACGGCGCCACCTTCACCCCCCTCGGGGTGGTGGCGGTGATCCCCCCGTGGAACTTCCCCGTTGCCATTCCTGCTGGCGGCACTTTCGCCGCACTCGCCGCAGGGAACTCCGTCGTGTTGAAACCGACCCTCGAGACGCCACGATGCGCCGAGATCCTCGCCGAAGCCCTCTGGGACGCCGGGGTGCCCCGCGACGTTCTCCAATTCGTCCGCACCCCAGACGACGACTGCGGAGCGCATCTGATTTGTTCTGTCGACGGTGTGATCCTCACCGGTTCATGGGAAACGGCCCAGATGTTCCAGACCTGGAAGCCCGACATGAAACTGCTCGCCGAGACCAGCGGGAAGAACGCTCTCGTCGTGACTCCTCACGCCGACTTCGATCTGGCGGTCGCTGATCTCGTGGCATCGGCGTTCGGTCACTCCGGCCAGAAGTGCTCAGCCGCCAGCCTCGCCATCCTCGTGGGTTCCACCTACGACAGCAGCCGGTTTCGTCGACAGCTCCTCGATGCCGCGGCGAGCCTGCGGATCGGGGCGCCTCGAGATCCCGCTACTCGCCTGGGTCCCACGATTCAGCCGGTCGAAGGAAAGCTTCGGCGAGCACTCGACACCCTCGACCAAGGCGAAACATGGCTACTCGAACCCCGCCAACTCGATGGGTCGGGTGCACTGTGGTCACCGGGAATCAAGTTTGGGGTGCAGCCGGGCTCATGGTTCCACCAAACCGAGTGCTTCGGCCCGGTTCTGGGACTGATCCGAGCCGACACCATCGACGACGCAATCAGCATTCAAAATTCATCGGCCTATGGGCTCACCGCAGGGATCCACTCCCTCGATCACACGGAAATAGCTAGGTGGACCGATCGGATCGAAGCCGGAAATGCCTACGTCAATCGGGGGATCACCGGAGCGATCGTCAACCGGCAGCCGTTCGGTGGCTGGAAGAGGTCATCGATCGGGCCAGGGGCCAAGGCCGGCGGAGCCGATTACCTGCTACAGCTCGGCGAATGGACCCCGAGGGAGTCCACTCCCGAGACCGAGTGGAACACGACCGACGACGACACCCGCTGGTGGGAGTCCCGCTACGGCCGGACCCACGACCCGAGTGGACTCTTCTGTGAGGCCAACCAACTCCGGTACCTGCCCATACCCGACATGGTCCTGCGTTTCGCCGACGAGACGATACCGATTGAGATTCGGCGGACCTTGGCTGCGGTGACACGGGCCAACCCAGCCACCGTGATTTCGGTCGACCCAGGAACAGAACACCCGGCCCGACAGATCCTCAATGAGGGAGCCGGGCTGTCCGACGGCGTCGAGATCATCGTCGAGTCGGAGTCCGAGCTTGCGGGACGACTCGGCGACCTGCGGTGGGGGCGAGTGAGAATGGTCGGCCGCGCCGGACCTCAGTTGGTCGAGGCGGCCAAGGCCGCAGAGGTCACGCTCATCACCGAGACCGTCACCCCGAGCGGGCGCCTCGAGCTTCGTCACTATCTACGGGAGCAGGTCGTGAGCCGAACCCTTCACCGGTTCGGCAACGTGGCCCGGTCCGACCAAGGATCAGCAACCGAACAGCCGGTCTATCCGGCTCAGTGAATTCTCGCCATGATGTCGTCGACCGAGCCGACCATGCCCGTGTAGAAGTCGCCAAATTCCGAGTAGACGGCCGAGGCTTCGTCGTAACGCATGGTGTAGACGGTGTCCTTGAGGTCGTCGACCTTCACACCGAACAGCGTGACTCCCCACTCCCAGTCGTCGAGACCGGTTGACGACGTGATGAGTTGCACGATGCGACCCGCGAACTTGCGTCCCGATGTGCCGTGTTCGCGCATGAGCTCCATCCGCTGATCGAAGGTGAGGCGGTACCAGTTCTGGTCGGGGTTGCGCCGTTTGGTCATCGGATAGAAGCACCAAGCCGACTTGCCTTCGGGCGGAAGCTTCGGGAACAGGCGCATCTTCTTCATTTCGTCGGGCACACCAACCGCATATTCCGACACTTCGGTGATCGATACGAAGCTGTCGATCAGCACCAATCCGGCGCGATTGAGTCCCGATTGGAGATCACGCAGGAGCCAGAGGTCGGTGTGCAATGCCATGAAGCACAGTTCGGCTTTGTGGCCGACCACTGCGACGGTCACCACCTGAACTCCCGTGGCCTCAGCCGTCCGGACCGCGTCGACGACAGCATCGTGGTCGGTGTCGGGTGTGGTGACGCAGAACAGGTGAACGACCGAGAGGCCGTCTGAAGTTGTGACCGGATCGAGCATGCGCCGAGTCTAGGGAGCCAGTCGGCCGGGCGACCCCAACCGTGTCGAGGGGTATCGTCTGCAGTCATGACCCGCAGCACCCACCAGGCAGTAGCCGACGACCGCAACGCCAACATCAAGATCTACATCAACGGCGAGTTCTTCCCCCGTGACGAAGCCAAGGTCTCGGTGTTCGACAGCGGCTTTCTGGTGGGCGACGGGATCTGGGAGGGCATCCGCCTGCACCACGGCCAGTTCGCGTTCTTGGACCGTCATCTCGACCGTCTGTTCGCCGGAGCGGCTGCCATCGACCTCGACATCGGGCTCGATCGCCAGGGCATCATCGACGCGCTCCGCTCGACGGTCGACCGCAACACCATGGACGACTCGGTTCATTTGCGCCTGATGATCACCCGTGGCGACAAGCGGACTCCGTCGCAGCATCCGTCCAACGCTGTCGGTGGCCCCAACATCGTGATCATCGCCGAACACAAGCTCGCCGATCCGGTGGTGCGCGACAAGGGCATCACCTTGTTCACCACCACCGTCAGACGCCCGCCGCCCGACACTCTCGACCAACGGCTCAACTGCCATTCGAAGCTCCATGAGGTGATCGCCCTGATCCAGGCCACCCATGCCGGAGCCGACGAGGCGCTGATGCTCGACCCCACCGGAGCGGTGGCCACCTGCAACGCCACCAACTTCTTCATCGTCAACGACGGTGAACTCTGGACATCGACGGGCCACTACAACCTCCACGGCATCACCCGCGCCGTCACCATCGAGGTTGCCCGAGCCGACGGGATCGTCACCCACGAGAAGCCGTTCACGCTCACCGACGTCTACGCCGCCGACGAAGCCTTCGTCACCGGAACATTCGGGGGCCTCACCCCGGTCACCGAAGTCGACGGTCGCCCCGTCGGCACCGGCGGCTCCAGTTCGGTCACCGCCCACCTCCGCCAGCTCTACGACGCTGCGGTGGCCGAGGACGTGGCTCGATGACGCTGCGAATCCAGTGCTGGTCGGGACCCCGCAACATCTCCACCGCGCTCATGTACTCGTTTCGTCAGCGCTCCGACACCACGGTGTTCGATGAGCCTCTCTACGGCCACTACCTGGCTTCGACCGGACGCTCACACCCCGGGCGCGACGAAGTGCTCACCAGCCAGGACAACGACGGCCACGCCGTGATCCGCGACGTCATCCTCGGCTTCGACAACACCCCGGTCGTGTTCTTCAAGCAGATGGGACACCACCTCGTCGGGCTCGACCGGTCGTTTCTCGGTGAGTGCCGCAACATTCTTCTCACTCGTCATCCGGCCGACATGCTCACGTCGCTCGCCGTCCATCTCCCCGATGCCACCCTCGGCGACACCGGACTCCCCGAGCTGATCGAGCTGCTCGACTCGATCCTCCAAAGCGGTGACTCGCCCGTGGTGATCGACTCGCAGATCCTGTTGTCGGACCCTCGCGGCGTCCTCACCGAGGTGTGTGAACGGATTGGTCTCGACTTCGATGAGGCCATGCTCTCGTGGCCGGCCGGACCCAAGCCCGAAGACGGCAGTTGGGCCGAGCATTGGTATGCCAACGTCCACCGATCAACCGGTTTCTCGGCTCACGTGCCCAAGACCGACCCGTTTCCGGTCGAACTTCAGCCGATACTCGATCAAGCGATGCCCCTCTACGACCGCCTCATCGAGCACGCCGTGCGCTAACTCTCAAGCAACTCGGAGGGTCGAGAGGTAGGATCCCCGGGATTCGGAGTGGGCCGACCCACTCCTCTGGAGGAGGAAATTTCATGACTACTTCACGCAACCGGCTTATGCGCCTTGTTGCCATGCTCTTCGCGGTGGCGATGATTGCCGCGGCTTGTGGCGACGACGGTGGCGACGGCGCTGTCTCCGGTAACGACCTCGGCGGTCGCACGGTCACAGTTGGCGTCGAGAACGCCTACCTGCCGTTCAACTACGTGCCTGCCGGCGAGAGCGAAGGCCAGGGCTGGGACTACGACGCTTGGCGCGAGATCTGCAGCATCATCAACTGTGAAGCCGAGTTCGTGGCTGCCGGCTGGCCGGCAGTGATCGACCAGGTTGCAGCAGGCGAACTCGACACGGCTGCCGATGGCATTTCGATCACCGCCGAGCGCGCTGAGAAGGTGGCTTACTCGCAGGCCTACATGACCGTCGACCAGAAGTTCATCGTTGCCATCGACGACGATCGCTACTCAGACGCCGACGACATCATCAACAGCGACGCGCTGGTCGGCACCCAGGTAGGCACGACCAACTTCGAGTTGGCCAACACCTTGCTCGGTGGCGACAGTCGAATCGACGCCTACGACCAGTTCGGGTTTGCCATTCAGGCTTTGATCAACGGCGACGTCGATGCTGTGATCATCGATGATGCCGCCGGCCAGGGCTACGTGGGCGAGAACGCCGACGCCGTCAAGCTGATCGACGATGCCCTTCAGGCTGATCCGCTCGGGTTCATCTTCCCGCTCGACAGCGAGATCGTCGACGCCGTCAACTTCGCCCTCGATCAGATGCGCGACAGTGGCTTCCTCGACGAGCTCGGGCAGATTTACTTCACCGACTCGTTCACCGTCAGCTACGACGACATCGCCGAGGTTGATCTCGGCTGAGTCCGGCCAGATAGCAACAATCGATTACGGTGCGCCAGGCAACACGCCTGGCGCACCTTCGCTTTTTGGGGATCCGACATGACCAACATGCCCGACATTGAGCTTCCGACACTCAACAGTTACCCGGAATCGCGCCGCTCGGGGGAGTCGGCATGGCTCTACGTCATGGTGGCGATCATCGGCGGACTCATCGGTCTGATCATCTTCAATGAGGACTACCAGGAGGCGTTCGGCGTCATCATCCCGGGGCTCAAGCTCACGCTGTATTTGACCATCGGTTCGTTCTTCGTGGCTATGCCCCTGGGTCTATTCATCGGAATGGGACGGCTGTCGAAGAACCGGATCATCAACACGATCTCTCAGGTCTACATAGAGTTCGTTCGCGGCATGCCGATGCTTGTGTTCATATTCGTCATTGCCTTCGTCCTGACGCGCGACGTCGCCGATCTCCTCGGGGTAAGGAGCCGCGACATC
>JAJCXW010000098.1 GCA_029263235.1 Acidimicrobiales bacterium
CCCATTCCTTCATCGCTGCCTCATCAGGCAACGTGTTCGCCGGCAGATTCTGATCAGTCATAGACATGATCCTTCCCGGCCCACAGCCGTCAGCTACGGACCCTCAGATCACACCCGATACACAAAGTTTCTGACAGTCCCAGCGGGCTTCCGTAGTTGCAGACTTGGTGATCGAGCGTGGCGCAGTTTGCTCGCTCTGGCTGGTGGCGTGCCGCTGTATGGAAGTGGACCAGATCGCGGTGGGTGCAAGTCTGAGAAGATGACAGATGCGCGGTGCGCTGATGCGGGGCTACAGCTCGGGGATGTTTTGGATCCATTGCTCGTCGGATCGGCGGTCGCGAATCGCGGCGACCGATCGTGACAGGCCGACCTCGCTCAATCGGTCGAGTAGCTCGTCGAACGACGTTGGGGGTTGGCTCAAGGCCGCCGCCTGCTTTGTGATTGCCATGATGACCTCGTCACGAGCGAACTCGAGCAGGTGTAGTACGAAGACGTCTGGGCTCTGCGCCTCGATGCTGAACAGCTCGAGTGCCTCGCTGGGGAAGTCTCGAAGGTTGCTGGTGACGATCACGCCGGCATGACATCGGATGGCAGCAGCAACGACGTGCCGGTCATTCTCGTCCGGGAGCTTGATTGCTTCGACGAGCGGCTCGTAGCCGGTCACGAGGCAGTCTGGGACCGCCTTGATCATCTTCGCTCGAGTTCGTTGGAGACGTTCGGGATCCAATGTCGGATTGACGCGAAGGACGCTCTCGAATACCTCGTCGAGGATCTCGTCTGTCCACTTGGCGCGAAACAATCCGTCGGCAGCCAGCCGGATGAGCAGATCCCGCAGCGACGCCGGATGCAGCACGTTGGCGTCATAGACAGCGGTGAATGCCAAGTCAGTACTCCAGGCCGAGGTCCTCAGCCTCTGCGGTCAACTCGTCGAGCAAGGCTTGGCGATGGACATCGTCTCGTCGCTTGTAGGCCAAGACGTCGTCGAGTCGAATCCGGCGTCGGTTACCCACCCGCTTGAACGGGATCGCTCGATCATCTAGTAGCCCGACCAAGAAGGGCCGCGAGATATTCAACAGGTCTGCGGCCTGCTGGGTCGTCACGTAACTGTGAACGGGGGCAACTGTCACGGCGTTGCCGTTCGCGAGCTCCGCAAGGATCTGCTGCAGCAGCTCAATCGCCGAAGCCGGTAGCGAAATCATCGGGCCATCGGGCTTGCCCGGCTCGTGGGCGCACAGCTGCAGCGATGACATCGCGTCTTCGTGGCCCCTGAGGTACGCCTGGAGCAAATCGATGGCCTGTGCTGCCTGTGCCGCCTCGTCTGGGGCCGCGTCTGTTTCGGTTACCTGGTTGGTCTCTGTGGTCATCTCACCGTCCTCTTGCGTCTACTTGGTAGCACGGCGAGCGGGCCAAGGGCGGCTCTTACTCGCGTGCTTCTCTGTCGGGCTTTCGTGATCTCATGATAGGATCTATTCGAAATAATCGCAATAAGTATTGCAAGTGCTACAGTCGCAGCAGTAGTATCACATGCGTGTAACTTCCCGAGGAGCCCCTCAATGTCGACCGCCAACGTTCATTCCCTCGACCAGAGCCCGCCCGTTGCTGCTGGAACGCCGGGCGTCGCAGATTCGCGGTGGCTCCCGGACTCCTCATTCGATGACGCTTGGCACAGGATCGTTCTCCCCGGCGACACCAAGGAGCGTCTCGCTCGTCAGGCAGCGGCGACGATGCTCCTGCGACGAGACATTCCACAGTCGGCGCTCCCGCTGCATGGCATCGTCCTTCTCGCTGGGCTGCCCGGCACTGGCAAGACCACGGTTGCTCGCGGGCTGGCAAGCCGGGTGGCCGCATCTATCGCCAACAGTCGTGTTGCCTACATCGAGATCGATCCGCACGAGCTGACGTCGTCGTCGCTGGGTCGTAGCCAACGGGCCGTCGACGAACTCTTCAACTCGACCATCATGCCGGTCGCTGAACAGCACGTCACCGTCGTCCTGCTCGATGAAGTCGAGACCCTCGCCACCGACCGAGCCGGCCTCAGCCGCGATGCCAACCCCATCGATGTCCATCGCGCGACCGACGCGGCGCTGACCAACCTCGACCGTCTCGCTGCGACCTGTGCCGACGTCTTGATAGTCGCCACAACGAACTTCGACGACGCAGTCGACGACGCCTTCATCAGCCGAGCCGACGTCGTCCACCGATTCCCCCTTCCCGACACCAACGCTCGACGAGCGATCCTCGAGGACACAATCACAGCGATCGACCAGCAGTACCCCGGTGCTGCCAAATCCCTTCAGGATCGCCGCTTTGACGAAGTCGTCGCCGCCGGCGAGGGGCTCGATGGACGGACACTCCGCAAGGCTGTCGCTGCAGCAGCCGCGATGCACCCAGCCCTCAACTTCGATGCGCTCACCATCGATCACCTCATCGCAGCCATCACCGAGGCACGGGAGTTCCGACAGTGACAACGCTCGCCCGCCGCTACGCGGCCGTTCCCAAGCGCACCTCTTCCGAGACCTGGCGCGCCATCACAGAACACCTCCCCACCTCCACCGAACGAGCTCACTTCGAGGCCGCGACCAACGCCGCCGCAGTGCTCATCGCCGACTCAGTGACGGCAACCACGCCCATAGTGCTCACCGGTGCTGGACCACGCGTTCATCTCTACACCGTCCACGGCGACGATGCCATCAGCGGACACAACGTCAACGAAGCCACCGTCGCGAATCTCTCCTTCTCGGACGACTGGACTCTCTATCTACCCGACCACCCAGACGAACCAGGCCTCATCGCCGGGCTCGTGACGACCCCTCACATTAAGATCGGCCAACCCCCCTCAGCAAACGAAACCAATGCCGCCGCACCAACGCGATCCCGGGTCGGCGTGATTGACCTCACTGCCTTGGAGCCACGATGAGCACCGTCCACGTCGGATCCCATACCCACACAACCACCTACGTCGCCACGAACCTGCTCCGAAGTCTCCGACAGCTCATTTCCGCAGCCGGTCTCGACCCGACCAAGTTCATGAGCAACTGGTCTATGTGGGAAGACGGAGTCGCTCACTGGCTCAGCCAACGCGGGCTCGATGCCTTGGTCCTTGAAATCTACGACCCCACCGACACAGTCGACGATCGTCGCGGCCGATTCGACTTCACGCTCGACTACTCCTACGGCGGCGACGGCGACCTATGGATCGACCCCGACATCATCTCGTTCACCGTGAAGAAGAGCGGGTCCTACCCATCACAATGCCGATACCGACTGGTTGCCATGACCTCATCATTTGCCACCGATCCACCGAGCGGCAACTGGACCTCGGTGTCGCTCCGATCGACGGCCGGCTTCACCAAACACAACGCGGGAACCTCTGTGGCAGGCGGGTCGACCGCCGCATCGCTGAGCTACTACCGGAAAGCGAGCTGACATGTTGATGACCGTGGCCGAGGCCTTCAAGAATTTCCGCTCCAACCTCGAACCCACCAAGAGCGAAGCCGACGACGCGGCAAACCGTCAGCAGAAGATCCGCTCTCAAGTCGAAACCGACATTGGAGTCACCAACAGCTTCCTCACGGGCTCTTACGCGCGCAGCACCGCAGTTCGCCCCCTCAAGGACGTCGACATCATGGTGGTGCTCGCCGAGAGCGAACGCACGTACACCGACGAGGCTCCGTCGAGGATCCTCGACGAGATCGCTTCGATCCTTGAACCGCACTACCCGGGGCGGGTCACTTCGCAGGATCGCAGCGTCATGGTCGAGTTCGGCGTACAAATCGTCGACGACACCTCGGACAAGGTTGTATCTGTCGACGTCGTTCCTGCCTTCTCCGACGGAGCCCACTACACGATCCCCGACGTACGCACCGGGCAGTGGATGGCGACCAACCCAAAGGTCCACCAGGAGATCGCAACCGCCTGCAACAACGAGTTGTCAGGTCACTGGGTGCCGATGGTCAAGATGATTAAGAAGGCGAACAGCCATGCCGGCGATAGCGCGGGGAGCAAGCCGGTCAAGCCGTCCTTCCTACTGGAGGTGATGGCTCACAAGCTGCTCGTGGGCCCATGGACCGGGACTCTCCCGCTTGAGCTGCGGGCGTTCTTCGCCTCGGCGGCTGATCTGATCGACCAGCCATGGCCTGATCCCGCTGGTCTCGGCCCGAACGTCAGCGACCGGCTCCACGCATCCCCGAGCGAACTCGTGGCAGCGAAGGCATGGTTGCGGGACACCGTGGCGACGTGCGACCTCGCGCTTCGACAGGATCGCAACGGACAGACGGGTGCCGCGCTCGATGCATGGCAAGGGTTGTTCGGGCCGCTCTTCACAAAGACCAAACCAAGCTGAGGCACAGACAGTGACTTCTCACTTGACATCAGGAAGCAACGGCTTCGATTTCACGGAGGCGCTGCGATATCGCCAGGCCACGCTCCAGGCCAGCCTCGCCGAAGGACGGACGGTCCATGACCATCCGACCGCTAGCGGAGACCACAGCGAACTCGACTGGCGCGGAACCCTGGGTCGCTTCCTGCCGCAGCGCTACCGGATCTCACACGGGAAGGTCGTAGATGCCGAGGGCGCGACCAGCGATGCGATCGACATCATCATTCACGATGCGCAATACACGCCGATCCTCTTCCAACGCGAAGCCGGCGACGAGGGCTCCATTACCGTTCCCGCCGAGAGCGTCTACGCCGTCCTCGAAGCAAAACCCAAGATGGACAAGTCGTACCTCGAGTACGCGGCCGACAAGGTTCAGTCGGTGCGAAGACTCCATCGAACATCAATGACGATTACCCACGCTGGCGGGAGCTTCGACCCCAAGCCTCTCCACCGAATCATCGGGGGAATCGTCTCCGATAGCTGTGGGTGGAGTCCCTGTCTCGGCCAACCGTTCGAACAGACAATCGCTGGGTTGGCCGACGAACGCGTGCTGGACCTCGGATGTGCTCTCGGGGGCGGGGCGTTCGAACTGATCCCACCTGCGACACCAACAGACGAACCTGGCCTCGAGCTCTCACCGTCGGACCTGACACTCATGTTCTTCCTGGTCCGGCTCTTTCGCCGACTCCAGAGCATCGGAACCGCACCCGCCATTGACATTGAGGCGTATGCATCGGCAGTGCTCAGTTGACCGATGCCGAGTGAGCAAGAGTCGGCGTGCGATGGCGGGCGGACTCACGGTCGCCAGCATCCCTACTTTCGCTCCGGAGTAGAGTTGATCAGCGGTAACCAGCGGATAGCGCCGGTCAACGTTTGCCCAGGTCAGAGGGCAGAAACGGACACCAACGGACATCTGTGGACAAGTCCGAATCAGACCCACGACATCTTCGAAGGCACCGAACAGTTCCAGCAGCTCGTGATCAGCCGGGCCATCTCAGGATTGCGGGTCGAGTGATCTGACATGCGGTTATGTGGTCGGTGGTCGCCGAAGCTCCACAGCTCGGAGGGGGGCCGTCGCAGGATTCGCCTTCGGTTCCATCCCTACTCTCGTCTCCGAAGAGCTCTCTGACAGGGTGAGTTTCGACGAGGATAGGCGGTGATCCAGGCGTGAGCGGAGTGTGATTTGCGAAGCTCGTGCCCAGTCGAGCCGGTTAGTGCGACAATGGGAGCCATGGCAGCCACCGGGACTATCGAGATGGACGGACGGGTGATCGACGATGCGCACTTGGCGCGGCTGTGCCAGCGGTTCGGTGTAGCCGAACTAGCTGTCTTCGGCTCAGTGGCTCGAGGTGATGCGTCGCCCGACAGCGACATCGATCTGCTCTATAAGTTGGCTCCTGGGTCGCGTCTTGGGTTCGATCTGTTCGATCTCGAAGATGCCCTGGCCGAAGTGTTCGGTCGGCCGGTCGACTTGGTCTCCAAGGACGCCGTCCATCGGCTGATGCGAGAGCGTGTCCTCGCTGACGCGGTCATTGTCTATGCAGCGTGATCGGCTTCTCGTCGCGGAGATGATCGATGCGGCAACTCGGGTGGTCGAGTTGGTTGGTGAGCGGTCGGCTGAGGACCTCGAAGCCGACGACCTCCGGCGAGAGGCTGTTTTCTGGAACTTGACTGTGTTGGGCGAGGCAGCCAGCCAAGTCTCGGCAGAGCTCAAGAAGTCTCAGACTGAAGTTACGTGGAGCGATCCGGTCCGGCTCCGGAACAGGCTCGTGCACGGCTACTGGTCGGTTGAGATGGAGGTTGTTGTTGCCACAGCATCAGACGACCTTCCGCCGCTCGTGGAACAGCTCCGAGCGATCCGGGAATTGCAGCCCGAGGAATAGCCCCAGGACGCAAGCCGGTGCCCGCCTACCCCTACTTTTCCAGAAACGTAGGGGTGGTCAGCCATTCGCAGCGGACACCAGCGGTGATCAGTTCCGCAGGTCAGATGGCACAAACGGCCACACCGGCCACCAGTGGACACGTCCAAATCAGGCCCACGACATCTTCGAAGGCACCGAGCAGATCCAGCAGCTCGTGATCAGCCGGGCCATCTCGGGCCTGCGTATCGAGTGATCTGACATGGGGATTTGTTGATCACCGCCGCAAGGGTGACCAGCAGACGACGGCGGTCACAATTTGGGACAGTGCGTACTGTGTGTGGTTCTCGGCGCTGCCGAATGCTCTTGCGGTTGCCCAGTCGCCACATATATGGCGCTATAGTGCTGTTTTAGAGCTATAACAGCGTTATACTGCCTCCCCTACTACTGGAGGGAGAGTATGTCGATGACTCGAGCAACTACACCGCAGGCTCGCGACGCTGCCCGTGCCCTTGGTGCCCAGGTGACAGCGGCTCGTCGAGAACGTCGGTGGAGCGCTGTCCGACTCGCTGAACAAGCAGGGATCAATCTGCGGACCCTCCGCAAGGTCGAGCGTGGGGACGCGACGGTCGCACTTGGCACGGCGTTCGATGTGGCCGTTCTCGTGGGGGTCCCGCTCTTCACTCCGAGCCCCTCCGAACTCGCAATTCTCGCTGACAATCTTGCGAATCGCGCAGCGCTGCTCGGCGAGCGGGTCGTACCGATCTCCGATGAGGGCCTCGATGACGACTTCTGAAGCGCCGGAGCGCGCATACGTCTGGTCATGGCTGCCAGGCGAACGCGAGCCCATCCCGACCGGGGTACTCGAAGCGATTCCTGCGCCCGGCGGCGGCCACGTGATCACGTTTGCGTACGGCCAGTCGTATCTGGCAAATGAGAAGGCGATCCCTCTCTACCTTCCGGAACTGCCGCTGCGCCGCGGGCGAATCGAACCAGCCCCCGACCTCGAAGTGGCCGGTGTCATTCGTGACGGCGGTCCCGATGCGTGGGGTCAACGCGTGATCATGAGGCAATTGATGTCCGGCGATGCGAGGGACCGCGACCCCGGAGATGTGCCGACTCTGACCTACCTGCTCCGATCAGGATCGAATCGAACGGGCTCGCTCGACTTCCAACAATCGCCGAGCGAGTACGTCCCACGTATCCACGATGCACCGCTCGAGGATCTCCTGCGCGCCGCCGACGCGGTCCAGGAGGGTGCGGAACTCGAAGCGCCCCTGGCAGAAGCTTTGACTGCCGGGTCCTCGGCTGGTGGCGCCCGCCCGAAGGCGACGTTGATCGATGGTTCGCGCAATCTGATTGCGAAATTCTCATCGCCGACCGACAGCTATCCGGTGATCAAGGCGGAGGCGGCAGCGATGAAGCTTGCCGAACTCGTCGGGCTCAGCGTTGCCAACACCGAAGTGGTTCAGGTCTCTGGGCGAGATGTCTTGCTGGTCGAGAGATTCGACCGTGGGCCGGACGGGACGCGGCGGGTATTCGTGTCTGCCCTGACGATCCTCGGGTTTCACGAACTGGCGGGGCGGCACGCGACGTACCACGACCTCGCAGACGTGATCCGCCAGCGCTTCCTCACCCGCACTCAGACGCTCCACGAACTCTTTGCCCGGATCGTGTTCAACATCCTTGTGGGCAACACGGATGACCATGCACGGAATCACGCGGCGTTCTGGGACGGCGAACGGCTGGAGCTCACACCGGCCTACGACATCTGTCCTCAGGCAAGGGCAGGTGGAGAACAAGCACAGGCGATGGCGATCGCTCCCGATGGAGGGCGACTGTCGCAGGTGACGACATGCATAGGCGCGGCGCGTCACTACGACCTGAGCAAGAGCGAAGCGCGTGCGATCATCGACCGACAGCTTGCTGTGATCACAGAGCACTGGGATGAGGTCGCCGACACCGTTGGTCTGACGCTCGCTGAGCGACGGGAACTCTGGGGCAACCAGATCCTCAACCCGTTCTCGACCTACGGCTACGACGAGTAGCGAGCACTCCTCGAACTATCTTGCGAGGGTCTTGCTCGACCTGCCGCTCATCAGTTAGTGGTCGAACAGGTGGGCGTTGTGGAAGAAACCGAGAACCCCCACCTTTGCTTCGACGTCTTCGTGGTGGGGTGGGAAGACCAATGCCGCGGCGAGTGCCCCGATGAGGCACGCTGCGCCGCAGATAGCGAACGCCAGCGGGAAGTTTCCGATGTCGCCGAGCCAGCCCCCCAGAATCGGGAAGACGATGCCGCCCGCGCCGTAGGCAAGAAACACCCACGGGTAGTTCTGTCCGACGGCGTTGTCGCCGAACTCGTCGGCCGTCAATGCGGGGAAGAGCGCGAAGTTGCCACCGAAGTTGAAGCCGATCAAGGTGGCCGCCAGGTACAGCAGATACTCGTTGCCGGCCATCGGGATGAAGGCGAAAAGAAAGACGCCCTGGCTGGCGGTCATGGCAATGATCGAGTTCTTACGGCCCAAGCGATCGCTGGCCGCCCCCCAAACCAGACGGCCGGCGCCGTTGGCGATGCTGAAGAACAGCGCCATCGCGGTTCCGGCAATTGCGCTGGCCTCGTTCTCGCTCAGACCAGAGTCGGTGAGCGATTCGACCGGATAGAGCTTCATCAAGCCGATGGCCATGAGCCCGGCGCCGGCGCTGACCGCGAATGTCAGTGAGATCAAGTGGAACTGGGGCGTGCGCTGCATCTCGCGCGGGCTGAAGTCTTCGCCGCCAGACCCCGCGGCGACCGGAGGCACGAACCCCTCGGGGACCCACCCTTCGGGTGGCATCTTCATCACGACGCTCGACCCGATAACGAGCAGGGCAAACAAGATGCCGTAGGTGAGGAAGGTTCCGTCGAGTCCGTAGGAATCGATCAGCCCACCCCATGAACCGGCGATCTTGATCCACGCCAACGCGCCAAATCCGAATCCGGCAACGGCGGCGCCGGCGATCATGCCCTTCCGGTCAGGGAACCACCGCATGCCGACTGCAATCGGGACGACGTAGGCGAGGCCGATCCCCGCGCCGCCGATCACGCCCGCGCCGATCAGGACGACAGCGAAGTTGTCCCCGCCGCCGAGGCTGGCGAACGCGTAGCCGGCGCCGAGTGTGGCTCCCCCCATCGCGGCGAGGCGGCGTGGCCCCCAGGTCTTGAGCCGCCGGCCGGCAACAACCATGACGAGAGCGAACATGCCGAGTCCGATCGAGAAGACGATTTGCGTCTCCATCCGGGTCCATCCGGCGTCGCGCAGAGCGGGAGTGAACACTGACCAGGCGTAGATGGCGCCAAGACACAGCTGGATCACGATGGCGCCGACGACGGCCGGCCAGCGCCGCATCGCCAGAACCGGGTGGGAAGACAAAGTGTGCGTGGGCATCAGTGGCTGACCATATATGAATCCTCGCTCGCCCCGTGGCAAAGGCGAAGGTCACGTGGCCGCAAACGTCGCAGCCGGTTCTGATACGAATGGGGTCATGTCGAAACTGACCGTCGCCCTGGTGAGCGACACCCATATTCGTCCCGACCACGACGACGGTCAGCTCGCCTACGCCTCGGACCCATCCCACAATGACCGCAACCGAACCGCTGCTGGCGTCATACGTGCCATGAGACCGGATCTCGTCGCGCATCTTGGCGATGTCGTTCACCCGATACCCACACTGGCGACCCACGCCGACGCCCTTCGGGTGGCCTCGGAGATCTACGCCGACCTCGGCGCTCCCATGGTCGTCGTTCCCGGCAACCACGATGTGGGTGACAAGACGGGGAGCGGCTACGCCCCGGAACATGTTGAGCAGGGGCGAGATGCCTTCGCTCATACCTGGGGCTCTCCATTTCGGAGCCTCGATCTGGCCGGGGTGCATCTCGTCGTCGTCGACGGGGGGCTGCTCGGGGCCGACATCGAAGAGGGAGCCCGTCAGTGGGATTGGCTGGAAGCCGACCTTCGCTCGAACCACGACCGGTGTTTCGTCTTCATGCACTATCCCCCCTTTCTCACCGACCCCGACGAAGACGATCACTACGACAATCTCGAGGCGGGTGTCAGGGCCCGTCTGCTCTCCCTGTTGGTCGACAGCGGTGTCGAGGCCGTGTTCAGCGGCCACGTCCATCGCTTCTTCCTGAACCGATTCGAGGGAGTCGACCTCGTGTCCGTTCCATCGGTGGCATTCACCCGACCCGAATACAGTGCCCTGCGGTTGACACCACCGGTCGACGCCGAAAACGGCCGGGACGACGTCGAGCATCTGGGTGTGTCGAAGCTGACCGTGCTGGAGACGGGCTACACGCTTGAGGTCGTTCACCCGTTCGGTCTGGCACCGGGTCCACCGGGCCCGTCCAAGCGGCTGGGGGTGTGGCTTCGTCACCGTCTGGGTCGCCGCTCGGAGTTGCCCTACGGCGACCTCGACGCCCTCGACCGCAAGGTTGCCCGCGACGAGGCCGCCCTGCTGCAGGTCCTCGATCTAGGGCTGTCGCGGGTCCGGGTTCCGTTGTCGGATCTGAGGGACGACGACGTCCGCATCCGGCTCGAGTGGCTGAGCCGCCACGGCGTCGAAGCCCGTTTCTTCTCCGGTGGTCCACCAACCCCGGCTCAGCGCGAACTCCACGAACGTCACGGCGGCGACGCCCTGTGGGAGGTGGTCGTCGGTGATTCCCAGATGGGTGAGCTGGCGGAATTGTTGACCCACTGGGACGGACCGCGGCTGATCGTGGGTCGTCTGGGCAAGATCGATAAGGACACGGGTGCGTACTTTTCCCACTTCCCCCGGGAAGGTTTCCACCCGTCGCATCCGGCCATCGAGCCGCTGACACGTGCCGGAGTCCACGGAATCGCATTCCGGATCGCGGCTGAGGGGCCGGTCGACGAACAGATCGACGAGGCTCTGGCGAGGGCCGGCCGGCTGGGGGTGGAGGCCACCTGCCATGTCGAACTGCCGTTCCGAACCGAGGCGCTCGCCCAGACCGACGACACGCTGGTTGAAGCGACGGTTCTCGCCGCGGCCCGTGCCGCACAGATCCATCCAGAAGCGCGGGTGTTCATCGACATGCTCGTCGACAAGGATCGCGGGTACTGGTGCCGCCACGGCCTGGTCGACGCCGCCGACCGCCCTCGCGCCGCATACCGGGCGCTGAAATCCATGCACTCGATGCCCTAGCGCCGACATCGGGTTTACGCATCGAGTAGCGCTGCTCGGCCCTTCGCCGGGTCAGCTACCCAGGATCAGGTCGGCCGCCATGGCGCCCCAGGCGTCGGATCCCTTTGCGCCGCCGCCGTTGCCGCCCGTCGCGACGACGAGACCCGGTTGTGCTTCGGCGATGAGAGGGAATCGATCCGGGGTGTAGGTCACGATGCAGGGCCTGGTCCGGAACGACGTGAACACGACGTCCGGCCATAGCGCTTGGAGTGACGGCTGGAGGAGTTCCAGATAGGAGTCGTCGGTGGCGGTCCGAAACCAGCGCTGCGCGGTGGCGAGATCGGCCGGGTTCGTGTCGAGGCAGGTGTTGGCACCCATCTTGACGTAGCTCCGTCCGTCGGGATACCGCACTGGTGGCGTCATGTAGATCGCGTCGAGCACGTCACCGTCGTTGAGGTACTTGACTGTCGGGTAGCGGGCGAGCTCATCGGTGTCGGCGGGGGTGACCTCACCGAGCACGACCACCTCGGTCTTGAGCTCAAGGTCGACCGGTGTCTCGATCAGGCCGTTGAAGTTGGTGAAGGCGCCTGCCGCCAGCACGACCTTCGAGCTCCGCACGTGACGGCCCGCGGCGGTGACGATCTCGAACCCAGCGCCAGCGCCGAGCCGGTGGACACCGGTGACGGTGTCGGTGAGGAGGGTGCCCCCGTTGCGGCGGGTGAGTGTCTCCTGGGCGGCGATCAGACGTTTCGGACGGATGTAGCCGGCGGGTGACGGTTCGAAGGCGACCCCGTGCGTCGCGGGGAAGTCCAGACGGGGCCAGCGGCCGGCCCAGGTCCGGTCACCAGAGCCGAAGTACTCGTGGATGATGCCCCGCTCGCGAAGATGGGCGATCGGGTCGGGGTTTCGGCCATCGCCGACGGGGCGCGACGCGATGAGGCAGCCCACGTCGTGGTGAAAGTCGACGCCGCTGGCGTCTTCGAGAGCCTGGTAGTCGCGGAGTGCCCGTGCGGTGACCTGGGCCCACGCCTCGTCTCGGTCCTGAAGGCGAGTCAGGCGGGCTTCGTCGTTGTGGCTCGAGAACACGTCGTGCTCGTCGATGGTCGCCGAGCCGTGGTCGGGGTCGAACACGTCGGGGCCGATAGCGATGACATCCACGCCGCCCTGCGAGAGATGGCGGGCCGCAGCCGACCCGAACATGCCCCGGCCCACGACCACCACCTCGGTGGTGTCACAGTCAGGCATTGGCGTCACCGCGCCGAGGCTAGTTGAGCAGCCAGGGCACGACCGAAGGTGCGTAGGTGGTCCAGCTCACCGCTGGCTGGGGCAATCGCCAACCGCGGGTGGGTGTGCGGCGAACTGTGAGAGGCTCGCGTTGTGGGTGATCCTCGGCCTGAATGTCGCTGGTCAGCGGTGGTGGACATGGTTCGACCTCGCCGCGGGTGGCGCATCGCGCGGATCGTCGTGGCGTTGGCCGTTATTGCGGTGGGCTGCGCGGACGACCAGCCCGGCCCGTTGAGTGCCCCGACGACGAGCGGCTCTGTCTCCGCGACCATCGTCGCGGCCTCAGCCGGCCCCGTCTCGCTCGACTCTTCGGATCCGAGGCCGCTGGTGACCACGTCGAACTGGCCTTACGGCGAGGCGGAATGGTGGCAGCCGAAGGATCTTCACGACGTCTACGTCTACCCCGACGGCACAGTGCTACGGATCCGGCTCGGCGACGATCCGGATGCTCCCAGTCGTGTCCTGCTCGGCGAGAAGTTCAGCGTTGACGAAGAAGCGATTCTGGGCTTCCTGGCGCTCGTTTCGGAGGTTGAACTGACCGGCGGCGCCATGTTGCCGTTCATCTCGTTGCCTGACGGTGTGCAGGTACAAGACGGCGGCCGAACCGTGTTCACGGCTCGCGACGGCGACGAGGTCACAGCGCGCGTTGTTGATCAACTCGGCGCCGTGAGCGATGCAGACACAACTCCGCTCAGGGCACCGTTTCAGCGACTCAGCCTCGAGTTGCGCGGTCTTGAGGCCGATGGTGAAGCCGAGATCGTCGAGTTCGATCAGTGGGTGGTCGTGTCGGTTCCCGCTCCCAAGGGTGCGGTGGACGATCCGGCTGACGTCTGGACCGGAGATCCGTTGGACGGGCTGGACTGGACCGCAATAGGTGACGACTCACGTTGTGCCATCGTCCAACGATCCAGCTGGCCGATCGGACAGGCCGAGCAGAGAGACTTCCAGCTCGTCATAGACCAACGCGTCATAACCAGGCGTCCGCTGCTTCCCCACGAGGATTCGTGCGTCGACGTCGCCGATTGGCGGAGAGCTTTGGAACTCTGAATCCTTTTCGGGCTGGTCTCGTCCGCCTTGTCCTGGGTGTATTTATCGGTCCCAGCGCCGTCTATTGAGACTGGGCGGGCAGCCAGCCGGGTGGCGCGGTGAGCGTGACCCCATCCGACGCGGAGACGGTTGGTGGTAGGCGGCTGGCACGGATCTTCCGATCGGAGATTGTGAAAGCAGCGTCGGCGACCCGACGGAGTTCACTCGAGTGCCGCTTGGGCGGGAATGCGACCAGCAATCGTTTCTCGGGGAATCGTGCTCGCACTGCCTCGATCGGCGGGACGAGATCGCTGTCGCCGGAGATTACGACAGCCACGTCGAAGCGGTCGTCGAAAGCATCATCGAGCAACCGCACAGCGATGTTTACGTCAGTCTTCTTTTCTTCGTTCTTCTGCCAAGTGCTCCCACAATTCCGGCACTTGACCTGCTTCGACAAGAAATGTCCGAAATCGATCTCGATCGCGCCCCGAGCTTGGAGTGCGTCGATGAATGCGCCCTGCCTGCGGGCCTTCTCGGGCCTCCCTTTCACTCGAGTAGTGAAGTACCTGGTCAGGATCAGGTTCTGGTCAGACTTCAGGAGCGACGTGCCGAGATGTGAGAGGTCGAGCCAGCGGGACGACCGGAGCCCCGCATCGAGCAGACCGTGGTACAGGTTGTAGCCATCGATGTAGGTGATTACTCGCTCTTGACTCATTCTCGGATCGAAGGTACTTGACTCGTCCACAACCCGTGCCGATACTATGGAGGTACCCCGCCGGGGTGAGTAACCCCGGCTCGACGGCCCCAGCCATTCGGCTGGGGCTGTTTCTCTTTTTGAGCGGTCTCAGTAGACGTTTGCTGGGTTTCATCCCTACTTTCATCCCTAGCTTTCCAAGAAACTGGGGATACCCAGCAGTAACCAGCGGACGGCGTCGGTTGACGTTTCCCTAAGTCAGAGGGCACAAACGTCCGGAAAGGCCACTAGGGGACAAGTCCAACTCAGACCCACCACATCTTCGAAGGCACGGCCTCGACATGCTGGGGCGCTGCAATCTCGATCGCGGTCAACCCGGTGTCGGCGAGCACCGCGAACGTGCCTCGGCCATGATCGGCGGCGATGTGTGAGGCTTCCGGCATGAGATTGCTTTGTGACCTGCGGGTCGACACGTACCGGAGTCAGCAGTGGCGGCATCGGCGGCGGGAGGGCAACCCGGCGGCGTCGCTCACAGTTGCCGGTGTCGGGACTCGGTCGCGACGAACGCGTTCAACTACACACGGCGTAGTCGCCCAGTAGAACGCGTGGCTGGCAGCAGCGACCCGTCAGACTCCGTCGGCGGATGCCGCGAACCAGGCCAGTTCGATGGCGTTCTGTCGGCCCCAAGCCGGGCGATAGGCCAACGGGTCCCCGACGTTTGGTTCGCACAGGGCGTAGATCGTGAACAGGAACACCTGGCCGTCACGATTCGGCCCGATGAACTTGTTGTCGAAGGGCACGTCGTCGATCGTCACGGTCGCCGAGCCGGTCTTGCGTTCGACCACGCCTTCGGGAAGCAACATCAGTAGTGCGGGATCCGGAACGTCTCCACTGGTGAAGGCGGTCTCCGGAAGTGACGTGAGATCGGGGCTGATGTCGGATGCGCTCCACCGAAGCCCGCCGACCGGCCAGCCGTCGGCATCGAGGTCGGTGCTGGCGAGAACGGCCTCGCCTGCGTTGCTGTCGACCTTCTGGATGGTGATCATCAGTTCGGTTGCGGCCGCCGGAACCCCGGTCCATTCGAACCTCGGGGTCGGGAATCCGAAGGCGTAGGCCGTGCCCTGTGAATAGTTCCCGGAGATGCTTGGACCGACGTCGGGGCTCGAGAAGGTCATGGTCGAGGACGCTTCGGCCGCGGCGGCACATGGCGTGGCTGCGGTTGCCGAAGTGGCGGGTGCGGCCGTGTCGGATCCGGACCCCTGTGGGAGCTGAGCGGCTGTCGTACTCGGCGACGATCCGGTGTCGGCG
The DNA here is from genome assembly GCA_029263235.1 of Acidimicrobiales bacterium. Taxonomy (GTDB): domain Bacteria; phylum Actinomycetota; class Acidimicrobiia; order Acidimicrobiales; family Aldehydirespiratoraceae; genus SZUA-87. Next base: position 15,731 of record JAJCXW010000098.1, read on the forward strand.
TCGTCGTCGATGATCTCACCGGCCGTGTCGACCGCGATCTTGTCGCCGTCGGATCCCCCAGCAAGCCAGAAGGCCACGCCCGCGGCAATCACCACCAACACCCCCACCAAGAACCACGGCGAGAAGCCGAAGGAAGCCAATGACGACGACGGGCGAGCCTTGTCGACCGGGGGAGCAGGGGCGGGCACGCTTTCCTCTGAGGCCTCGGCTTCCTCCGATCGGAGATTGGCATCGGTGGCCCAGTCCCGGAGGTCGTCCGTCTCCTGTTCGCTGAGAACGTCCCTGCCTTCGTCGTCGAGAATGTCTCCCAGGCCCTGGGCCGACGCCGAGAAGATGTCGGGCGGGATCTCGTCGGGATCGGCAATCGGATCGTCGTCTCCATTCACGGCAAGCCCCCCTCACGCTCGATCGAACGCTGCTCAACCTAGTTTGGAAGCAGCTTGTACGAGCTGTGGCGCTCTATCTCCCGCCCCTCAACGAGGGTCGTTGACTCTGTCCTCGAGACGGAGATAGCCGCGGATCGCGCCGCCGACCGCACGCCGAATCGGCTCTGGTGGCACCAGCGGAACCCGACGGTTCACGAAGAAGATGTCGGTGAGTTCCGTCTCGCGTTCCAGCAGCAGATCGGTGATCGTTTGGCCGTTGAGATGGGTCGAGCTCACGGCGTGCCCAACGCATCCGAGGCTGTAGACGATCTGGTCGCCGATCTGCCCGATGGCTGGAGCCATGTCGAGGGTGACCGAGACGGGGCCACCCCAGCGATGAGTGAACTTCACCTTCGCCAGTGCGGGGAACAGGTCTCGCACGTCCTCTTCGAGTCCGGCGAAGATCTTGGCGTTGAGATCCTGGTCCATGTTGGTGCCGTAGGTCAGCGACACGTCTCGCCCGCCCATCACCAGACGGTTGTCGGCGGTGAGCCGGTAGTAGTGCACCAGGCTTCGGGCATCCTCGATCCCTTGGCGATTCTTCCAGCCGATCGTGTCCATCTGGGCGTCGGTCAGCGGCTCGGTGATGACGATGTGGGTCCACACTGGAAGCTGTTTCCACTTGAGCTGGGGCACGAGATGGGAGTAGCCGTTGGTGGCCAGAACCACCTTGCGGGCCTTCACCTGCCCGTTCGGGGTGGTGATGGTGGCGTGGGGTCGGCCCGGGGCGATTTCGCCGGCCGGCGTGTTCTCGTAGATGTCGACCCCCTGAGACTCGAGCTCTGCCTTCCATGCCCGGGCCAGCTTGGCCGGATTGAGGATTCCGCAGTGGGGTTCTGACCAGGCCCCTCGATACATCGGGCTCTGGATCTGTTCGGCCAGTTCGTCCGGACCGATCCATTCGATTCCCTCGAAGCCGAGCTTCTGGGCCAGTTCGACATCGTGGCGAATGCGTTTTTCGTAGCGGGACGCAGTGGCCACCCGCAGAAACCCACTGTATTCGTAGTCGCAGTCGAGCGACAGATCCTCGATGAGCGATTTGGTGGTGCTGACCGCCCGTTCCATGTAGTGGTGGGCGGCCTTGGCCTTGTTCTTGCCGAACCTCAAGGAGGTGATCGGCAGGGTCAGGCCGAACAAGGTCATGGCGAATCCGCCGTTTCGGCCGCTGGCCCCGAAGCCGATGAACTCACTCTCGAGGATGGCGATGGTTGCGCTCGGCTCGGCCTGTTTGAGGTGATACGCGGTGGAGAGACCGGTGAAGCCACCTCCGACGATGGCGTAGTCGACCTCGATCTCGCCGTGGAGAGGGCGAGGCTCGTCTCTGGAGATCGTGGTCAGCCAGTAGACGTGGTCCTCGACCGAGTCGGTCATGTCGCGTCCTCGTCGGTAGCGGGAACCACTGCACCGAATCGCATCCAAGGACCCTACCGAGGGGCGGCCGTCCGGGCCAGATCGGCCGCCGCGGTGAGGGTCAGCCTCGGCCGATGCCGGGAACGAAGCGACCGACACGGGACGCGTAGGCCGTGTAGTCGTCGCCGTGGAGTCGGCGAAGGTGAGGTTCCTCGACCACGCGGACCTGCAATTCGATCGCCAGGATCAACGTGGCGGCACCCGCGATCGAGATTGGATTCGGAACCATCATCGCCAACCCGACGGCGGCGACGATGAACGCCGTGAAGATCGGGTTGCGCGCCAGCCTGAAAGCGCCCTGAGTGACGAGCCCGGTGCGTTCGTCGGTGTCGACTCCAATACGCCACTCGGTGCCCATGTTGAGCTGCGCCAGGAACGTCAGGGTGATCCCGGTGCCCGCCACGACCAAGCCGAATCCGCGTAGCCACCCATTCTTCGTCATGGGATCCATCCCCACGATCTCAGCGATAGGTGCCGCTAGCCCGGCGATCATGGCCAGAACGAGAAGCACCCCAGCCAGCCACTCCAGCGAGCCGGTCGACGCGCTCAACACCCCCACCCGTATGCCAGTGTCGCCGGTCGAACGTTCCTGAATCACCGATCGAGCCACGAACACGACGAGGAACATGACCACATACATCACCAACGCGAGGACGCCCATCACGAACCTCCGGCCATGTGATCGTGCTCACCGATGTCGAGTTCGACGGCCACCAGATCTTCCAGGGCGTGAGCCAAGCGCTCCGAGGCCAACTCGTAGCAAACCTGACGGCCCTCCCTTGTGCTGCGAACCAGCCCGCAGCCCCGAAGACATCCGAGATGGTTGGAGAGATTCGGCTGACTGGTATCGATTTCGGCCAGCAACTCGTTGGGGTAACTCGGGCCGGCGAGCAGCAACAGCAAGATCTGCCGCCTTATCGGATCGGCCAGCGCTGTGCCGAATCGTTCGAGGGTGTTGTTGCCGGATGAGTCCATGACGACAACATATCACTCAATACAAATATAAGGCAAGAATGATATATGGCCTCGGCGGAGTTGCCCGAGGCTCAGCCCTCCGGGTTGGTGACCTGGCCGACGAAGAGGGCCAGGCCGGTGTCGACATGACGGATCACGTAAATGAACGGCCGGTCAGCGGCGATCGTGATCTCGGGATCGGGTGGTCCCGACGTTGCGAAGCTGAGCGCGGTGGCCGCGGCGGCGATCGTTCCGATCTCGTCGACGGCAATGTCGGCGGCGTGAACGCCGCCAGCCAAGAATGCCCCAGGAGCGATGCCCGGATAGTTGCCCGGTGCAACTCCGATGTCGGTTAGCCATGGAAGCAGATCGAGCTGCGAAGTGGTGTTCCACTCCGGCATGAGGAGTTCGTAGGGGCCTGAGGTCAGACCGGCATCAACCGAGGTGAGGAAGTCGCTGGAGATGGTGCTGCGAATCTCGTCGAACCGTCCCTCGTCGGGGATCACGAGCAGCATCGAGTAGTCGTCGCCGAGGTAGGGAAGCTCGGCGGCTATGTAGCCGCTGCCGATGCCTCGGGGTCCGCTCTGTTCGAGGTCGCGGAGCATCGAGATCGGCGTTGTCGACCCATCGAGCAGGTGGAACGGCATGTTCACCTCGCCGTACTTGCCGAAGATCTGGCGCCACTGAGCCTTGAAGTAGACGGCATCGGTGAGGATCAGCACGGTCTGGTCGTCTATGAATCCATTCGGTAGCAGCTCGGGGATGAGCCCGTTGGTTTGTTCGCTGACCCAGTCGTTGACGAGAACGCGACTGTCCTCCGGCCACCCGCGGTCGATGGCCTCCACGTCGGCACCGTGATGAGAAGAAAGGAGGTCGATCCATGTCTGGTCGGGGGAGGTGGTGACGTCTGGCCAAACACGTCCGGCCAGTGCGACGACAGGTGTGAGCGAGGCGTCGATCGCCTGATTGGTTTCGTTGCTTTGAGCAATGGCGTTGTCGATGGCGTTCCATGCCTCGTGAGCGGCGATGCCCTCGGGAAACGACAAGGCACGATCGATGGCGGTGCCGGTTGAACTGTCGGCTGCGTCGCGCACCATTAGAACGGCATGGCCGATGCTGGTCGGGCTGAGCACGAGATTCTCGGTGGATGGTTGGCTTCGGAGCAGCTCGAAACCGGTGTCGTTCAGCGCAGCAACCAGGACAGGCGTTGGAGCATCGGTGGAGACCTCGGCGCGAGTCGCGCCGGGTGATGGTTCGAAACCGACCGGATCGAGAGGGCCGCCCACGGTCGTGGTCTGGACGGGTGGGTCGACGCCGCTCGTTGGAGGGCTAGCGGTGTTGTCGGACGCGCACGCGCCGGCAACCAGCAGGACTGCAATTGGCACGGCAAGAAACGTGTTCATATTGGTCTGACGAAGCGTAGGGCGCATCGGTTCCCCCAGCGGCCACAATCTTCGGACACCGGGAACATGACGGCCGGCCGAACGGTTGTTGACATCGTTGGCTCCTGGGCCGGATCTCCAGACCGGCCATCGCAGTCACTATCGACAGCGCCACAGAAGATTGCAAAGAGGTACGAAAATGACCACATCCCCCGACCATGCCAGCACCGAAACTCCGGCCGACGAGGCCTCCGAAGAGGGCAAGGCCTATCAATTCGATCGTCTCTCGGTGCCTCTGATCCTCGCCGACATGCGATTCCGGCGCGACGATCCGAAAGCTGGCGATCAGGTCCCCCAGTTCGACCTGGACACCAACAGCGGCGATCGCTTCCAGAGCGATCAGCTCGGAGGCCGACCGGTGCTATTGGTGTTCGGCTCGCTCACCTGCCCCATCACCGAAGCCGCCGGACCCGGTATCAACGAGCTGCATGCTCGCTACGGCGACCGAGTCAGGTTCGTCGCAGTCAACGTGCGAGAGGCACACCCCGGCGAGAACATCGAACAACCTCACAAAATGGAGGACAAATTGGCTCACGCCGACAACTTCCAGAAGCACCACGGCTTCGGGTTTGAGGTCGCCGTCGACGACATGGAGGGGTCACTGCACCGTGCCCTCGGACCAAAGCCCAACTCGGCCTACCTAGTCGACCCTTCGGGAGAGATTCTCGTTCGCATCCAGTGGGCAAACGACACCAAGGCGATCGACGAAGCCCTCGGCGCGGTCGTCGCCGGCCAGGCCCCGCCCCGCAGCTCAATCGGCCGCACGATGCCCAACGTCGTGCGTTCGATGGGGCACATCGACGGGGTCCTCGATCGCGCCGGGTCCCAAGCGAAGCGCGATATGTGGACACGCGCCACACCGATGGCGGCCATGGCCCGCCTCGCTTCACTCTTCGGCCGCCTTCCGGTAGACAAGCGTGGCGCTGCTGCCGTGGCGACGATGATGACCACGATGATCGCCACAGCAGTCATCGTCGCCTTGATCCTCGCCTGAGGACTCTCAGTGCCGTCAGGCGAACCAGACCGGACGCGGTGACGACGCGTCCACACCGAGATCTGCCGGACTCGACAGGTCGAACACCTTGGGCATGCGACGCACCAGCGCCGCGTCCCCCCGGAATCGGAGCTGCCCGCTCTTGAGAGCAGCAGCGATCGGCTGCTGGCCGTACCAGACCCGGTAGAGCGTCGGCAGGTCACACCGCACCACGACATCGACCTCGAATCCAGGGTCGTGATCACACACCGAACTCCCAACCGTCTCGACCACAACCCAGAAGCGTTCCGGGCGTCCGTCGAGCTCGAATGCGAACACGAGTTGGCGATCGGGAAGCTCCGACGTATCGAAGAGCGGGTGAACATGCCAGAAGAGCGCGAGCGGCTCGAGTTCCGCCGGGTCGGGCTCCCCCAGAAGCCACTTCTCACCCCACAAACCAAGTCCGAACACGAATGGTCGGAGTTCCTGCCCCGCCGGCGTGAGGTAGTACTCGCCATCGAGCTTCTCGATCAGTTCGACCGCGGTGAGTTCCCGCAGGCGTTTCGACAGCATCGTTCGCGACATACCCGGGAGGCCTCGGCTGAGCTCATTGAACTTGCTCACACCGATCAGGAGTTCGCGCAGAACCAGAATCGACCAGCGCTCGCCCAGCACCTCGACCGACTTCGCTATCGGGCAGTACTCACCGTGTGACTTCATCTTCCTCCGAGGTCCAGAATCAGTACTGGGGAAGTCCAGTATTGGCACTGGGCGTGATCTGGTCCACTCGCAACACTCGTGTCAGAGAGAACACCGAGCGAGAGGAACCCCAATGGGAGCGATGACAGATGTGGCGACGAAACTTCGAGATCGACTCGACGAGCGAGCCGCCGAAGCCGATCTGACCGGCACCATCCAGACCGAGAACTTCGAAGACATGGCCGAGCACGGCTACCTACGGGGGCCGGTTCCGACCGAACTCGGTGGCCTCGGTGCCGACATCGTGGAGAATGCCAAAGCCCAGAGAATCCTGGGATGGGGATGCGGCTCCACGGCTCTGACCATCAACATGCACCTCTTCCAGGTGGGCGCGGCCGCCGAAGGCTTCAGAGCCTCCGGTGCCAATGAGCTGCCGCTGCGTCGTGTGGCCGAAGATTCCGTCGTGCTGGGTTCCACCGCTGCCGAAGCCGTCGTGGCCGGGGCTTGGGACACTCCCACCGAGGCCAAACGAGATGGCGATGACTATGTGCTGAGTGGACGCAAGTACTTTTTCAGTGGCTCGCATGTCACCGACATCGTGCGAATCAACGCCCGCGACACCGAGACCGGCGAGATCCTCGTCATCCCGGTCTCCATGCATCTGCCCGGAGTGAGCATCATCGACACGTGGGACACCATGGGAATGCGATCGACCGCGAGCAACGATCTCATCTTGGACGATGTCCGAGTTCCAGCATCCGTGGTGGGTGTTCGACTTCCCGCTGACGGTCCGGCTTGGCACCCGGGATTCGCCGCTGTCATCCGATGGTTCCTGTCGGGAGTTACCGGGGTGTATCTCGGCATCGCCGACCGAGCCCGTGAGGCTGCCTATGACGCCATGGGTAGCGGATCCAACTCCCTTCATCGCGACCAAGCTCTCACCGACGCCATGGTCGGCGAACTGGAGATCGCCCACCTGAGCGCGGCATCGTCCTTCGAGTGGGGAGTGGCTCGTGTCGCTGAGATCGTCGATCCAATTGAGTCTCTGGCCACGGCGATAGCGATGAAGGAAGCGTCGACGAACGCATCGGCGACGGTCGTCGACCGGGCCAGCCAGATCGCCGGTGGTCGGTCCTTCCATCGTCGTTCGATACTGGAGCGACTCGTTCGCGATGTTCGCGCCGCTCGCCACCATCCGCCTTCGGCACCGGTGGCTCAACAGATGATCGGGATCGCCCAGCGACGAGTGCCGTGAGGCGACCGGCCCGGCTCAGAGAACGGATTCGAGGATGATCGTGACCATGTCGGAGAGCGACGTCTCGCGGTCCTCGGGGCTGAGTGCTCCTCCGGTGACCATGTCGTCGCTGACCGAGCAGACCGCGAGAGCCGAGGCTCCTCGCTCGGCCGCCAAACCGTAGAGTCCGGCCGCTTCCATCTCGACGGCGAGCACCCCCATCCGCACCAGCGGCGCCATGGTTTCCTCGAGCGACAGGTTGGTGGGACCGTAGAAGAGGTCCGAGGTCATGATGTTGCCGACATGTACGGTCTTGCCGAGCGCCTCGGCGGCATCGACCGCGGCTCGCACCAGGTTGTAGTCGGCAGTCGCGGCGAAGTCCCACCCCGAGAACCGAGCCCGGTTGACACCAGAGTCGGTGCAGGCCCCGACTCCGATCACCACGTCCATCAAGCTCAAGTGGGGCTGAAGCGAGCCACAGCTACCCACCCGGATCAGCTTGCGTACGCCGTAGGTGTCGATGAGTTCCGAGGCGTAGATCGAAATCGACGGAACCCCCATGCCGGTGCCCATGACCGACACCCTCTGTCCCTTGTAGGTGCCGGTGTAGCCAAGGATGTTGCGTACCGCCGTCACCTGCTCGGCGTCGTCGAGAAACTTCTCGGCGATCCACCTTGCTCGTAGCGGATCGCCCGGAAGCAGGCAGGTTTCGGCGAAGGCATCGTCAGGGGCGGAGATGTGAGGTGTCGGCATGGGTCGACACGGTAATGCCGGGATGTCGCTGATCCGAAGTCGGCTCGGGCCGGCTCAGCGTCGCAGGGCCCGGCCGGGCCGGTCGCCGGTGTGATCCCGGCCGATCGCGATCCGTCGGCCGTTGACCCACACGCCGTGAATCCCGACCGGAGGCCGGGCCGGGTCCTCGTAGGTGCCGACGTCGATGATCGTGTCAGGGTCGAAGAGCACCAGGTCGGCAAACGCACCAACCTCGATCCGGCCCCGATCGGTGATACCGAACCGTCTGGCGGGCGCTCCAGTCATGCGATGGACCGCCTCGGCGAGCTCGAGAACTCCGGCTTCGCGAACATAGCGACCCAATACTCGGGGGAAGGTGCCCCAGAGCCTCGGGTGGGGCTTGCCGCCAGCCGGAATTCCATCGGAACCGATCATGGTCAAAGGGTGGATCATCACGGTGCGAACGTCGCCCTCATCCATGATCTCGAACACGACGAACGTGCCGGTGCCACCATCGACAAGGATCTGCTCGGCCGCGGGCCGCAGATCAAGGCCGTATTCGGCCGCCAGATCAGAAAGCCGCCGACCCTCGATCTCGGGTTTGTCGGGCGCCGACCCGATCAGCACCTGATCACCGTTGAGATCCCCGAAAGGTCTGGTGCCCGAGACGCTGTCGCCCCCCAGCGCGCCCTGGCGAATCAGCTGCTCCAGCGACGTGCTCCCGGCGGTGTAGGGATACTGATCGAGAGCCACGTCGACACCGCGGGCCCGGGCTTCGTCGACCATCGCCAGAGTCTGGATGATCCGGCCCCAGTTGTCGCGCCCGGCGGCCTTGTGATGCGACAGTTGCACGGCCACACCCGAACGTTCGCCGACACGGATCGCCTCGGCGACCGCAGCCTCGAGACCGGCCCCTTCGTCGCGAATGTGCGACGTGTACACGCCCCCGGCCTCGGCAACCACGGTGGCCAAGTCGGCCAGTTCGTCCTCAGGTGCGTAGGTGCCGGGCTCGTAGGCCAGACCGCTCGACAACCCGAGGGCGCCGGCTCGGAGGGCCTCATCGACGTGTCCGGCCATCTGATCAAGTTCGGCCGGGGACGCGGCGCGGTTCTCATGGCGTCCAATCACCTCGGTTCGGATGGTGCCATGCCCGGCCAGGACCCCCACATTGCACGAGGCCGGTTCGCGGTCGAGCAACTCGAAATATCCGGCATGGTTGCGCCACGAAGCAGAGACCTCGTTGCCGAATCCAAGAAGGGCCCGGTCGGTCAGCGGTCCGGTGCCGCAATTACCGACCACCACGGTGGTCACGCCCTGCAACGTCTTGCAACGATGGGTCGGGTCGATCAGCACCGCTAGGTCGTCGTGGGTATGAACATCGATGAAGCCCGGCGACACGGCCAGGCCTCCGCCGTCGATCTCCACTCCGGACGACTCGCCTTGTGTTCCGATGCCGACAATTCGATCGTCGCTCACCGACACATCGGCCACGAAGGGCTCGGATCCGCTGCCGTCGACCACGGTCGCGTTTCTGATGATCAACTCGGGTCGATCGGACATCGCCATCCCTGGTGGTAGTGGTGCGCAGTCTCGCGGACCCGGCAGGAAAGTCGAGCGTAGGGGCGCAACATTGTCGAGAGCGAACCATGTGCGACCATGGGTTGATCCCGTATCCCGAAGAGGCACCCATGAACCGAGCACTCATCGTTGTCGACGTACAAGGCGACTTCTGTGAGGGCGGATCGATGGGAGTCGACGGGGGAGCGGCGGTGGCCGAACGGATCTCGGCCCACATCCGGGATCAGGCCCACGACTACGCCACCATCGTTGCCACGCGCGACTGGCACATCGACCCCGGCGATCATTTCGCCGAGGGTGATCCGAACTTCGAGACAACCTGGCCCGCCCATTGTGCGGCGGGCAGTCCGGGGGCAGAGTTCCATCCCGGGGTCGACACTCATGTCGACTTCTCCCGTGCCATCGATGCAGTTTTCTCAAAGGGCAAGTTCAGCGCGGCTTACAGCGGGTTCGAGGGGACCGGGCCGGACGGAGGAACTCTCGATGCCCACCTCCGCTTCCACGAGGTTGGCTCGGTCGATGTGGTCGGAATTGCGACCGACTACTGCGACAAGGCAACCGCGACCGACGCCCTCCGGCTGGGCTACGAGGTGCGACTGCTCACCGACATGTGCGTCGGGGTCGCTCCCGACACCACCGCGCAGGCGCTCGACGACATGCGGGCCGAGGGCATAGAGGTCGTCTGACATCGCGTCGCCGGGATTCGTCTCCACGACGGAGCATCTCCCGGAGTGCCCTGCGACAATGGCTCGATGCCGGACGCGATGGAGCGAAACCTCGATCGCTACCGACACCTCCAGTGGTCGACCGGCGCGCTGTTCTGGCTCCCCACGTCGGTCCTGTTCTTCATCGATCGGTTCGGCCTCGGAGACGCTCTGCGCCTCCAGGCCGTCTACTACCTGGCCGTCGTCGCGTTCGAGGTTCCGTCTGGCTGGTTCAGCGACCGGATAGGTCGGGTGGTCACCCTCCGCCTTGCTGCACTGTGGTGGGTGGCGGCCCACGCGTTCTTCGTATTCTCCGACGGCTTTGCTGGTATCGCCACCGCCCAGGTGCTGCTGGCAATGGGGTTCGCGTTCAGCTCTGGCACGGATGTGACACTCCACTACGACTCCCTCGAGGCATTGGGTCGCACACCGGAGTTCGAGGATCGGGAGTCGCGGGTGCGGCGCGATCATCTCGTGTTCACCGCCGCGGCCACCGTCACGGGCGGTGCTCTTGGTCTCATCGATCTCCGCCTGCCCTTCTTGGCTGCCCTCGTCGCGTCGGTCATCCAATTCCTGGTGACCCTCCGTCTGGCCGAGCCCGAGGGCGACCCCCACACTTCAGGTGTCGGGAGCGAACTGCTGAGGGTTGTCGCCTATCTCCGAAACCGAACGCTGGCTTGGGTGACGGTCTACGTATTGGGCGAGGTGATCACGGTTCACCTGACATCGGAATTGGCGGCTCCCTACCTCGCCGGTGTCATGGGTGAGGCCCTCGACCAGATCGATCGAACTCCGCTCATCAACGGGCTGCTGGCCGCGCTGATCGCTCTGGCGGCAGCGGTCGCGGTGCGAGGTGTAGGCCGTCTCCGTCGACGTCTCGGTGTCGTGCTCGTCTTCATGATGGTTGCTGCTATCCCGGTCATCACGCTCACGGCCATGGCTCTGGTGACCTCGGCTCTGGTGCTTCCGTTGATCGTGCTGCGCAGCGTGCAGACAGCGGTGGTGTCGGTGCTCGTCCCGGCAACCGTTGCTCCGCGCGTCGACCGTCGGCATCGGGCCACGTTCCTTTCGCTCACGAGCCTCGTGGGACGACTCGGCTACGGGAGTGTCCTGCTCGCCATCGGGACCGTTGGAGACCTGGGTGAGACGTTGCAGTGGGCGGCTGCCATAGCGGCAGTCGTATTCGTGGTGGTGGGCGCGACGGGATGGTTCGTCGACGACGAACTGTGACCGCTACGCCGGATCGTCGCGACTTCCGTCCGGGTAGACCGCGAATCGGGCGCTGGTAGGGCCGTGGTCGGGGTCGTCCGATGGCCACGGCCAATCCCCGAACCCGGTCTGCCTGTAGTCGAGAAACGCCTGCTCGAGTTCGGCCCGGGTGTTCATCACGAACGGCCCGACATGGGCCACGGGCTCACCGATGGGTCGACCCTGAAGCACGAGAACGTGTGCCCCACCATCGAGAGCAGTGAGTAGCACGGGCTGGTCGACATCGACAGTTGCCCCGTGCCCGGAGGTGACGACGTCGCCTCCGACTTCGATGCCTTCACCATCGAACACGTAGATCGTGCGGGCAGTGCCGGTTGCCGCCGGCGGGAGCGTCCACTCCGCCTGAGGATCCATTTCGATGTGCCAGATGGCGACGTCAGAGTCGGATCGTGAGGCCCAGGAGGATGGGGGAGGTGACATCGGATCGGCCGAACCAATCCGTCCGGCGACGGCGACTACTCGAGTGGGTCGGCCGTTGGCGTCATCGAAGGACAGCCGAGGGATCTGCTCGTTCCAGTGCATGTGGAACGACGGCTCGGCCATCTTGTCCTCGCCGGGGAGATTGAGCCAGATCTGGAACAGTTCGACGGGGTTGGGCCGCGACGAGTCGACCAGCGGGAACATCTCCGAGTGCTGGATCCCCCGGCCGGCGGTGATCCACTGCACGTCGCCCGCACCGAATCTGGCGCCGGCCCCCATCGAGTCGGCGTGATCCATGAGGCCGCCGCGAACATAGGAGACGGTCTCGAAACCGCGATGGGGATGGCGAGGAAACCCGGGTACGCCGGAGCCGTGATACATGCTCCAACCCGACTGGCCGCTGAAGTCCTGCCCGATGCTGCGGCCGATCAGGTCGGTGGTTGGTGGCCCCAGATCGTCGGTGCCCGCGGGGTAGGCGTCGTCATGGTGCACACAGAAGAGGAACGGATCGAACGTCTTCCACACGAACTCCAGTTCGAAGACCTCGCCGATCGGACTGTCTGTCGCTGAACCTGACATGGGCAATCCCTGTTCGTTGATGCTGAATGCTGTCTTGCCGGGGGCCTTTCCAGACCGGCCCCCGACAAGCGAAGCACATGATCTAGAACTCCGACTGTCCGGTGCTGACGTCGGACAGGAACGCTATGTCGTCGGCACGGTCTATGCGATAACCGCCGCCGATACCGGCGCAGTTGCCGTTGAGCCCGAACGAATTCACCATCCAGATGGTGTCGGTCCCGAACTGCAGAATCGGTCCGCCGGAGTCACCGAAGCAGGTGCCGCCGTGGGCAGCGTCGCCGCTGAGGGATGCGGACTGCCCCGGGTTGATCGCACCGATACCGGCAACACCGTTGACGTCGACGACCATCAGGTCGGCGGCCATACGGATCTTGTCAGCCTGGACAAACACGGGATTGACCAACTGAAGGCCATAGCCGACCGCGGTCACGGTTGCGTTGGCGTTCTTGCGTCCCTTGCCGGCCTGGTCCATTGCGTCGAGCCCGGGCAGTGATGCGTACGGGCCGCCGTAGACGGCGTCGTCGAACTTCAGGACGCCGACGTCGTAGAGGAAGAAGGCGTTGTCGTTGTAGAGCGGATGGGTGAACGCGTGATCGGCCTCGATCGACGTGCCACCGGCGAACGGGTAGCCGGTCACGCTTCGGGGTGGGGTCTCGATGTCTGCATCGAGCCAGACCCGTCCTCCGGACGTGCCGGTGGTGCAGTGGCCAGCTGTTACGAACGTGTGGGCGTCAACGAACGCGCCCGAGCATCGATGCGATGGACCGCCGCCGACGTCGTGGATGGACAGGCCGGTGTACGGATGGTCACCGCCGTCGAGTCGGCCACCCTTAGTGATGGCATTGGCAGGCGCAGCGAGTGCTGCCACCAGTCCGACCACACAGAACAGAACAGTAATTCGCTTCACTAAATCGCTCCCCGAGTTGATTGCGTGGGACTGGATGCCCCGCGGTGTGCCGGGCCGGCACAGGGAGCGCACCGTAGTAGACGATCACTGACCGTGCTGGTGTAAGACACACTCATCCCGGCTGCATCACGACGAACGTGGCGGCCTCCCATGCCCCCGTGGTGATCGATCTTCCACTTCTGGATCAGGAGCCTCCGGACCTCGTCTGGTGAGATACTGGGTCATGGACACATACGAGGCAGTCATCTCCAAGCGCGACGTTCGGCACTACACCGATGCGCCCATCCCCGACGATGTGCTGGCCCGCATACTGCAGGCCGGTCGAATGGCCGGTAGCGCCAAGAACAACGAATCAAACCGGCTGATCGTGTTTCGTGATCAGGCTGTCCAGGACGCCCTCGCCGAGTCCGGCGACTTTTCCTTCTGGATCGGGACTTCAGCTGTGATCATCGGGATAGCCGTACCGAAGGAGCTCATGTTGATGTTCGACGTTGGGCGCATGGCGCAGAACATGATGGTGAGCGCCCACGCCGAGGGGCTCGGGTCCTGCCCGGTCACCCTCCAGCACCAAGACCGGACCCGTGCCGCCGCTGGTCTGCCCGACAACTGGGACATGACAATGGTGATCACCCTGGGTTGGCCCATCCCCGACGCTCCGGACAGCCCCCTCAAGCGAGCCCGCGTGCCCCTCGAGGAGCTGGTCAGTTACGACCGCTGGACCTGACGCGATGACCGCAGCCGAGTCCGACATGGTGTTCGCCGGATCGGTTCCGGAACTCTACGACCAACACCTCGTGCCTCTGATATTCGAGAGCTACGCGGTCGATCTGGTCACACGTCTCGAAGCCACCGGAGCGCGCCGCGTGCTGGAGGTTGCGAGCGGAACTGGAGTACTCACCCGGGCCATGGCTGCCAGCCTCGACGAAGCGGTCTCGATCATTGCCAGCGACCTCAACCAGCCGATGCTCGACCATGCCGCTTCGGTCGGCACGGCCCGTTCGGTCGCGTGGCGCCAGGCCGATGTGATGGCGCTGCCGTTTCCCGACGACTCGTTCGATGCCGTTGTGTGCCAGTTCGGTGTGATGTTCTTCCCCGATCGATCGGGGGCTTTCACCGAGATGGGGCGCGTGCTTCGCCCCGGCGGAACACTGCTGTTCAACGTCTGGGACCGGATCGAGACCAATGAATTCGCGGCCACTGTCACCGTGGCTCTGGCCGGATTGTTTCCCGAGGCGCCACCAGAATTCCTTCCACGGACCCCCCACGGTTATTACCGCCCAGACGACGTCCAAGCCGACATCGTTGCGGCAGGATTCGATTCGAGCTTCGGATACGAACTGCTCCAGGCTCGAAGTCGCGCCGCGACTTGCGACATTCCGGCTATCGCCTACTGCCAGGGCACACCACTGCGACACGAGATCGACGCCATCGATCCAGCGCGGCTGGGCGAAGCCACCACCGCGGCCGCCGACGCCATCGCCGAGCAATTCGGCAGGACGGACGTCGACGGCCTGATCAGTGCGTTCGTGGCCACGGCGTTGAAGCCATGACCACGACCGGGCAGCACCAATCGATGCGGCAACGGGTCTCCCCCCGTACTAACTGGGCTTCAATGCGATGTCGCTCACTGTCGTGGTGCCGTCGCCGACCGAGTAACCGATCGAGGCGACCCCGGGGTCTTCGATCGTTTCGCTCTTCACCACGAGCGATCCGTCAGCCAGTGTCTTGGTCTTCTGCTCCCCATCTTCAAACATGTAGGTGACCTCGGCGTCGGGTTCGCCGACGATCGTCAGCTCCACGAACCATTTGCCCTCACCTTTGTCAATGGAACCGGCGGAGACCTGGAGTGGCAAGCCTCCGCCGGTTCCAGAATTGGGATTGGGGACGATGTCGGAAACTGCCGGTGCGATGCACGTGACGATCGTGGTGTTGGCCGGGTTGTAGACGTAGAACGCCGGCCCGGTCACAGTGTCGACCGTGAAGAAGACATCGCTGAGGAAGTCAGGCGGGACCGGTGTCGACAGGGTCGCGATTCCGTTGACAGTGTCGGCGGTAGCGCCCTCTCCGTTGCTCCAAGTGCCGAACACGGACACCGGTCCAGCCGTGACTGGCATTCCCTGGGCGCCATCTTCCTCGCTCACAGTCACACTCACGACGGCCGTCCACGGATCTGCGGGTCCGGTGTTGGCCACGATCATGTCGGTGACGCAGATATCCACTGTCACCGCCGGGATCAAGGGAGGCACGAGCGACCAGTCGGCTTCGAACTTGTTGCCGCCCTGACCGAATGCGTAGGCGAGTTCCATGGGATCGAAGGTGGACTGGAAGCAATCCAGGTTTCCGTTCCCGTTGACATCCTCTCCGACCTGGAGCACCCCGTCGCCGTTTCGGTCCTCACAGAAGCCATTGTCGTTGCCGAGGTAGCGGTGCACCCCGGACGCAAAGCGTCCCTGGGCCACCGGATCCTGATTGTTGCCGGCAGGGCAGTCGGCTGCGGTGGCGGTCGGATGACACATCGGATCACCCATGAACATGACCCCGAGGAGGTAGCCATGATGGTCGTAGACCCCGACCGGGGCACCGACGATGCCAGCCTTCTCCCAGGCCAAGAGGCTCCCCAATCTGATGTCGAGAGGACCGGTGTCGTCGAACACGCCACCTTCGGCGAATCCGGCTCTGGGCACACCGAACTCACGTGGCCCGACAACCGAAGTGCTCAGATCGAGGCCCTTGATGTCGTAG
The DNA here is from genome assembly GCA_029263235.1 of Acidimicrobiales bacterium. Classification (GTDB taxonomy): domain Bacteria; phylum Actinomycetota; class Acidimicrobiia; order Acidimicrobiales; family Aldehydirespiratoraceae; genus SZUA-87. The sequence goes on from JAJCXW010000098.1 coordinate 31,799, forward strand.
GCGGGATCGAGTCCGATCGCAGCGCCGTCGAGCGTGAGGGCCCAACCGGAGCACGTGAGTGGTGCGGTCAGCGGGGTCGTGGGGGTGCAGGTGGCGATGTCGTCGTCCTGGCCCCTGGTGCCGCCAGTCCATGGTGCCGCCTTCCACGGCCTGTTTCCCACGGCGAAGTTGGCGAGGGTCGACAGGTGAACGTCGCCGTTGCTGGAGTCCAGCGCGAATGCGTCGATGTCTTCACCTCCGTTGGTCAACTCGTTGGTGTAGGCGCCGGTCGCACTGCCATCGAAGTAGGGGCTGAAGGTGCCGGCTGTATTCGTCCCCGGTCCTCCCACACCGAAGTCGAAGCGGAAGACGTCCTCGTCTGGGAACGTGCCGGCCGCGACCACGGCGTCGGCGACTGTCGACATCAAGAGCCCTCCGTCGGGCAGTACGGCGATGGCATCGATGTCCTCGCCCCACGCGTCGAGCCCCACGTCGGATCCGTCGAAGTAGCGGCTCCATACGCCGCTGGTGGTTCCCTCGCCGAGACTGTCGGCGGTGAACAGCAACACGTCGGAGTCATCGACCGCGGGTCCCGGCGGAAGCCCGAACACCTTGCGATTCTGTGGCCGCTGGAACGAGATGAGAATCTCCGACTCGCTGAGGAAGGAGAAGCCGTCGATCTGGGCGTGGAACGGATCGAGCCAGACCTTCGTGCCGATGGCGGTGGTGACGTTGCTGCCGTCGAATACCACGGTGGTCGAGTTGTCGGTGTTGATCCGCAAGATGTCGAGGTCCTCGGCGCAGGTCGAGGCGTTGCCGAGAGGACCGCAGTCGAGCGAGAAGTACAGCGACTGGTCGGGGCTGGGTGTGGTGCTGGCCCCGATATCGACGCGGGCGCTCGCTCCGCCGGCGATGGTTGCAAACTCGCCTCCGGACTGCGAGGTGGCCGATGGCGAGTACTCGTAGCCGACCGGGGGCACCACCTTGACGACGTAGTCGCCGGGCGGTTGGTCGCGGAAGTCGTACATGCCGATCGTGGGAGCAACCGGGTCGACGCCGTTGTACACCGGTCCGGCGAACACTCCGCCGATCTCGTTGAGCGGGAGAGTGGACGGCAGCTGCCAGCCTTGCATGACCGTGTCGGCGGTATCGAAGATGCCGGTGGTGGTTGACGCCAGCGGGATGGCAGCGGGTCCGGCGTCGGCGGCGTCGTAGAGCTCCACGGTGACTCCGTGAAGGGTGCGTTCGACGCTGTCGTCGTAGATGCCGTCGGGGCTCCACGAGCCTTGCTCGAGGTTGTCGTAGAAGACTGCTCCGTGAATGTCGCCGGTGGCGGCCGGAACGTCTTCGACCTGGATGTCGACCCAATAGTTGAAGGTCATCCACGCCACGTAGCGGTTCATCGAGTTGTGAGTGGCGAATGTCGTTTCGCCGTTGTTGATCGGCATACCAGTGAGAAGGTCGACCGCATCGGGGTCGAATTCCTCTGTGATGATCTTGCCGCGCCACTCGGAGCCGTCTGGCATTTCGACCGACACGTAGCCCATCGTTTCGATTTCAGGCAGGAACTCGAAGTTGAAGTACCCCAACGAATCAGTGGTTGCCTCGTGCTTGACGGCCCCGCTCTCGTAGTGCGCCAGGACTCTCGCGTTGGGCACCGGCGTAGTGCCGTTCATGACCGTGCCCTGGCCTCGAGCCCCGAAGCGCGGCATGAGCAGCCCGAGGTTGATAGCGGGCCCGGGGCTCACCGTCAGACCGGTTCCGATCAGAGGCACGTTGTAGAGCGGGGAGTCGTAGGCGAAGATCTCGTACTTCCCAGGGGGCACGTTGATGAAGTTGAACTCGCCACCGTTCTGGTCGTTCTGGCCGGTGGGCTGAGTTGCGTGGGTGGTCGCCACGAGCTTCGGGAAGTCGCCGATCTCGTAGAGGGCCACGCGGCCGTTGGTGATCCGAGCATTGCGCTCGACATCTGCGCCGTTCGGGTAGTGGCCGTTGACCCGACCACCCACCTGGCCGGGGAACGGCTCAGCGGGGTCGTTGCCGTCGGCGTCGAGCAGAGTTCCCTTGATGCTGTTGGAGATGACCGGGTTGCCTCCGGCGTCGTTGCCGATCTCCTCGATGAAGCCGTGCCAGGTCATGTAGGCGCCGGCTTCGGTGCCCGGGTCGCCCGGGGCGAGGGGCAGATCCCAAGCGGTGCCGCCCTCCTCGGTGAAGGTCGCCGACCAGGTACGGGCGAGGTTGGTAATCGGATCGAGATCAGGCAAGTGGAGGATGCCGGGGTTGCATGCGCTGGTGATCGACGACGGGTCGGACTCGACGATGATCTCCCCGGGGGGCAGACCCTCGAAGTACACGTAGCCCTCTGCTGGAATTCCCCCAGCGCCGAAGACGACTCCGTCCTTGGTGGTGAAGTCACGTTCGCCGGTCTGGCGTGTCTGGAGAAGATTGCCGGAGTCGTCGTAGGCCCTGACCGTCACGCAGTTGAGGCCGGGGTCGATCAGCGTGCCGTCGTCGGCGCCGTTGACGAACTCGTCGTAGAACGCGTAGTGCAACAAGTTGGCGCTGGGGAGATCACCTGTTCCGGTGACCGGGTCGACGTTGAGAAGCGGAGGCAGGTGGGCGTCTTGGAGGTTGCCGCCGACGTTGACTCCGGTTGTACCGAGAGCGTCGGTGATCCCCGGAATCGAGTGGGTGTAGGCGAGCTTGACGGGGTCCCAGTTGAACTCGCGGCTGGTCACGTCGTGGCCCGGGGCGCTGAACGTTGCGACCACGCTTGGATGGACGTCGGCGTCCACAGTCGCGGTCCAGGAATTCTCGGCTACGACTCCGTAGCCGATCGGCTCGCCGGTGTCCTGATCCTGAATCAGGACCTTGGCGCCACTGAGTGCGGGGCATACGGCGGTTCCGTCGAGGCCAGCGCCGCTGGGCCCGGGGTCGGAGGTGCCATCAAACAGAGTGAGCGGCGCGCCGGAGGGGGACAGCACACTGTCGGCGGGCGCGGATCGGACACAGTTGTCGTACACGGCGACGGGTTCGCCGAGTGGACTCGCCAGGTCGAAGAGATATCGCACCGAACTGTCGCCGGTGAAGATGGATCCCCCGATGTCCTGAGGGTTGGTGGGCGTGATGGCCGCTGTGGCGGAACCGCCGCTGATTGCGATTGCCGCAACCATGGCCAATACCACGATGGATGTGAGAATCTTCCGCATGATGCCTCCCCCAGAGGCATCTTCTTCGCGGTCACCGTTGACCATCGCCCGAAAGGTGAAGTTCTGATACCTCTACGCCGTCCTGACACTAAGGATCGATGCGCGATGGCGACACCCACTCATTCGGTCAAGAAGTACTCTCAAATGGGTAACACCTGAGCGGTACGCACTCAGCTGATGACGCCTATTCGCAGCGCGCTGGCCACCGCCTCGGCCCGCGAGTTGACATCAAGTTTCGCGAACACGTTCTTCAAACACCACTTGACCGTCGCCTGAGAGAGATTCAGATCGCGGGCAATCTGCTTGTTGGAGGCCCCATCGGATATCAGCTGGAGGATCTCGACCTCACGCGGGCCCAGAGACTTCCCGACGGGTCGATCCTCATCCGATCCTTGGATGAGTGCGCCGCTGAGTTCTCCCTGAACGTAGGTGTGGCCTTCGTGAGCCGACTCGAGAGCCCGCACCAACTCGGCCTGGCCGACGTTCTTGAGAAGATACCCCGACGCCCCGAGCGAGATCGCCCGTCTGACGAAGATGGGGTCGTCGTGCATCGACATCACCACCGCTCTCACCCTGGGTGATTCTTCAACCAGTCGTTCGAGGACTTCGAAGCCGTTGAGTCCCGGCATCCTGAGGTCGAGCAGAACGATGTCGATGTCTGTGGTCTCCGAGAGGATCCGCAACAGATCTTCCCCGTTTACAGCTTCTCCGACGATTTCGATCCCCGGCTCGGGATCGAGCATCCAGCGAACACCTTCGCGGACCACGCGATGGTCGTCGGCTATCAGGATTCTCATGTCGGAACCGCCTCCGTGGGAACTGTGATTCGGACCGTGGTGCCCCTCGGCCGTCTGAGCCGGATCTTGAGGTCGCCCCGCACCGACTGGAGTATCTGGCGAGTCGTCACCAGACCGATCCCCTCGTTGCCGTTCCAGCCCACGCCGTTGTCCGACACTATGGCCACCATCGTGCTGTTGTCGGTGGTCACTGCGATCGACACTGCCGAGGCGCCGGCGTGGCGGCGAATGTTGAACAACGATTCCTGGATGGAGCGATAGACCGCAGAACCGGCCTCGGAGCGCAGGTCGCTCGAGTCGTCGACATCCAGGGAGATCTCGAGGTCGGTTTCGCGGCGAGCAGTGTCGACCAGTTCGGACAGGGCGACCTGAAGGCCGGTCTCTTCCACGACCGACCCGTGCAACCTTCGAAGCTCGGACCGGATTCTCGACTCGATCTCGCGGGTCAGGCCCTCGAGGCGCACCATCTCGTCGCTGACCGCGGGGTCGCTCACCCGGTGTCGACATCCCTGAAGACCGAACAGGATGCGATACAACGGCTGGCTCACGTCGTCGTGGAGGGCGTTGACGAGGCGACTGCGCTCGCCTTCGCGAGCACGTGTGATCGAGATGGCGAGTTCCTCGGCCTGGCGGCGACTCCTGTTGTAGCTCCGCGCGGTTGATACCCCGACAGCCAGAGCGAGCGCCACGAGAGCGGTCAGGCCGATGCCCACACTCCACCAGACGTCGCTACGGATCTCGGAGAGCGATTGGTCGAGTGGAGCGCTCCGCTCATAGACCTCCAGGACGCCGATCACCGAGCCGGAATCGTCCCGCACCGGTAGATAGAACTCGATGAGTCGGCCGAATTCGCGGTCGAACACGTTGCTCGCTCCATCCACGTCGGCTGTCTTGTGGCTGAACTCACCCGCCAGCCCGGCGATGAGGTCGGAATGAAGCTCGAACTGCTCACCGATGAGTGCTTCGGCATCTGAATAGATGATCGTTCCGTCGGGCGCCCACATCTTGACCCTCACCGTTTCTCCGCCCAAGAGTCGGTGCTCCACCTCCTCGGAGATCTGCCCGAACTGTGGTGACTCTGGAGCGAACGAGAAGTCGGAAATCGGCAGGTCGGCTACTACCTGGGCCAGAATGCTGGCGCGTCCCTGGAGCAGGTTCGATCTTGCGGTGCTTTCTATTCTGAATCCGAGTCCCACCGCTAGCGCGGCGGCGAGGACCAATCCCAAGAGGCCCAGGCGGCCCATTCGTCCCACGGCCCGCCACGCGAGGTTCGCTCCCAAAGCAATGGATCGCAGGCGTGATCGAAGACTGCGCCGTGATCTCCCCATGCCGGACGATGGCTCGGTGGCGGTGGGCGCGGCCCGGAGACGAGACAGATTCTTCAATTTCGCCCTCCGTTGTGCAGAGCCGAATGCGTGACTATTTCACATCTAGTAGCGTATCGGCCACGTTGTGTGACAATCAAGGGTGAGTTGGGTCCCTCTGTCGCGCTCTCAGTGGTCGACCTGAACTTGGGGATCGGTCTCCCAATGTGGGGCCGCTGGCCCAGCTCTGGTACAAATGACGTACCGACGAAAATGTTTGCCCGGCTCTCGGACTTACAGACGATGTAAGTCATTGTCTTGAGCCAAATAGATTGCTACACTCAAGTCAATCACAACTAGAGATAGTCGTAGGGTGTCGCCGCCGCAGGGCGACGGCGACAGACTCTCTCCATACCGAATCCGGGGACTATGCCTCGGGGGAGATGGCACATGTTTCGTCGGATGATTCTCACCGTCATCGTGATAGGTGGCGCAGTGATGTTCTCGGCTGCTGGTTCGGCATTCGGTTTCACCGGAGGATCGAGTGGCTATTCGGGCAATCCGGCCACCAACGGCGGCAGCACCTGCGCAAGCTGCCACAGCGGTGGACCCGTTCCGTCCGTCGCCATCTCCGGGCCGGCCGCAGTCACCGTCGGCTCCACCTCCACCTACACACTCACCATGACAGGATCACAAGCTGCCGGCGGCTTGGATGTCTCCTCCACGGCCGGAACGCTCGTATCCACTGGCGCCGACACCAAGATCCTGGCCGGCGAGATCGTCCACAACGGGGCCAAGCAGGCGGCCGGCGGAATCGTCTCATGGACATTCGACTGGACGGCCCCCGCCACCGCCGGAAGCGCCACGCTCTACGCCGCGGGCAACTCGGTTGATCTCGCCGCTGGAGCCGGGGGCGACGGCGTCGCCCAGGCGACTCTGGCCGTGACCATCAGCGCAGCGGCCAACCAGGCCCCCTCCGCCGTCGTGTCGGCGGCACTTCAAGGTGTGCCGCTCGAGGGCATGACGTTCGACGGGACCGGGTCGTCCGACCCCGACGGGACGATCGTCGCCTATCGCTGGGACTTCGGAGACGGAACCCCTGTGGTCGACTTCGGCACTTTCAGTTCCAGTCTCCAACACAGCTTCGTGAACCCCGGCACCTACACCGTGACCCTCACCGTGGAGGACAATGCGGGGTCGACCGGTAGTGCCTCGGTCACAGTCACGGTTGCCACCGGCACTCCACCACCTCCGCCGACGGTGCCTCCCACCACCACCACCACGACCACCACGATTCCGGCAACGACCACCACCTCACCCGCAACCACCACCACCACTCCAGGTTCGGTCAGCGCCAGTGCCGTCTACGGAGCCAACTGCGCCAGCTGTCACGGCGCATCAGGTGAAGGCGGACTCGGCCCGTCACTGATCACCTCAACCTCCTCCACCGGCCAGATCGCTGCTGTGATCAACAACGGCAGTGGATCGATGCCCGGCTACTCGACGATTCTGTCGTCCGCAGAACTCGATGCAGTCACCCGCCTCTCCAAGAACTTCCAGAGCTCCGATCCGGTCGCCACCACCACAACCACAATTCCCGCTACCGCTACCGGTGCCGACATCTACGCTACGAGCTGCGCCACCTGTCACGGTGCGGCCGGTGAGGGCGGCATCGCCGGCTCTCTGATCGACGGACCGGTGTCGTCGGCACTGGTCGGTTCGATCGTGGCCAACGGCATTGGCACCATGCCCGGCTTCTCCGACACGCTGACCTCAGATCAGATCCAGCTCGTCGCCAGCCATGTTGCTTCCATCGCCCCCACGATCGACATCACAACTGATGGATCGACCGACGACGATCCCAACGCAGAGCCGGCCGATCCCGGAACGGCCCTCTACAACCTCAACTGCGCCAGCTGCCACGGGGTCGCAGGAGTCGGGGACAGCGCCAGTGCGCTCAACATCTTCTTCGACGACGACGATCTCGTCGGTGCGATCCTGCGAGGCCCCAGCGATATGCCGGGCTTCGCCGACATCCTCGGTGACGACGAAGTTCGCCTGATCGCCGATTACGTCCACGGCTTGGAGGTCACCACCACGACCCAGGTCGCCGGCGCTTCGCAGAAAGCAGGGTCTGGGACTCTTCCCCAGGGGCCGTCGGATGCGAGCCTCGGGTTGGCAAAACGTCTCGCTGGCATACCAAGTTCCGCGCCCGGCTCCGGCCCGGATTTCCCTCTTGGTGTGTTGCTGGGAATGGTGGCCGCCACTGGCGGCATGTTGGTGGGGTGGTTCACATTCGGTAGACAAGCGGTTCGGTGGCGTCAGGCGATTGAGACGGGAGAGTCATCGTGACGATGAATCGCAGCGAAGACCTGAAAGGGGCATGAGATGAGATCAATGAAACAGAAGTCGGCCTTTGGGCCCCTCACCGCGACGGTTACGGCCGCCGCCCTGCTGTTCTGGATCGGCACCGGCAGTGCCGCTCCGGCGGTATTCCACTCCAACGCGCCCTTGGTGGCGGCATCGTCGACCAACCTGCAGCTCTCCGCGTCTGGTGCCGCCCCGACCGCGGGCGACGACTCCTACACGACGGCCACCGACCAGACTCTGATCGTCAATCCCCCCGGTGTGCTCGTCAACGACTCCGACCCCGAAGGCGACCCCATCCAGTCCGTGCTCACCACCGGGGCAGCCAACGGCTCGGTAACGATGATCACAGCAGGCGGGTTCTTCTATACGCCAAGTTCCGGATTCACGGGCACCGACACATTCCAGTACATGGCCACAGATGGGTTGGGATTCTCGGCGGCAGCGACAGTCACCGTGGTCGTTGGAGGAACAGCTCCGCCGCCAGTGGATCCGCCGCCTGTGGATCCGCCGCCTGTGGATCCGCCTCCCGTTGGCGGGATCGACGGGGTAGCCCTCTACGCCGCCAATTGCGCCAGCTGCCACGGTGCCGACGGCAGCGGCGGGTTCGGCCCGCCGGTGATCGGTACCTCGCTCACGGAGGCTCAGATCATCTCGGTCACCAACACCGGTGCCGGATCGATGCCCGGCTACGTCAACACCCTGTCGGTTGCTGAAATCCAGGCCATCACCGACTTCCTTCTCGGAAACCCGACTGGTGGCGGCGGAACCACGGTTCCTCCCGGTGGTGGAACCACGATCCCACCCGCGCCGACAGGAATCGCAGTCCCCTACGCGACGTTCCGCGCTTCGTGTCACGGCGCTGAAGGCCTCGGAACCCCGGCCGGCCCCGATATCGCAGGCGAAGGATTCGACGAGACCTTCCTCACGGTTCGCAACGGCGACGGCACCATGCCGGCCTACCCGGCCACATTGATCAGCGACGCGGTGTTGACGGACTTGGCCGACTACGTCGCCCAGTTGGGGAGTACCCCCGGCGATTCGTCGACCACACCGATCGGCAACACCGTCTACAGCACGTTCTGCGCTTCGTGCCACGCCCCAGACGGATCCGGCACGCCACTCGGCCCCGACGTGGTGGGTGAGTCGTTCAGTGAAATCGTCGACGTGGTTCGCACCGGTGATGCTCCAATGCCGAGCTACGGAGTTGCGCTAATCAGCGACGCCGACCTCGAGGAACTGGCGACGTGGCTCTCGGGAAGCGGCGGCGGCCACGACAGTGACCATGACGACGATGATCACGACAGTGATCACCACGACGACGATCACGACAGTGACCATGACGACGATCATCACGACGACTCCGGTGGCCACTCGGCGGTCACTCGCGACGACTCGGACCACGACTGACCCCACAGTCTCTCCCCACGAGCAGGGTGGATCAGTCGCCCTGATTCTGGCGCGCGCTGATTCTCGGTGCAGACTCCTTCCATGGATGGCCAAGGCGCAGCGATAGTCACGGGTGGAGCGCAAGGGATAGGCAGAAGCTGCGCGGTCGCGATGGCCGAGGCCGGATGGTCGGTGGCCGTGGCCGACCTCGACGAGGCCGGGGCAGCTGCCGTGGTGGAAACACTGCGGACCGACCATGGGGTCGAGTCGTGTTCTCATAGCGTCGACATTTACAATTCGGACGACTGCGAGCAGCTTGTCACCGCGACCGCCAGCCGGATCGGTGAGCCGGCCGCACTGATCAACAGCGCGGCCTACTACCGCGAGTCGAGTGGACTGGAGATGAAGGCGGAGCAGTGGGCCAAGGTGATCGACGTGGACCTCAACGGCACCTTCTATCTCTCGCAGGCCTTCGCTCGATCGCTGGCTGCCGGCGACCGTGCCGGATGCATAGTCAACATCGGGAGTGTCTCCTCGACCCACAGCATGCTGGGCAAGGTCGCTTATGGCGCGGCCAAGGCGGCTGTCGACAGCATCACCAGATCGTTGGCCCTCGAATGGGGGCCGCTCGGCATTCGTGTC
>JAJCXW010000099.1 GCA_029263235.1 Acidimicrobiales bacterium
GCAGGTCGGGGGCACCGCATCAAGGGAAATCGTCGTGATCATGCAGGCGACCATCTTGCTGGCCGCGGTTGTCGCCTATGAAGTGGTCAACCGACTCAGACAGAAGGACGAAGCACGAACAGCCGCCGCGCTGCTTGCGGAGAGTGCATCATGATCGCAACCACGACCTCCCCCTCGGCCAACCCCAGCCTCTTCTCCCGTTTGCAGAACGTCTCCACGCCCGTGCGGTGGATGTTCATGGCCGCGGGCGGAATGTTCGCCCTCACGTTCGTTTCCCACTTCGGAAAGGGCGACCCGGCGCTGCTCACCAGTTCGAGCGCTTCAGGGGCCATGATCCGGTGGGCCGCTCCGATCCTGCTGGCCGGGCTCGGAGGCCTGTTCGCCGAACGGGCCGGAGTGGTCAACATCGGCCTCGAGGGAATGATGATCCTCGGCACGTGGGGCTCGGCCTGGGGCGCCATCAACTATGGCCCCTGGTGGGGTCTGGCGTTCGGCGCCGGCTTCGGTGCCCTCGGCGGTCTGCTACATGCCATTGCCACAGTGAGCTTCGGAGTCGATCACATCATCTCCGGTGTGGCCATCAACATCCTGGCCCCCGGCGCCACCCGCTACATGTCGGATCAGATCTTCAACGACTACGCCGGAGGTTCGGTCTCTCAGTCTCCGAACTCCGGCAGTTTCGGCAAGTTCAACGTCCCGTTCATTTCCGGAGGTGACGCCTTCTTCGGGTGGGACGCGCCAGACACCTTGGGATGGCTCGACAAGCAGGACTGGTTCTTCATCTCCGACGTCTCCGCCATCATCCGCGGAATGTTCGTACAGATATCGATCTTCACGGTGATCGTCTATCTGCTGGTACCCATCTCCGGATTCATTCTCTGGCGCACCCGATTCGGACTCCGGGTCAGGATCTGCGGTGAGCGTCCTTCAGCCGGAGAGTCGCTGGGCGTCAACATCTACCTCCACAAGTACCTGGCAGTCGTCATCAGCGGTGCGTTCGCCGGATTGGCCGGCGCCTTCATCGTTCTCGAGCTCACCGGCTTCTACCGGGAGGGCCAGACCACCAGCCGAGGCTTCATCGGCCTGGCTGCCCTGATCTTCGGAAATTGGAGACCCCGAGGAGTGCTCTTGGGCGCGCTGGTGTTCGGCTACCCATTCGGCCTGGCCCTCCGAGATCTCGAAGGCGACGCCACCCACAATCTCCTGCTGGTGATCGCGATCGCCCTCGGCGTTGTCGTGGTCTGGGCGGTTCGCCGCCAGAACCGAACCGATGCGCTACTGGCCACCGGGCTCGGCGGTGCCGCGGTGATCTGGTACATCCTGAGTACCACCGCGCCCAATTGGCTGCCCAACACGATGCCCTACGTCATGGTGTTGATGACCCTCATCTTCTTGAGCCAAAACCTGCGAATGCCTGCGGCCGACGGCCAGATATACCGCAAGGGCGAAACGTAGGAGTGTCGCTGCTCACCGAGACGCAACTGTCCGACTGGCATCGAGACGGTTTCTTGGTGTTGCCCAAGTTCGTCTCCGAGGACTCCTGCCGCGAACTGCAGGCCCATGCGGTGGACCAGCTCGCATCCACCGACCCATTGCTGGGTGGAGCGCTGACTGTCTTCTCGACTGCCGACCAGGGTCATGGCCAGGACGAATGGTTCCTCACTTCCGGCGACAAGTCGCGATGGTTTCTCGAAGAGGGAGCGGTCACCAGCGGAACGCTCAATCGGCCGCTGCCGCTGGCGGTCAACAAGCTCGGTCATGCCATGCACGACCTCGATCCGGTCTTCGGCCGATTCTCACGCACCCCCGAACTGGCCGCGATCGCCGACGAGATCGGGTTCTCCGACCCTCGCCTCCTGCAGTCGATGTACATCTTCAAGCAGCCCGGAATCGGTGGGGAGGTCACATGTCACTGTGACCACACCTTTCTCTGGACCGAGCCCGCGAGCGTCGTTGGTTTCTGGTTCGCCATCGAGGATGCCACGCTCGACAACGGTTGTCTCTGGGCCGCTCCCGGCGGCCACCTCGGAACGGCCCGCACCCGGTTCAGACGCCAAGACGAGGGAACCGTTACGGAGGTGATCGATCCCACTCCGTGGCCCACCGACGATCTCGTGCCTCTGGAGGCCGAGGCCGGCACCATGGTTCTGCTCCACGGCCTACTCCCCCATTGGAGCGCTCCCAATCGTTCGGCCACGAGCCGACATGCCTACACGTTGCATGTCATCGAAGGTGAGGCCGACTACCCGGCCGACAACTGGCTGCAGCGTTCTTCGGAGCTGCCCCTCAGAGGATTCAGGGACTGACTCTGGGCCACGCGGTCACGGGGACGATCGAAACTCCAGGATCGCCAGCGTGAGCAGATGGTCGAAGAAGGCATCCCGGTCGTAGACCACCGATTCGAGGTGCCCGAACAACTCGAGCGATATGGCTCCGAACATCTGAGCCCATGCCGCCATGCCGAGCGCGGTCTGTGCCGGCGGCAGATCTGGAGCGATCGCGGCGAGCTCAGCGGCGGTTGAGGCCGGGGGTTCGGGCAAGACCCGCTGGATGGACTCCTCAGCTATCGCCGAGAGCACGGTCATCAGCACCGTTGTGATCCGACTTGCCGGTTCGATTGTGTCGGGAGGAGCAACGTATCCGGGTACCGGGCTGCCGTAGACCAAGGCGTATTCATGAGGGTTGTCGAGGGCCCAGCGCCTAACGGCATGACCCACCGCGCGCCAGCGATCACCCGCGTCGCCCGAGGATTCCGACCGGTCCGCTTTCTCGGCGACCTCCCCCACGGCGTCGAACGCATCGACGATGAGCGCCGTGAGCAGAGCGTCACGGCTCGGAAAGTAGCGGTAGAGAGCCGAGGACACCATTCCCAGGTCGCGCGCGACGGCCCGCAGCGATAGCGCCGTCGCCCCGCTCTCGGCGATGTGCCGTCGGGCCGTTGCCTTGATTTCGCCGGTGATCTCGGCCCGGGCTCTTGCTCGTGCGGTCAGCGGTGCTGGGTCGGCCATGGGGCCATTGTGGCAGATTACGAGAGCACTGACAAGAAACGAGAGCACCGCTCTTGACAAGGGTCCCTGACCTTGCTTCACTGTTCAGAGAGCACTGCTCTCGTACTCGCAGTTCGATTCATCACGGAGAACCCTCATGACCAACCAGCCAGAATTCACATCCAAGGCGGGCCGACATCTCATCGTCGGGGCCGGCGCTATCGGGAGTGCGACTGCCGTCGAACTCGTCCGGTTGGGGCAAGAAGTCACGATCCTCACGAGAACCGGCAACGGGCTGGCCCTCGAGGGCATCAGTCACGTCGCCTGCGATGCCACCGATGCCCCTCGCCTGGCAACCATCGCGTCGGGATTCGATGCCATCTACAACTGCGCCAACCCTCCCTACAACCGTTGGACCACCGACTGGCCGCCGCTCGCCGACTCGATCCTCGGTGCGGCTGAATCCGCCGATGCCGTACTCGTGACCATGAGCAACCTCTACGGATACGGCCCTCCCAATGGGATCATGACCGAGAGTCATCCGCTCGCCGCCGAGGGCCGCAAGGGCCAGGCCAGAGCTCAGATGTGGCTCAGCGCACTGGCCGCCCACGAAGCCGGACGGGTGAGAGTCACAGAGGCTCGAGCGTCGGACGTCATCGGTCCCGGACTCGGCGATGGCGCCCACATGGGCAGCCGCATGACCGACCGGGTGCGGGCCGGCAAGTCGGTGTCGGTAGTCGGCGACCCAGACGTGATTCACAGCTGGACGTCGGTCAGCGACGTGGCCCGGACACTCGCCGTTCTCGGTACCGAGGAACGGTCTCACGGCAAGGCTTGGCACGTACCCACAGCCGGCCCGGTCACCCAGAGAGACATCGTCCATCGCTTCTGCCGAGCCCTCGATCAGGACGAAGTCAAGGTGAAGGGCATACCCCGGGCGGGATTGAGGCTGGTCGGACTAGCGTCACCAATGGTGAGGGAACTTCTCGAGATCACCTACCAGTTCGATAGTCCGTTCGTGATCGACTCCTCGGCGGCAACGGCGCAGTTCGACATCGAGCCCACTCCCCTCGACGACACCGTCGCAGCAGCCGTGGCCGACCTCCTGGTGACCTCGCTGCCGTAGCCCCGAGCGGGGGTTAGCCTCTGACGATGAGTATCGCCATCCACGCACCCGATGTCGGGCCACCCACGGTTGAGCGCATCCGACGTGCCCCCAAGGTCGTCCTCCACGATCATCTCGACGGCGGCCTGCGCCCCGAGACCATGATCGAGTTGGCGGCCGAGACGGGCTACGACGGGTTGCCGTCGACCAACCCCGAAGAGCTCACCGAATGGATGCAACGAGGTGCCAACCGCAAGGACCTCACTCTCTATCTCGAGACGTTCGACCACACGGTCGGGGTGATGCAGACATCCGAGTCGATCCGAAGAGTCGCTCGCGAATGTGCCGAGGACCTGGTAGCCGACGGCGTCGTCTACGCCGAGATCCGATTCGCACCCGAACTTCACACCGAGAAGGGACTCACCCACGACGACGCCATCGAAGCTGTCCTGTCCGGCTTCGACACAGGGTCGGACGACACCCCGCTCACCATCCGGCTGATCTGCTCGGCCATGCGTCATCTCGACCACAGCCTGGAAGTTGCGCAAGCCGCTGTGAGGTGGCGCGATCAGGGTGTCGTGGGCTTCGACATTGCCGGGCCCGAAGACGGCTTTCCGCCCGACGACCACCTTCTGGCCTTTCAGTACTGCCAGCGCGAGAACTTCCACATAACCATCCACGCCGGAGAGGCCTACGGGCCGAAGTCGATTTGGAAGGCCCTTCAGTTCTGCGGGGCCGAGCGACTCGGACACGGAATTCGAATTATCGAGGACCTCTTCGACCACGATGGTGAGGATCGAGCGCTGGGGCGCCTCGCCAGTTTCGTCCGAGACCGCCGTATCCCCCTGGAGATCTGCCCGACTTCCAATATCAACACCGGGGTCGCCGAGAAGATCAGCGATCACCCCATCGATGAGTTGATAAAGCTCCGATTCCGTATCACCGTCAACACCGACAATCGATTGATGTCCGATGTCTCCATGACCTCCGAGTTGGCAGCATTGGTAGATGCCTTCGACTACGACTGGGACACGCTCAGATGGCTGTCCGTCAATGCCATGAAGTCGAGCTTCCTGCCGTTCAAGGAGAGGCTGCAGATCATCGAGCATGTCATCAAGCCCGGCTACTCTCCGCTCGAGGCATGGCGGGGCGAGCCACCCCTCTAGAGCAGATGAAACCCTCGAGGAGAGCAATGCGTCGATCAGTCCGATGGCCGTCCGCCTTGGTCGTACTCGCGCTGGTGGCAGCAGCATGTTCCGACTCTTCATTCTTCGATTCCTACGCGACCGATACCACTGTCACCACCACCACTGTGGTCGCCACGACCGTGCCGCCGATCCTCGACCCCTCGGCCCCCATTCCGACGGTGGACACGCCGACCCCCAACCCCACTGCCTTGCCAGTCGATCCCGACGTCCGTATCGGACGATTGGACAACGGACTCACCTACTACCTGAGATCCAACGACTCGCCCGGCACCAACCTCGATCTTCGGCTGGTCGTCAACGCCGGCTCGGCCCAGCAGGTCACCCCCGACGCGGGCACCGCCCACTTCCTCGAACACATGCTCTTCAACGGGACCGAGAACTTCCCGGCCAATGAACTCACCAACAGTCTCGAGCGACTCGGCATCCAGTTCGGCGCCGACACCAATGCCTTCACCAGCTACGACGAGACCGTCTATTTGCTGGGAGCCACTACCGCCGACCGGGGGACGGTGGAGGTGGCGTTTGATGTACTCGCCGAGTGGGCCTTCGCAGCCACCATCCAACCCGCTGCCGTAGCCGATGAGATCGGTGTGGTGCGCGACGAGATGCGTCAAGGCCGCGAGTCGGCCGACGGCATGATCTTCGACCAGTTCGAGCAGATGTACACGGCCGGCTCTTCCTACGAAGGGTTCGGCGTGTTGGGGACCGCCGAACAGATCGACTCGACGACCGCACCTCCCCTGCGAGACTTCTACGATCGCTGGTACCGGCCCGACAACATGGCAGTGATCGTCGTCGGCGACATGTCGATCGACAGCATGCTGAAGGCCGTCACCGAACGCTTCGCCGATCTGGTTCCCCGAAGCGACTCACCACCACCACCGACAGCCTCAGTCGACATTTCGACATCGGCAACGGGACACGTATTCACCAACCCCGACAATGCTGTCGACAACATCTCGATCGACATTCCGCTCACCGCGTGGGACGAGTCGACCGTCGGCGGGCAGCGCCTCTCGCTCATGGAGTCGATCATCGCGGTGATGGTCGACAACCTTCTCAACGACGGGTTCCAGAACGGAATCATTCACACCTCGACCGCACCATTCTTCAGCCGGTTCCAGATAAACCGCGGCCTCCACTACGCCGGCACCAACATCCAAGCCAACGACCTCGAGCTCGCACTGGCCGATCTCATCGGACAGTTCAAGGGAGCCGCCGCAAGAGGATTCACCGCCGCTGATCTCGGGCGAGCCACCGACGAGCTGAGACCTCAGCTCGACTCAGTACTTCTGGGGGCCGACTCCCGTCAGGACGCCCAGTACGCCGACGACTACATGTTCCACTTCCTCTCCGGCGCCGACATCGACACCACCGAATCGAGGACAGAACGCTTGCTCGCGATACTCGACAGCCTCACGCCAGCGGACGTCACCAACCACTGGCGATGGATTCTTCAGACGGGCGGCCCGATCATCGCCGCCGTTGGCTCCGACCCGAGCAGCCTCCCCACTTCCCAGCGCCTGGTGGAGATTGCCGACACCGCTCCCCCCTACATCGGCGATGAGTCCCTCGCCGAACCTCTCATCGACACTCTCATGGCCCGGCCCGATGCCGTCGACCCCGTAAGTTCCGACAGTCGCCGCGGCTTCGACGGCCCTATCGAGGAATGGAAGTTCGCCAACGGGGTCACGGTGGTGTTTCAGCCAAGCAAGATCTCCGAGGGACAGGTCGGCCTCACCACTGCCAGCGAGGGCGGGTGGTCGGTGCTCCCCGATGGCACATCTGCGGTCATCGACCTGATCATGTCGGCCGTATCCAACAGCGGCCTCGCGGCATTCAGTAGCTCACAGCTCGATCGTTATCTGGCCGGGACGACAGCCTCGCTGTTCCCCTACGTCGACACCACGACCGAGGGCTTCTTCGGATCGTCGTCGGCCGACGACATCGAGGTCCTCTTCCAGCTTCTCAGCCTGATGGCCACCTCGGCCCGCATCGACGACCCGGCGTTCAACGAGGCCATCACCTTCGGCCGAAACCAGATAGCGGTTGCGTCAACCGATCCGCAGGTCCAAGCCACCGCGGCTCAGGTCGATGCCAGAACCGGCAGCAGCCCGAGCTTTCAGATCATCCCGGACGCCCAGCAACTCGACGACCTGACTCCAGCCAGCGCCCTCACCATCTACAACTCCAGGCTCGGGAAGATCGATCAGCCGATCGTCGTCCTGGTTGGCGATGCCGATCCCGATGTCGTGAGAGACCTGGCCGGCCGCTACCTGGGCACGCTCCCGGCCGGACCCCACGACTCGTGGGTCGATAATCTCCCGCCAATGCCGGGCGGTATCACCACGAGCAACGTCCAGCTCAATCCGGGAGTCAACACCGGCGGCATTGCGATACTCTACTCGACCGAACTCGATGTGACGGCGAAGCTCGACGCTGCCGCCCATGTCCTGGAGACCATCGTGAGTTCACGGATCATCGAGACCGTGCGCGAAGAACTCGGAGCCTCCTACGGCGGAATCGCCACGGCCGCTTCCTTCTACGCTCCCGACGAACGAATTGATGCGACAATCCGGATCGACGGCGACCCTGATCGGGTGGACGAAATCCGATCGGTGATGCTCGAACAGATCGCCGACCTCTCCGCCAATGGCCCGACCGACGACGAGTTTTCCCGAGCCATCAGCATCATCGATGCCGACTACCAGTTCGTCGACGACCAGCTCTTCGCCAACTCGATTCTCACCTCGCATCTGTTTCCGAACGAGACGGTCCTGTCCTCCGAGAATCGCCTCGAACTTCTGCACTCTCTGACTCGCTCCGACATCCGCGACCTGGCCCAGCGGGTCTTCCCATCCGACCAGCGAATCGAAGTGACCCGAACCTCTGGGTGAACGTGTCGCAACCGGCCCGGCCGTGGCATGCTCCCGGGGTGAAAACAACCGTCGTTCAACATCCTCTCGCCGCCGAACGCCTCACCCATCTCCGCCAGCGAGGCACACAGCGAAGAGACTTCCGCAAGGCCCTCACCGACCTCAGTTCGTTCCTCGTCTATGAGGCCACCCGCGATCAATCGGTGACCACCAAGGACATCGACACGCCGATGGGCCCCACAACCGGAAGCGCCCTGACCAACATCCCCATGCTCGTGCCTGTGATGCGGGCCGGCTTGGGCATGCTCGATGCCGCACTCGAGATGCTCCCTGATGCCCGCACCGGATTCGTCGGCCTCAAGCGAGACGAAGACACCCTTCTCCCCCACGCCTACGTCAACACCGTGCCCGACCAGCTCGAGGGGCGCCCGGTGATGGTGCTCGACCCAATGCTCGCCACCGGCGGCTCGTGCATATACACCTGTCAGATCCTCCGCGACTCCGGCGCCGGGCGGGTCACTGTCGTCTGTGTCCTCGCCGCACCCGAGGGAATCGAAGCCCTCGCCGAGTCGGGTACCGCCGACGAAGTGTTCACCGCCTCGATCGACGAGCGCCTCAACGAGGTTGGTTTCATCATGCCCGGGCTCGGAGATGCCGGCGACCGGCAGTTCGGCCTCAACTGATCTGCCAGATTGGCTCATATGGAGATTGAAAGGGCCAACGCCTTCGCCGTGGGCCCCGGCACCAGACCTGAGATGCACGATGCCCTCAGTGAGGCAGTACGCGAGGCCGGCGGGTCGCTCGTGCCGATCGAACAGGCCCATGTTCTCGTATGGGACGACCCCGCGGCTGCCGCGGCGTTTCCGGACTACATCTCACGCGGACCCGACGTCGATTGGATACAGCTCCCGTTCGCCGGAATCGAACCGTTCGTCTCCAACCTCGATCACGATCACCTGTGGACATCAGGGAAGGGGGTTTATGCGGCTCCTGTCGCCGAGTGGATCATGGCCGCCCTTCTCACGTCGTTCCGCGATATGCACCTCTTCTCGAGGGCGACATCCTGGCCCACTCAGTCGGGGCGCAATCTGCTCGGAGCGTCCCTCACCGTTCTGGGTGGCGGCGGCATCACCCGTTCACTGCTTCCGCTGCTGCAACCGTGGAGCTGCGAGATCACCGTGGTGAGGCGCACCCCCGATCCCCTCCCCGGCGCCACGACCACACTCGGGCTCGATGAGATCCACGATGCTGTCGCCGGGGCCGACGCCGTAGTGGTCGCCCTCGCTCTCACCGACACCACCCGGGGCCTGGTCGACGCCGCTCTTCTGGCGGAGATGCGCAGCGATGCCTGGTTGATCAACGTGGGCCGAGGTGGCCACGTCGTCACCGAAGACCTGATCGTCGCCCTCGAGCAGGACGTGATCGCCGGTGCCGTGCTCGATGTGACAGAGCCCGAGCCCCTTCCAGCCGACAGCGCGTTGTGGTCACTACCGAACTGCATCATCACCCCCCACGTCGGCAACACCCCTCAGATGGGTCTCCCCCTGATAGCCGATCGGGTTCGCCGAAACACTGCACTGTGGCTGAGCGGTGAACCATTGCTTGGGGTCGTCGACGTCGATGCCGGCTACTAGCCTCGGCCGCTGATGCTCGACCATGTCTTCACAGATGCAATAGGCGCATTGCGCGACGCCTTCGAGTCGGCTCTGCTCGAGAGGCAGGCATTCGAGGAGCACTTCCAGACCGATGTGCTCCTCGGGGATCTCACTTGGCAGACCTCCTACGGCTTGCCGGGTGAGGGGCTACCACCGCGCGTGCAGGCCGACATCACCTTCGTGTGGCCGACATGGTCACAAACCGCCTACCGCAGCTGGTACGTGGAGGAGGACCTCGCCGAATCACCCCGCATCGAGATCGAGCTCGCTCTCAGGCTCCAGCGCCTCCGCACCCCACCGGACCCGACAGTCGTCCTGGCAGTTCTTCCCGACACCAGCCCCAATATCGGTGGCGACCGACTGGCGAGGAGTGGTCCCACCATCGAGGCGACCTACTCCCACGACCTGAAGGAAGCGGAGTTCGCTATCGAGATCTCCTACGAAGGAATCTACGAGCTCGATGAGGCATGCCTGGCCGACGGTTCCGCGCTCGACAAGCACTTCGGGAGCCTCGGCGGATGGATCGCCTCCACCTTGGTTCGTGTCGGTGATCTCGACCTCAGCTACATGCCGCCGGACGACGACCATCTGGACTGACCAGCAGGGGTGGTCTGGGATCGTCAGATTCGTCGGGCGGAGGTAGAGCAGCAGTGATCAGTCGGTGGACTACTCGGTTCCATCCATAGGGGGTCGGCAGAGGGCGTCCAATCGCCCCGAACATCACGAATCCGAGACTGATCGAGTAACACATGGCGGCCACGGAATCGGTGTCGAGGCTTTCGTCGATCGTGCCGAGCGATTTGCCTTCGTCGATGATCATTGCCAAGTGGGCTTCTTGCTCGGCGAGGATGTGACCGAGCATGTCGCCGAACTCGGGGTCGCGGCGAGCCAAGGCCAAGGCTTCCATGAGGAGGCTGTCGGCCGCGTTGTCGCGGCCGGTGACAAGTTCCTCGCCGAGCGCCGCCAGCAGATTGGGGGCTGAGGGGTCGGGGTGAGAGAGGAG
This sequence comes from Acidimicrobiales bacterium, assembly GCA_029263235.1. GTDB lineage: Bacteria > Actinomycetota > Acidimicrobiia > Acidimicrobiales > Aldehydirespiratoraceae > SZUA-87. The sequence continues at coordinate 10,835 of JAJCXW010000099.1, forward strand.
TGTCTGGTGCAGTTGCTTCGACATCACACGGTTGAGCGCGGCGATCATCATGTCGTGCTTGCCGGCCCAGCGCGAGTAGATCGCCCCGGTGGTGACGCCGGCCCGGCGCGCCACCGCCACAACGCCGGCCTTGTCGATTCCTCGTTCGGCGAAGACCTCGGCTGCGGCGTCGAGGAGTCGCTCGGTGAGGTCATCGACGGCGGCATCGGGTGCGGTGGGAGTCGCCATTGTCATGACTCAATTATAACGGTTATTATCCAGCTACCAACCGAGATTTAGGGACATGGACCCGGTAATCCGACTCAGCGAATCAGCTCAGCGAGCGACACTCGGGGCCGGGCCCCGAGGTGGGAAATAACCTCCGCCGCGGCCAGTCCTCCGTAGGCGGCACACCTCTCGGGATCGGCACCGTGAGCGAACCCGTGAAGGAATCCCGATGCATAGAGATCACCCGCTCCGGTGGCGTCTACGACGTATTCGACCGGCGAGGCCGGGATCACCCAGGTGTCGTTGCCGGAGACCACCACCGACCCACGCGCCGAGCGCGTGAGAGCCGATACTTCGACGACATCACGAATCTGCTCGCGGGCCGAATCGAAATCGTCGGTCTCGAAGAGAGCGCAGATCTCAGCCTCGTTGGCGAACACCAAGTCGACCTTGTCGGCGAGTAGGTCGAGCCACTCGTGGCGGTGGCGATCGACGCAGAATGAATCAGACAAGGTGAGAGAAACCCGACGACCACTTTGGTGGGCGATGTCCATGGCACTGTGTATCGCAGCTTTGGCGATTTCGGCATCCCATAGGTAGCCCTCGCAGTAGGTGACCGCCGCTGAGGCCACGACGGCTTCGTCGATGTCGTCGGGGGTCAGGAAGGCGGCAATGCCCAGAAAGGTGTTCATGGTGCGTTCGGCGTCGGGAGTGACCTGGATTAGGCATCGAGCGGTGGGCGGACCGTCGGAGCTCGGTCGCACGTCGAACTCCACGCCAGCGGCTCTCAGGTCATGGACGAAGACTGCGCCGAGTTGATCGTCGCGAACCTTGCCGAGGAATCCAGCTCGTCCTCCGAAGCTTGCGATCCCGACGGTGGTGTTGGCAGCCGAACCGCCCGAACTCTCGATCCCGGGGGGCATCAGTTCATACAGGGATGTGGCCTGATCGGCATCGATCAGGGTCATGGCGCCCTTCACGAGGCCATTGTGTTCGATGAATTTCGCCGGCACCGTCGAGATCACATCAACGATCGCGTTGCCCACACCAACTACGTCGATTGACGGCTCCACAGCTGGCTCCCGGTCGGATTAGAAGACGCGTGGACCTTAGCGCTGTCGAGCCGACATGGGCCCCGCCAGCGGATGTTTCGTCAGGCCGCCTGGCGCTCCGAGCGACCGGCTGCGATCGCCTCAGCGAACGCATCGTCGTCGATCTCGAAGGCCGGTTCGGGCCACTCGAACGACTCAGACCTTTCGCTTTCGGAACTGAACATTTCGCGACTTCGCACGGGTACGCCCCCCTTGAACTGTCGGATTTGATCTCGTCACCTTCAATAGAAGCGCATAAACGTGTTACACGGGTGTCATTAGTCTTACGTTCCCGTGTCAAGTCCCGTCCAGAGACGGCAAATCGTCCGTTACCGGCCCCGATGACACAGGTAGCCTGTCTCACTCGGCGATCGGAAGAGGCCACCATCATGAGCACCGACGAGACCGTCACCGACGGTCGGCTGCCCGGCAATATCGTCCCCACACACTACGAACTCGAGTTGATCCCCGATCTCGACGAAGCTCGTTTCAGTGGCAGCGTGGTCATCGATCTGGAGGTCTCCGGTTCTGGTGAAGAGTTGTCGGAGATCATCTGCAATGCCGCCGATCTGGAGATCACCGAGGTCAGGCTCACCACGGCCGGCCGTTCCGAGTCCACGACATTCACGCTCGATGCCGACGCCGAGCGTCTCCGCATCGCCACCGGAAGCCCGATCGGAGCCGGCCCGGCCACCCTCTCCATCAGTTTCACCGGAATACTCAACGACATGTTGCGTGGCTTCTACCGCTCGACCTACACCGACGGCGACGGCACCCATGTGATCGCCACCACCCAGTTCCAGTCCACCGATGCCCGACGTACGTTTCCCTGCTGGGACGAGCCCGACTACAAGGCGACGTTCTCGGCCACGCTGGTGGTCGACCCCGACCTCCTCGCCGTGTCCAACACCGGTGTCGAGTCGGAATCTCTCGACGACGACGGCAGGCGGCGGGTGCGTTTCGCTCGGACCATACCGATGTCGACCTATCTGGTCGCCTTCGTAGTCGGGCCTCTCGAAGCCACCGAGCCAACCGAGGTCCATGGCGTGCCGGTGAGAGTCGTTCATCGGCCCGGACAGGCCCACCTGACCGCGTTCGCTATCGACGTGGCCCGTCACGCAATCGAGTACTTCGAGGGCTACTACGACATCCCATACCCGTCCGACAAGCTCGATCTCATAGCCGTTCCCGATTTCGCGTTCGGGGCCATGGAAAACCTGGGATGTGTGACATTCAGAGAGGTTCTTCTGCTGGTCGACCCAGAACGGGCGAGTCAGCCCGAACTCCAACGGGTGGCCGACGTCATCAACCATGAGATCGCCCACATGTGGTTCGGTGATCTGGTCACGATGAAGTGGTGGGAGGGAATCTGGCTCAACGAGGCGTTCGCCACGTTCATGGAGACGGCCTGCTCCGATGCCTACCGTCCCGACTGGGATGTCTGGACCACATTCGGAAGGGCTCGCGCTGCCGCGCTCGACATCGACTCGCTTCGCAGCACCCGGCCGATCGAATACCCCGTGATCACCCCCGACGACGCCGAGGGGATGTTCGACACGCTCACCTACGAAAAGGGCGCGGCCGTGGTTCGGATGCTCGAGCAATACCTCGGGGCAGCACCGTTCCGCGACGGGGTCCGCCACTACCTGCGGACCCATGCCTACGACAACACCGAAACGCGCGACCTCTGGTCCGCCCTCGAGCACGTAACAGGTGAACCGGTCGGGGCGATCATGGAGAGTTGGATCTACCAGGGCGGATACCCGCTGGTGTCCGTCGAGGAGAGACCCGAGGGAGTCCGTCTCACCCAGGCGCAGTTCACGCTCGACCCCTCTGTCGCCGACGACCGCCTGTGGAACACCCCCATCAGGCTGCGAACCAACCTCGACGGGGTCGCAGCCACCCACAGAGTGCTACTCGATTCCCCGATGCTCACCAACGCCAACCTCGGCCGGGTCATCACCGCCAACGCCGACGGAGTCGGCTTCTACCGCGTGGAACGCAACGCAGCCGACTTGGCCAGCTTGAGTTCCGACCACATCGACGACCTGACTGCGCCCGAGCGACACGGATTCATCGACGATGCGTGGGCGCTGACCCGCTCAGGCCGACTCGATGCGTCGTCCTACACGCTCATCGCCGAAAAGTTCGCCTCCGATGCAGATCTGACCGTCTGGCAGGCCCTGTCGGTTGGTCTCTCCGGCCTGACCCACCTCGTCGACGACATCGCCGAGCCGATTCTTCGCTCACGCATTGCCGACACCGTTCGACTCAGAGCCGCCGCGCTCGGAACAGAGCCCGGGCTCGACGACAGCGACCGGAAGCGCGAGTTGCGGGCCACGGTCATTCGACTGATGGGCGGAGTGGGCAACGATCCCGCGACCATCGCCGAGTGCAGGCAGCTACTCGATCACCGCGACACCACCATCTCAGCCGCGGCCTTGTTCGTCACCGCGAGCCACGGAGATGCCGACGACTTCGCCCGCGTCCACGCGGCATGGCTCGGCGCCGACGATCCGCAGAGCGAGCAGCGCAACCTTCGGTCGCTGGCGGACTTCCCCGACGCCGAACTTGTCATGTCGATCCTGGCCGAAACCCTCGACGGCCGGGTCCGGAGCCAGGACGGTCCCTACCTGATCCGGCGGGCACTGACCAACCGTCACGCTGGTGTCGCCACATGGTCGTTCGTCACCGAGAACTGGCAGAAGATCAATGAGCTCTTCCCCAGCAACTCCATCTCACGGATGCTCGAAGGGGTGGTCGCTCTCGATCACTCCGGCACCGCCTCCGAAGTCGCTGAGTTTCTCGAATACAATCCGATTCCCCAGGGCGAGATACAAGTGGCTCAGCACCTCGAGAGCCTGAGAATCAATGTGGCGGCCCGCGAACGGGAGACTGGCAGGTTCTCGAAATGGATCGCTTCGTGACACACGCTCACGCGCAGCTCCTGTTCGGCCGATAGCAGATCGTGGCCGTAACACTCCCGTTCACCTCACTCGCCCGCTGCGAAGTCTTCGCTGTCGACTCAACGAGCGCCCAGATCGCTTGGCGTCGGGCCGGCGTCGGTGCCCTCAGTGCACTTGTCGGAGACATCGAGACGCCTCTCGGTGATGCTGCACGATCCGGAGTAGGCGAGATCACCGGGCTGACACCCGATACTTCACACTCGGTTCTCCTCCTTGTCGATGGCCGACCGGCTGGTCAACTCACCCTTCGCACGGCACCGGCCCTGGCCGGCAGCCCGATCCTCAAGATCGCCACGATCAGCGACCTTCACCTCGGAGAGACGGCCTTCGGACTCGCGAGGACGATGCGCGACGGCAGCTCTGGACCCAACGGCTATCCCCTTCGTTGCACCCTCACCGCGGTT
>JAJCXW010000100.1 GCA_029263235.1 Acidimicrobiales bacterium
CATACGGCGACCGAGACGATCAAACGACTCGGGGCAGAAGGCCTTCTGGCGGTCGACCAGATTGCCGCCAGGATTCCTCTGGGTCGCCTGGCCGAGCCGGAGGAGATCGCAGACGCGGTCGTCTTCCTCTGTTCGGACCAAGCTCGATTCATCACCGGGCAGGTGCTGGCCGTCGACGGCGGCTACACCGCGAACGGCGCCTGGTGAACAACCCACCTCAGATGGAACTCGTGGCCCATCGATACGGGAACGACCCGCAGCGGGCCGTTGAGGGTGCCGAGATCGCCGACTTGGTCGAGATCGACATACATCTGTGGCGAGGCCGTCTCGAGGTACGCCACGCTAAACGACTGTGGCTCTTCCAGCGCATGTGGGAACGCTGGCATCTGCTGGAAAGCGATACTCCGGTTCCGTCTCTCGACGAGATTCTGGCCGCCCTGCCCGAATCGGCACCTCTGCTGCTCGACCTCAAGGGCTGGAGACCGAGAATGGTCTCGATGGTTGAGTCGATAGTTGGCGAGGAACGGTCCATCGTGGTGTCGGCCCGGTCGTGGTGGCTGCTGAAGCGAGTCAAGGATCGTGAAGGCGTTCGCTTGCTCCGGTCGGTCGGTGCCAATTGGCAACTCAGGCTGGTGCTTCGTCTGCGTCGGCAGACTCGAGCCTCGGGTGTCGTGATCGACCAGCGAATGCTGCAGCCTCGAGTAGCCGTCAGATTGCTCAAACGGTCGCCGATGCTCTTCACCTGGAACGTCGATTCGGAGGCTCGCGCCGTCGAGTTGGTCGACATGGGCGTCTCCGGTCTGATCATCGACGACCCGGACCTGATCAGACTGCTTCATAGCCGACTCCGCCGTTGATCGGTGCGGTGTGGTTCAAGGCATTGCTCACTCAGAGCGGTACGTCACTCCAGTTCGCTCGGGAGCAGGCCACCGCCAGCCAGCGGTAGGAAGAGTCGCCGAGAGGCCGACTACCCAAAAGAGAGTTGAGCCTGGCCGAATGGGGCATGGTCGCGCCGCGAACGACCACTTATTCTGGCTACGGAGAGTGAGATGCGTAGCAATCCCGCTACGCGGGGTGGTCAGGGGTGGCGACTATGAATACGTACTGGAACTCGCGGCTAGCGCGGTATGCACTGATGCTGGCATTCATGCTCGTGGCGTCGCTGGTGGCACCGATGCCACCGATCGGCGATGGCGGAGCTGCATCAGCTCTGGCACCGACCGCGACCATCGGAGGATCGATCTGGGCTGGGTCGAACGATGGAACCGGGCCGAACCTGACGCCGGGACCGGCCGATGCAATAGCCGGCACCAGCGTGATGGTTCAGAACCAGCACTCGGGTGGCGCATTCATCACCTACGGCACAGTCGTCGACAACACCTGGACCGCCACCGTTCCGGCACCGGGCGACTACGTGGTGATGTTCAGCGCTCCGGGGTACGACCTCACCAGCCGTGAATTCACGGTCCAAGACGGCGACAGCCAAAGCAAGGACGCCTTCTTGGCACCGATGCCGGTACCGACGGCGAACCTGCTGTTCTACGCCTTCTACGACAACTACATCAACGGCGAGGACGACGCCCCGGACGATCCGGCGATGAACGGGATCACCGTGACCGTCACCGACAAGGATGGAGTCGAACTGGCTACCGGCCTCACCGGCAGCCAACCCACGATCACCCTCGCGGACGGGACGGTCAAGACCGAGACGGACGGCCTGTACTACTTCACCGGCCTACCCGCTGGCCAGGTCTTCGTATCGTCGGACCCCTCGACGGCCTGGTCGAGCTCTCAGCCCACCGACCCGGTCACTGCCGCTCCTCTCGGAGCAGGTTGGGACGCATCCACCGAGTTTCATCTGATGACGAGTGAAGAGGGCGGTACCACCTGGGAGGCGAATCTCTATCCCGGTGATCCCGGGACCGAAAACGGCGGATACATGCTCTGGCATGGCTATGTCGAAAGGCTCGGCCAGATCGGCTCACCGGGGAATCCGGTGCCGTTCAATCCGTTGTTGGCCGGTTCGATAAGCGGCACCATGCTGGACGCGGACGGCGGGGTGTTCGATCCCCTGGAGCCCTTCCCGGTTCCGGGACAAGATCACCCCGGCGTCTCGCTCAACGTGACCGTGCCCGACGGATTCGCGATTCTGTACACCGATACCGAAACCGTGCGAGTGCATGCGGTCGCCACGACGTTGGCCGATGCCAACGGAAACTACGAGTTCGTCAATGTTCCGCCGGGGCCATACAAGCTGTTCTTCTCCGACACCTCGATCGACTACGTGTGGCTGCAACGTCAGGTACGAGTGAGTCCGGCTCAGGATGTCGTCGTGAACCCCCTTGTCCCACGGTTCTTCGCGAGGGCTCAGGGATACGTCTACGACGACTCGACCGGGCTACCCATCGCAGGGGCTGTGGTGCACGTTCGCTACAAGAGCGGCGCCATCGAGATGACCACCCAAACCGATGCCGACGGCTGGTACAACTTCGACGACATGCCTGAAATCGAGGTACTCGGACACGTCGATGTGGAACCTCCGGCCGGCTATCGCGGAGCCATCAAGACCGAGACGTTCTATCCGGGCGGCACCAATCCGTCCCACCCCAACTACTCGTCGCGTCCACCCGTCGACGTGACCTCCAACTCCATGAACCGCTACATCCAGTGGTACACGGCCAACTACCGGGCGGACTTCCATCTGGAGCCGATCCCGGATTCCACGGGCGACATCGCCGGCTTCGTCTGGAATGAGAACCTCGCGTCGGGTACCTGGACCGTGGATGGCGTCTACCAGCCGAAAGACGAGAGAACCCTGCACGGAGCGACCGTCGAACTCTGGGACTCCACGGGGACGACATTGCTCGACTCGACCACCACCGGAAAGGTCAACCAGACCGACCTGGAGGCTCAGGGCTGGATGCCGCCGTACACGATGCCCATCGACGAGTTCGGCGGCGTGTTCGCCGGACCGATGCCGGGGTTCTACGAGTTCCGCGACCTGACGCCCGGCGACTACGAACTGCGAATGGTTCTTCCCGACGGCTACTCCGCATCACCCGTCGGATCGGACACGATCGCGGTCACGGTGTCGATCGGCACACGAGTCGAGGAGAACTTCGGGGCCAACACGATGGTCCCCCAGGCAGGTGAGATCGAGGGCGGTGTATTCGACGACGTCTTCGTGGACAACAACCCCGTCAGCCTCCTCTTCCTCGAGAAGGCCGGGATTCCAGGTACTCCAGTCGGCGTCTACGACCACCTCGGCTACTTCCTCGGCTCGGGCCTCATGGGGAATCCGCTCTGCTACGACGGTTCGCCTCCCGGCTCGTGTCCGGTAGGTGAGGCACCCATACAGAAGCCGGAAATCGAGAGGCGCTTCGCCCCGGGTGTTCACATCTTCCTGGGCAACGACCCGTCTCTGGCGGGCCACAACCCGGACTATCTACCCATGGCGTTGGCCTATGAGTTCGGTCAGGGTCAATACAAGTTCGAGGCCGACTGGTCGCTGATGCCGACGGCAGCCCTCGGGCTCGGCGGAGCAATGCTCGGGGACGCCCCCATCGTTCCGGCCAACAGTCCAGTGATCTCCGCCGGGTCGACACCTGGCTCGGTCGCGGCAGGCGGCACTCTGGTGATCAGCGGGACCTTCTTCGGCCCAGTAAAGGATCACGGCACAGTATCGATCTCAGGCAAGCAGATGGAGGTTGTGAGCTGGTCCGACACCGAGATCGTGGTG
>JAJCXW010000101.1 GCA_029263235.1 Acidimicrobiales bacterium
ATCGATCCCGGATTCGACGACGGCGAGCTTCACAGCCAGATCGAGATCCAGGAAGAGATGGAACGTTCGTTCCTCGACTACGCGATGTCGGTCATCGTCAGTCGAGCTCTTCCCGACGCGCGCGACGGCCTCAAGCCCGTCCACCGCCGCATCTTGTGGTCGATGTACGACCAAGGATTCAGACCCGACCGAAACTACGTGAAGTGCGCCCGTGTGGTCGGCGATGTGATGGCCCGATTCCATCCCCACGGCGACTCAGCCATCTACGACGCATTGGTCCGTATGGCGCAGCCCTTCTCTCTGCGTCATCCGCTCATCGATTTCCACGGGAACTACGGATCTCCCGAGGACCGGGCCGCTGCCGCTCGCTACACCGAGTCGAGGCTGGATCATCTGGCGATGCGGATGCTTGCCGATATCGACGAGGACACGGTCGACTTCATCGACAACTATTCGGGCGACTTCAGCGAGCCGGCAGTGCTGCCGGCCAGGTTCCCGAATCTTCTGGTCAACGGATCTCAGGGAATCGCGGTGGGTATGGCCACCAACATTCCTCCCCACAACCTGAGTGAAGTGATCGCCGCGGTCAAGCATCTGCTCCTGACCCCCGACGCCACCACCGACGACCTCATGGAGTTCGTGCACGGCCCCGATTTCCCCACCGGCGGTCAGATCCTCGGCCGGATCGGCATCGAATCGGCCTACCGCACCGGACGCGGTTCGGTGAAGATGCGGGCCAACATCGAATCCACCGAGATCAAGAATCGCACCTGCCTGGTGGTCACGGCGCTTCCGTATCAGGTGTCGGCCGGTGCGGTGGCCCGCAAGATCGTCGAGCTCGTGAAGTCTGGCGTGTTGGATGGAATCGCCGATGTCAACGACGAGTCCTCCGGCGACGACACCAGGTTCGTCATCAAACTCAAGCGCGACGCCAATCCAGAGGTAGTGCTCAACAATCTCTGGAAGCACACACCGCTGCAGTCGAGCTTCGCCGTCAACATGGTGGCGCTGGTCGACGGGGTGCCTCGCACCCTCACGCTGCGCAAGGCCCTCGTGGCCTACGTCGATCATCAGATCGAAGTCGTAACCCGCCGGTCGCAATACCGCCTCGACGAGGCTCAGCGACGTCTTCACATCGTCGAGGGCCTCATCAAGGCACTCGACCTCATCGACGAGATCATCGCCGCCATACGGGCCAGCAGCGACCGCTCAGAGGCCCGCGGGTCCTTGATGGCCCAACCGTTCGAGTTCTCCGAGGTGCAGGCCAATCACATTCTCGAGATGCAGTTGGTGCGTCTCACCCGGCTCGGTCGAGAGAATCTCGAGAGCGAAGCCGCCGAACTCAACGAGAAGATCGCCGATCTCGAGTCGATTCTCGGCGACGATCAGAAGCTGCGTGGCGTCATCATCGACGAGATCGATGCGGTCGAAGAGAAGTTCGCCGAGCCGAGGCATTCGAGCCTCGAGATCGATCCCGGTGAGTTCGACATCGAAGATCTCATCGACGACGACGATCTGGTGTTCACAATGTCGGCGTCGGGATACGTCAAGACGGTTCCGGCCGACGAGTTCCGCATTCAGGGACGCGGCGGCAGGGGAGTGGCCGGTGCCAAGTTGAAAGACGAAGACACCGTCACCCACATGATCCAGACCACAGCGCATTCGTATCTGCTGTTTTTCTCCACGCGAGGCAAGGTGTATCGGCTCAAGGCCCACGCGATCCCGGTGTCTTCGCGCACCTCCCGCGGTGCCGCGATCGTCAACTTGTTGCCGCTTCAGGACGGCGAGACGATTCGCGCGATCATCGACACGCGCGACTACGAAACCAATCGATATCTCTTCTTCGCCACGGCCAAGGGTCGGGTGAAGAAGACCCGCTTCAACGCCTACGATTCCTCGCTGCGGGCTGGACTTATCGCGGTGAAGCTCAACGACGACGACGAACTCGTCGAGGTCATCCCCACCAACGGCATCTACGACATCTTGTTGTCGTCAGGTCTGGGCCAGACCATTCGTTTCAGCGAGGATCAGGTCCGCGAGATGGGCCGCAACGCCGCCGGTGTCAAGGGCATCAAGTTCAAGAAGGAGGGCGACCGTGTGGTGGGCTGCGACATCGCCCGCGACGGCACGACTCTGGTCCACATCACCGAAGCCGGATACGGGAAACGCACGCCAGTTGACGAGTATCCCCGCAAGGGCCGGGCCGGCATGGGTGTCAGGGGAATCAAGGTCACCGCTGAGCGCGGTGAGGTCGTCGGCACGCTGGTGGTCGAGGAAGACGACGAGATTCTGGCCGTGACCCGAAACGGCGTGTTGATCCGCACCAGGGCTGCCGACATTTCAGTTCAGGGCCGTTCGGCCAGCGGAGTGAAGGTGATCAGCCCCGATGCCGACGATGTCGTGGCATCGATAGCGTTGGTGAGAGTCGAAGACGAGATCGAGGTCGACGACGATCTCGCTGACCCCGACGCCGATCCCATCGATCAGTCCGGCGATTCTCCGGAATCCGACTGATCCCTTCGATCCGCACTGTCGGATCATCAGCTTCCCCCACCCCGGCATTGAAGGAGTGGAGGAATCATGGGTGCTGTCGAAAGCACAATCGAAGCGACCGATCGTGAGACCGGCCAGGTGGTGCCGTTCATGGCGCTCGTGGTCATGTTGGCGATCGTGGCCATCCTGGCCGTGGCACGTGTGGGATCGGCCCTCGACGACTCGGCCCGAGCCCGCACCGCGGCCGACGCCGCCGCTCTCGCCGGCGTGGTCGACGGACGGGAGGCCGCCCGAGACATGGCAGCCGCCAACGGTGGTGAGTTGTTGGAGTTCCGCAGCGACGGCCGCACCGCCTGGGTCGAGGTTCGGGTGGGTGGTGCCACAGCTCGAGCGAGCGCTGTAGCCGAGGTGTTCATTTCCTGATTCGGCGGTGAGGAGGCCCACCGGCGGTCATCGCGTACACTCGCTTGGTGCCTGACCCGCGTGTGGTCGGCCCGACACGAGTGATGACCAACTTGCCTGAGTCAGACAACGAACTGTTCGGAGATAACGGCGGCGACGACTGGACGGCGCCCGCCGGGGAGCCTCCACGCGAGGCCGAGGCCTCCCAGCCTGTGCCCGTCACCGAGGTGACACCCCCCGTTCCTTCTGTGCCGGTCGTGAAGGTCGCGTCGGCCCAGCGCCCGACGTTCATCGATCGTCGTGTCGCAGGGAAGCTCCGGGCCCGCCGGGTGCGTCGCCTGGTCCGACACATCGAGCCGTGGTCGGTGCTGAAGATGTCGTTGATCTTCTATTTCTGCCTCTGGGGAATCATGCTGATCGCTGGCGTGATCCTTTGGAGCCTTGCTGTCGGCTCGGGCACCATCGACAACATCGAGAACTTCATCGAGAAGCTGTTTGCCCTCGAGTCTTTCGCTTTCGACGCCGATCAGATCTTCCGGGCCAGCTCCATCGGAGGTCTGGTCCTGGTGGTTGCCGGCGCCGGATTCACGGTGCTTCTGGCCGTGCTGTTCAACCTGATCAGCGACGTCACCGGCGGCATCCGGGTGACCGTGGTCGAGGAAGAAACGGCTCGACCACGTCCCAAGCGGATCCGCCCGCGGCCGGGAGTTCTCCGCCGGCAGGTGTCTCCGAGCGCCGATCAGCCGATTGCCGCTCCTGAGGCCGAGCAGCTGCCACCGAATCTTGACCCTGTCGAACCGCTACCGATGCCGGACGACTTCGTTTCAGATGGCGATTCGGAGGTGGCGAGCACCCCGACCGACCTGTAGCGTGATCGCCTCACGGGGCTATAGCTCAGTTGGTTAGAGCGCACCCCTGATAAGGGTGAGGTCGCTGGTTCGACTCCAGCTAGCCCCACGTTCCGTGCATCGGTTGGTAGTCAGCGTTGGTTACGCGGCCGGCCGAGGATCCAGTTC
>JAJCXW010000102.1 GCA_029263235.1 Acidimicrobiales bacterium
ATCAGATTGTCTGACGGCCTGGGGTGAACGAACGTGACAAGGCTGGCCCGCAGCTTGGTGCGACGGCCCATGCCAGCCGCGAACAGGTCGTGCCCGGAGAGGATCACGGACCCCGCAGTCGGGTGATCCAGCCCGGCCAGGATCCGCAGCAGCGATGACTTCCCGCAGCCCGAAGGACCCACGAGAGCTGATGTCGTCCCGCGCTCGAACTCGAGGTCTATTCCGCGCACGGCCTGCACCCGCCCCGAAGACGACTCATAGACCTTGACGAGGCGTTCGCAGCGCACCACCGGTTCATGCCCCATCGCGCACCGCCCGAGCATCGTTTCGTCGCAAAGCCGATGATTCCACCAGATAGGCGAGCGTGCTGGTGACGAGCGTCGCGCCGACAACTACGACGAGACCCCACACGAAGGGGAAGCCAACCTCAACCTCTGGGGGGAGTCGCGGCGCAGGATCGAAGCGCCCCGCGACATGCCGGGTCAACACAAAGGCCGCCAAGACCACCGAGAAGGCCACCGAAACTGTGAGAGTTGCCGTCTCGACAAGTGTGATTCGGGCCGCTCTCCGACGGCTGAGCCCCATCCGACGCATCATCACCGATGCCAGTGCCGATGAACGCCGCCGTGCCGACAGGTGCAACATCAAGGCCGAGACAGCGACCGCAGAGGCCACATAGCCAAGCAAGGCAAGGAACCGAAACACTGCGCGCGCCGCCACGGTGTCGGCGTCCGCGGCACGGATGTCGCGCGTCGACTCGCTGCGGATTCCCATCCCGGCCGCTTCCACGACAGGCTCGAGGATCTCTCTCGGTTGATCGGTGATCAAGTGGCGGCGGAAACGATCGGTGGGTCGCAGGTAGCGATCCAGCACCTCCGGATTGTCGACCGGAGTACCGAGCACCTCGGCGACACGCTCCAACTCGAAATCGTCGAGGCGGCTCCTGTCGACGATGATCGTGGAACCGACCTCGGACGCGAGAGGCAACGACCCGACCCGGCCAACCACCTCGAACGGGAACGGATTCGTCGTGCCGAATGCCCCGGCCGACGGAACCGCGTCGCCATCGATCGCCACAACCGCAACCCCCTGCCCGGTATCGCTCTGAAGCAATCGCACGACCTCTCGCGCCGAAAGGCCGAACTCCTCGGGCCACTCGACCCCATCCTCGAACGACCCGGCATCCACTGCCACCACACGTACCCGCAGTTCGCCGGGAGTGAGACGTGTGTCCTGCACCATGAGGAGGGTCGAGCCGTCGGGCAGATCGAACTGGCCTCCCACCGGACCGAACAGATCAAGACGGGTTTCGCCACCGATCTCCGTGGCCAGCTTCACATCGATCGTGCGATCCAACGTATTCACGAGCAGCAACGCAAACACGAGCATTCCGACACCGAACCCGAGGGCAACACCGACGAGGTGCATGGCCCTGTCGCCAGCCACCGTTCGACGCAACGCGAAGAGGACACCCACTGGATATCTCGATCGCCAGCGCAACAGCAGCGAGACCAGCCGGCGCAGCACCAACACCGTCGACAAGACCACGGCCACCAAGCCCACGACGGGCAGGGCGATTACCGATGGGTCGACTCCCTCGACGCTGGTGGACACCGACTGCGACACCTGGCTCCACAGAAAGGCGGTTGCGGCAAGGGCACCCGTCGTGACGATCGGAACCAACGAACCCCCACTTGTGTGCTTCTCCGGCTCCAGAGTGCGCTCAGCCGCAAACCCGACCACCACCGAAGCGACCGTCAGCGCTACCAAAGCAAACACCACCAGCGAAACCACCCTGACCGAGCCCCACTCGAGAGCATCCGCCGGTCCGGACAATCGGGCGATCAGCACCCCCAACGCGGCTCCCACGGCCGTGCCGACAGCAACCGGGGCCGTCAGCTGAGCCGCAACCCGTCGAGAGATTCGCCACCAGCGTTCGCCTTCGCCACTCAGCAGTCGATACTCCGTCCGACGACGGTCGACCAAGAAGACGCCCACGGCCCCCATGACCAGCAAACCGACTATCACCCCCACCGCCCGGACCAGGGCCAGCGGCTCGTCGAGCTGCGCTATCGCATCCTCGATGACATTCATCGCGTCGAACAAGCCGGTGTCGACCTGCACTCCCCGTGGGGCCGTCCCCGCCAGGTCGGCCACCGCCGCCGACATCGTCGCATCACTCACGAACGACGCCTCGAGACTCCGGTACTCGGAGCCCAGATTCCGCACCGCGTCGTAGGTGGCCGGCATGACCTCGACCGGCGCCTTCCACAACGCCCAACCGGGAATCCCACTGGCGGCCAGAGTGGGCTGATCCATGATCACCAATGTGAAACTCGGTGACTGGAACGGTCCGAGGTATCGCGGAACAAGGGCCGGGTCGAGATCGTCCCAGTAGTCGGGCAGATCGAGCTGTTGTGGTGACCACAACGGCTCGTAGATCCCGGATACGAGGAAACTTGCCGATATACCGGTGCCCGGCGCGTGGTCGGTGTCTTCCGAGGAGTCATGCAGCGCCTGGGACTCGAAGTTGATCGTCGATCCGATCTCTGATCCCGTTTGATCAGCAAACCACGATGAGATCAGCACACCATCGCCGACGCTGCTGTCGTGCTCGAGAATCGTCACCGCCTCCGTAGTCCCCGGTCGGGCCAGGAGACGAGCAGTCTCGGTGGTCGACCGATCACCCTCGACCGACACCGGCCCGGGAAGCGTGAAGAATGTGGAAGTCGGTTCGGCAAGAGCGTTGATCCGCGACAGCCTCGACCGGACCACCTCCCGCGCGGCGAGGAAGTCGTCGGAACCCGAGAAGACCACCTCCATCCTCACTTCGACGCCGGCCTGGTCGGGGGTCGTCTGGGCGGTCACACCATCTGTCACCCGATCGGAGGCCGAGGCGTCCCACACATCGGAGGCCGTCGACAGAAGCGCCGGCGAAGCGGCCGCTGCCACCAGTGCCACGGCGAGCGTGATCTCCGACCACGGCACCATCAACCAGCGCATCCATGCCGGAATTCCTCTGACCGGCCTGGTCATCGAAAGCCCTCAGCCGCCGACCAAGGCAACGGCACTGTCGCCACCGGAGAGCAACACGGCGGTGAACACCCAGATCGCCGCCAGCAGCGCGGCCTCTCTTCGACTGATCCCCTTGCCGAAGATCATCATCAACCAACTCCCGACCACCACCAGGATCATGAGCAGGGCGCCCTCCCCGGCAAGGGTCGAGTCGACCAGTTGGCCTGGACCCACCACTCCCACCGCTCCGCCAACCGCCAAGCTGTTGAACAGATTGGAGCCGAGAAGGTTGCCTATCAAGAGGTCGGTTTCGCCCAACCGTGCCGCCGTGACGACCGTGACCATCTCTGGAGCCGACGTTCCAAGTGCAATGATGGTGAACCCGACGAACCCACCGGACAGCTCGAGTTCATCGGCTATCGACTGGGCACCGTGCACGAGGAGGCTGGCCGACCCGACCACGATCGCCAGCCCGACGATCGTGCGTGTGATCTCCAGACCGATCCGGATTCGATCACCCCCGACCAACTCGACCACCGTGTCTCCGTGGCGAGGAAGTTCCTTCTTGGTGCTGTAGAGAATCCAGCCGAGGGCCAACACCAGAACGGCCAGCAGCAGCGCTCCCTCACCGCGGGTGATCCCGTTCTGGATGAGAAGAGCGAACAGAAGCACCGAGCCGACCGAAAGCGGAGCCTCACGTCTCAACGTTCGTCGAGACACAGGTACTGCCATGACCAAAGTCGCTGCGGCCAGCACCAGCGAGACGTTGGCGACGTTGGATCCGATGATGTTTCCGACCCCGATGTCGAGATCACCGTCGCCGGCCGCAACCGTCGACACCACCAATTCCGGTGCGCTGGTTCCGAACCCGACGATCACCGCCCCGACGATCACCGGCGACACCCGCATGACCACGGCCAGACGGGCACTGCCCTTCACAAAATGGTCGGCCGCCACGGCGAGCGCGGCAAGCCCCCCGATGGTGGCCAGCAGTCCGGAGATCATCGGATCGGCACTGACCGTCGGCCGGTCAGCTCTGTCCCCGCCGAGCCGCCAGTTCCTCGGGGGATATGAGCACCTCTCGCGCCTTGGAACCGGTGGACGGTCCGACGATGCCCTGCTCTTCCAACAAATCCATGATTCGACCGGCCCTGGCGAACCCGACCCGCAACTTCCGTTGCAGCATCGAGGTCGAGCCGAGTTGGGTCTGCACCACCAGGTCCATGGCCTGTTGCAGGTATTCGTCGCCATCGTCGTCTGAGGCAGGCGGGGCATCGGTGATCGACGGCGCCAGCGACACCGGCGCAGCATCAGAAACCGCCGCTGTCTGTTCGCCGCCGCCCGGATCCGACTCGCTGGCCACCGCGTTGTCGTCGGTGTATTCGGGGGCCTGATCGCGCCAGTGCTTGACGATGGCGCGGACTTCTTCCTCCTCGACCCAACACCCCTGGATTCGATGCGGTGACGACGACGCCGGCCCCAGAAGCAGCAGATCTCCCTTGCCTACAAGCCGCTCGGCCCCGGGTTGATCGAGTATGACCCTCGAGTCGGTGAGGCTCGACACGGCGAATGCCAGCCGAGCCGGCACGTTGGCCTTGATGACGCCGGTGATCACGTTGACCGACGGGCGCTGCGTGGCGATCACCAGATGGATGCCCACCGCTCGAGCCATCTGGGCGATCCGAGCGATCGAGTCCTCCACGTCGCGGGCCGCCACCATCATCAGGTCGGCCAACTCATCGACCACAACCAGAATGAACGGAAGGCGCTTGTAGACCAGCGGCTCACCCGACTCGTCGACCATGCCGAGACCGGCCTGAAGCTTGTCGTTGTCGAAGGCGTTGTTGTAGCCGGTTATGTCGCGGAACCCGACCTCGGCCAGCAGGTTGTAGCGGCGTTCCATCTCACGCACCGCCCACGCCAACGCATTCGCGGCTTTCCGTGGATCGGTGACCGGCGCGGTGAGGAGATGAGGGGCTCGTTCGTACTGCCCCATCTCGACTCTCTTCGGGTCGACGAGGATCATCCGGACCTCGTCGGGGGTCGACCGCATGAGGATCGAGGTGAGAATCGAGTTGAGACACGACGACTTGCCGGCTCCAGTGGCGCCGGCGATCAGCACGTGGGGCATCGTCGCCAAGTTGATCATGGCGTTGCGGCCGTTGATGTCGCGTCCGATGGCGACCTCGAGAGGATGCTTGGCGGTGCGGGCTTCGCGTGAGGCCAAGATGTCGCCGACAGCCACGATCTGACGGTCGGTGTTGGGGACCTCCACACCAATGGCCCGGCGGCCGGGGATGGGGGCCAGGATCCGCACGTCGGGAGAGGCCATCGAATAGGCGATGTCCTTGCGAAGGTTCTCGAGCTTCGAGACCTTGACGCCCTCACCCAACTCGAGCACGAACCGCGTGACGGTCGGCCCGATGACCGGCGTGAGGAGCGTGGTCTCCACACCGAACTGGGCCAGCGTGGCTTGGAGCAGACGACCCCGCTCCGCCACTTCGATCTTGTCGAAGGACTGTTTGCTGGACCGACCCAGAATCGACATCGGTGGCAGCTTCCACTTCGATTCCTTCGGACCGGAGGGCAGCCGAAGGGCCTGTTGCTCGGTGTCGGATGCCGGCTCGACTCTCGCGGCAGGGGACGTCGCAGACACCTCGGCGGGAGCTGGCTCCTCGGCCTGGGATGGTTCGGGGTCGGCCTCGTCGTGGAGGTCGGGTACCTCGACCGGGAAACCGGCACCTTGGGTGAGATCGATCGTGGAACGATCGGGCGACTCAGTGGGGTCGCCGAACAGTCCCTTGACCTTGCCGGCCAGGGCCGAACCGGTCGGTCGCAGCACCGACAGCACCGCCGCTCCGACAGTCTGGGCCGATGAGCCGGTGAGCACGATGCCACCCACCAATGCCAGTGCGAGAAGAATCACAACCGACCCGGTGGCGGCAGCCATGGCATGGAGCGGTCCACCGATTCCCATACCGACGACGCCGCCAGCGGCTCCGAGATCACCCGTGGGGTCGTCGATGCCAGGGCGGCCCCTGGCCACGTGCAGGAGGCCTGCGATGCTCACAGTGAGCAACAACCCACCGATCGCGGCTCGAGCAATCCGTTCGGCGGAGTCTTCGGCGTCGTCGCGACCACGAATCATCACCAGTCCGGCGGCCAGCAGACCGACCGGAAGCACCATCCGAACGAGGCCGAGTCCGACCGCCAGCACGTCGTCGATTCCGTCGCCTACCACACCGACCAGACCGACCCAGACGCTGGCGGCCACCAGCAAGCCGAGAACGATGACACCGATGCCCCAGAGATCGGCCGAATGCCCCGACATCACCGATCCGACGGCCTTCCGGGAGGCCTCTGATCTCTTGCTCTTGGCCCTGCTTCTGGCCTTGCTCTTGCTCCTCGAGCGCGACGAGGCGCGGGCCGGCCGTTTGGCCGCGGACCGCGAACGTTTCTTGGAACTCTGCTTGGTGGCCACTGTGGGCCAGACGCTACCAGCGCGGCGCGGGCACCCTCGGGCACCCGGCTCGATCAGCCTTCGCGCACAACCGGCACGATCATCGGCCTGCGTCGGGTTCGATCGTTGACCGTTCGTCCCGCAGCCCGACGAGCTCTTTGGGCCAGCTCCTTGATGGTGATGTCGGAGTCGTCGAGAGCCGAGTTGAGCTCGCGTTCGACGGCATCCGCCACCGCCGTCTCGTGAGACTGCAGAGCCGGATTCTCGACCCACCCTCTGGACACGACATCGGGGCCGGCGAGAATCTCACCGCGATCGAGATCGACATGCACCACCACCGCTACGAATCCATCGTCGCCGAGGGTGCGGCGATCACCGAGCACCGTGGTGCCGAGATCTCCGACCGTTCCGTCGACATAGATGTGGGCGCCGCCAACCGCGTCGAGACGAACCAGACCGTCGTCGCCGAGTTCGATGCGGTCGCCGTCCTCGCACAACAACACGTTTTCGTCGGACATGCCCATGCCATGGGCCAGCTCCTTGTGAGCGACGAGATGGGCGTACTCGCCGTGTACGGGCACGAACCACTCAGGGACCGCCACCGAATGAAGGGTACGCAGCTCCTGCTGTTTGCCATGGCCGCTGGTGTGGACGTCGACTTGAGAGCTGTGGATCACCCGGGCCCCCATCCGGGCCAGGCCATTGCGAACCGACGCCACGGCCGCCTCGTTGCCCGGAATCGGATGCGAGCTGAACACGACAGTGTCGTTGGTGTCGAGCTTGAGCCAACGACTCGTCCCGAGAGCCATCTGGGTCAGGGCGGCACGAGGCTCTCCCTGGGATCCCGTGCACACCACGCAGATCCGAGCCGGATCAATGTCGTCGATATCCTCGATATCGCGGATCGCATGGTCGGGGATTCGCAGCACTCCCAACTCGCGGGCGAGCTTCACGTTTCGCCGCATCGACAGTCCGAGGGTCACCACGATCCGATCGGTCGCCACCGCGGCATCGGCGATCTGTTGCAGCCGGTGGATGTGGCTCGCGAACGAGCCGATGATCATGCGCCGACCCTCGTTCTCGCGAAACAGCGAGGTGAGCACGGCTCCAACCGAACTCTCGGAACTACTCGTGCCGGGACGGTCGGCGTTGGTGGAGTCGGCCAGCAGCAGCCTGATCCCGGGTGAATGCCCCAACGACCCGATTCGGGCCAGATCGGTTCTGCGACCGTCGACCGGATTGAGATCGAGCTTGAAATCGCTCGAATGAAGGATCACTCCCTGGTCGGTATGGAAAGCCGTGATGTTGCCCGACGGAATCGAGTGGGTGACAGGAATGAACTCGCAGTCGAACGGCCCGATGTCGAATCGGTCACCGTCGTTGACCTGCTTCAATTCAGCCCGGTCGAGCAACCCGGCCTCTTTGAGTTTGTGGTGAACGAGCCCGAGAGTAAACGCAGATCCATAGATGGGAAACGACAGGTTTCGCATCAGATAGGGAAGCGCCCCGATGTGGTCTTCATGGGCGTGGGTGGCGATACAAGCCTCGACCCGGTCGCCGTTCTCGATCAACCAATCGAGGTTGGGCAAAACCGCATCGACACCGGGCAGGTCGTCGCCGGCGAACATCTGCCCGCAATCGAGGACCACGATGCGTCCCTCGGTTTCGAGTGCGGCACAGTTCCTGCCGATCTGACCGAGGCCGCCGAGAAACGTGACGCTGACAGGAGAAGCCATCTCAGCCCCGCCCGAGCGCAGCGAGTACGGCCTGGGCGTCGCCGGCCAGTCCATCGGGCTCGGGGCCCATCGGCAAGCGGCAGGGGCCTCCAGGCAGACCCATGACCCTCATCATTGCCTTGGTGGGACCCGGGTTGGGGGCATCGTCGCCGGTCTCGAATGAATACGACGGACTCAGCTTGCGGTTGATGGC
>JAJCXW010000103.1 GCA_029263235.1 Acidimicrobiales bacterium
ATCGGCATGGGCTATCACGACTGCCTGACGCCGTCGGTGATCCTCCGCAACCTGTTCGAGAACCCCGGCTGGTACACCGCCTACACGCCCTATCAGGCCGAGATTTCGCAGGGCCGCATGGAGGCGCTGCTAAACTTTCAACAAATGATCGTCGATCTTACCGGCATGGAGTTGGCGAACGCCTCGATGCTCGACGAGAGCACCGCCGCAGCCGAGGCGATGACGCTGATGAAGCGGGTCGGCAAATCGAAGAGCATGGCGCTGTTCGTCGCCGCCGACTGCCATCCGCAAACCATCGCGGTGATCGAAACCCGGGCCGAACCGCTGGGTTACGCGGTCGTCGTCGGCGATCCGTTCGCCGATCTCGACCCGGCCCAGGTCTTCGGCGTCGTCCTGCAATATCCGGCCAGCACCGGCGGCGTCGCCGATTACCGCAAACTCGTCGCCGACGCGCACCAGGCCGGGGCCTTGGTCACCGTCGCCGCCGATCCCTTGAGCCTGGCGCTACTGACGCCGCCCGGCGAATGGGACGCCGACGTCGTCGTCGGCTCGGCCCAGCGTTTCGGCGTGCCGATGGGCTTCGGCGGCCCGCACGCCGGCTACATGGCGACCCGCGAATCCTACAAACGCAACGTGCCCGGACGGATCATCGGCATGTCGATCGACGCCCAAGGCCACCCGGCGCTGCGCCTCGCCCTACAAACCCGCGAGCAGCACATCCGCCGCGAAAAGGCGACCTCGAACATCTGCACGGCGCAAGTCCTGCTCGCCGTGATCGCCGGCATGTACGCCGTCTACCACGGGCCCGAAGGCATCGCCCGGATCGCCCGTCGGGTCCACCGTCTGACGGCGATCCTCGCCGCCGGGCTGCGGTCGGCCGGCGTCACCGTCGAAACCGAGCATTTTTTCGATACCATCGCCGTCGATGTCGGCGACGCCGCCGCCGTTCACGCCCGCGCCGCCGAGGCCGAGTTAAATCTCCGGCCGATCGACGCAGCGCGGATCGGCGTTTCCCTCGACGAGACCACCGGGCCGGACGATATCGAAACCCTGTGGCGGGTGATTACCGGCGACGATGGCCACGGCCTGTCGGTCGCGGCGCTCGACGCCGAAACCGCCGACGCGATCCCCGGCGCGATGACCCGGCAATCGCCGTTCCTGAGCCACCCGGTCTTCAACAGCCATCATTCGGAAACCGCGATGATGCGCTACCTGCGGTTTCTCGCCGACCGCGATCTGGCCCTCGACCGGGCGATGATTCCGCTCGGTTCATGCACCATGAAGCTCAACGCGGCGACCGAGATGATCCCGGTCTCATGGCGCGCCTTCAGCGGCCTGCACCCGTTCGCGCCGCTCGACCAAACCGAGGGCTCGCGGGCGATGATCCGCGAGTTGGAGGAGATGCTGGTCGAGATCACCGGCTACGACTCGGTTTCGCTGCAACCGAACGCCGGCTCGCAAGGCGAACTGGCCGGCCTGCTGTGCATTCGCAAATACCAGGAGTCCCTGGGCCAGGAACACCGCGACATCTGCCTGATTCCGTCGAGCGCGCACGGCACCAACCCGGCCAGCGCGACGATGGCCGGGCTCCGGGTCGTCGTCGTCGACTGCACCGACGCCGGCCACATCGACATGGCCGACCTCAAGGCCAAGGCCGCCAAACACGCCGACAACCTAGCCGCCTTGATGGTCACCTACCCCTCGACCCACGGCGAGTTCGAACTGACGATCCGTGAAATCTGCGACGTCATCCACGCGGCCGGCGGCCAAGTCTACATGGACGGGGCCAACTTGCAGGCCATGGTCGGGGTCTGCAAACCGGGCCAGTTCGGCTGCGACGTGTCGCACCTGAATCTGCACAAAACCTTCGCCATTCCGCACGGCGGCGGCGGTCCCGGCGTCGGCCCGATTGGCGTCGGCGCGCACCTGACGCCGTTCCTGCCGAAGCATCCGGTGGTCGCCGAGGCCGGACCGGACACCGGCATCGGCGCGATTTCCGGGGCGCCCTGGGGCTCGGCCGGCGTGCTGCCGATCTCCTGGGCCTACATAAAAATGATGGGCGGGGCCGGGCTGACCCGGGCGACGCAGGTGGCGATTCTCAACGCCAACTATATCTCGCGCCGCCTGACCGGGCACATTGAAACGCTCTACACCGGCCCCGGCGGGCTGGTCGCGCACGAGTGCATTCTCGACACCCGGCCGCTGAAGGACGACTACGGCGTCACCGTCGATGACATCGCCAAGCGGCTGGTCGACTACGGCTTTCACGCGCCGACGATGTCGTTTCCTGTCGCCGGGACGCTGATGGTCGAGCCGACGGAATCGGAATCGAAGTTCGAGTTGGACCGCTTCTGCGAGGCGATGATCGCCATCGTCGGAGAAGCCAAACGGCTGGCCGGCGGCGAATGGCCGACCGACGACAACCCGCTTTGCAACGCGCCGCACACCGCCGATTTGGTCACCGCCGACGACTGGCCGCACGGCTACAGTCGCGAGTTGGCGGCTTATCCGGTGGAAAGCCTGCGGACGGTCAAATACTGGCCGCCGGTCGGCCGCGTCGATAACGTCTTCGGCGACCGCAACCTGGTTTGCACCTGCCCGAGCGTCGATGATTATCGCGAGGCGGCGGAGTAGCCGGGACGAATCATTGCCCGTATTGGAGTCGGCCCTGACAAACTCAAATCTTGTATTTTCAGGCAAAGTCACGAGCGCTATCATATTGCTCGCGCCCGGTGGGTGAACGACTCGCTCGGGTGATTCGCATTTCAAAGAACGTCTTGAAATCAAGGAGAAGACGCCATGACCAGATTCTTTCCCGCCGTCCTCGCGGCGATGTTTGCTTGTGTTTTCAGCTTCTTAATCGCCAATCCGGCGATCGCCGCCGGCGGCAAGCTGGTAATCGTCACCTCCTATCCGCCGGACACCACAGAGACCGTCAAGAATGCCTTCAATAAAGTGCATCCGTCGATCAAGGTCGAGATGCTGAAAAAGAAGACCACCGCCGGCATCAAGTATCTGCAGGAAACCGCCTCCAACAACACGTCTGACATGTTCTGGGCGTCGGCCCCCGACGCCTTCGAAGTGCTCAAGGGCGACGGCCTGCTGGCCAAGTACGTGGTCAAGCAGCAGGGCATCCCGGAAAAGGTCGGCGCCTTTCCGATCAACGATCCGGACGGCTACTACAAGGGCTTCGCCGCGTCGGGCTACGGCATCATGTGGAACACCCGCTACATGAAGGCCAAGAAGCTGCCCAACCCGAAGGAATGGGCCGACCTGAAAAAGTCGGTTTACCACGGTCACGTCGGCATGAGCGCGCCGTCGCGTTCCGGGACCACGCATCTGACCGTCGAAACCGTGCTGCAGGGCATGGGCTGGGAATC
>JAJCXW010000104.1 GCA_029263235.1 Acidimicrobiales bacterium
CGTCGGTGGTGCACGCAGCCATCATGGCCTGGGTGGCCGGCAGGGCGGCTCCATTGGCCACGGCTTCGATGCTGGCCAACATCATGACCAAACCGGGGGTCGTCAACTGTCCGTAGATGGCGGTGAGAGGCACGATGAACAAGACCGAAACGGGGACCACGCGGAGGGGACCGACTCGGTCGACCATTCTTCCGGCGATGGGCGCGGTGAGAGCGAAGGGGATTCCGTAGAGGCTGAGGCTCAGACCGATGAACCAGGTCTCGGCTCCGATGTCGGTCATGAAGCGGGCGAAGATGGCCTCGTACATTCCAGCCGGCAGTATCAGAGCAGCCGAGAGAATGATCGCGGAGCGGGCCCTCCGGCGCCGAAGAATCGCCGATACCCCCGACCATCGACTCATCGGGGCGGTACCCGGCTGGGCCTCGTGGATGTTGATGCGGGAGACGGGAGCGACGAGCAGCGCCAGAATCACCGAGATGATGAGGAACGGCGCGTCGACTCCGGCCACCTCGACCACACCCGCGGCCAAGCCGGGTCCGAGAATGAATCCGGAGGTCTCCAGACCGGCCAGGCCACCGAGGCGGGCGCCCGCTCGCGTCGGATCGGCCGCACTCACCACAGCGCGGGCTGCGGGGGCGTAGGCACCGAAAGCGGCACCCGACAGAGTCCGGGCCGTGATGAACTGCCAGGCCGACGACGACAGAGCAAATCCGAGCGCCCCGATTGCGGCGGCTACCACCGCGGCGACCATCAAGTGGCGGGCATGCCCTCGGTCGGCGAGTGGTGCGAGAAATGTCTGGGAGGCGACCCCAGCGAAGAATGAGACCGCGGCGATGACCCCGAGGTCGGTGCCCGAGAGATTGTGAGCATCCTGGATCTCGGCCAAGAGCGCGAACACCATGCCGATCGAGGCCGCGATCGAGAAGAGTCCGACGTGGACAAGTCGACTGACCGGTCTTATCTCGGTATCCGACTGTGTGCCCCTGCCCATTCCACAGTCTGCCTTGAAACACCCGCCGGGCCGACCGATTTCCCGGGGGTCACAGAGCGAACTCGGGGCCGACCTCGAGGTGGTCCTGTATCGTCCGCCCGATGGAGGGCACGACCAACGAAGCGGTGATCGACGAGAACCCGATGTCCTCGGCCGACTGGGCACTGTTGGTTTCCACGGCCGGCATCTGGGGCTCTTCGTTCCTGCTCATGGCGATCGGCCTGGATGCGTTCGCTCCCGGGGTCGTGACACTCCTACGAGTGGGCTTCGGCACGGCCACCCTCGTGGTGCTGCCGGCATCGCGACTGCCGGTCGATCGTTCTGATCTGCCCCGCCTGGCGCTGCTCGGGTTCACATGGATGGCGTTTCCCCTCACCCTGTTTCCGATCGCTGAGCAATGGATCGATTCATCGATGGCCGGGATGCTCAACAGCGCCATGCCGTTGATGACGGTCCTGATCTCCTGGGCGTTGTTCTCGGTGACCACCGGCCCTCGACGATTCGTCGGAGTATCGGTCGGTATGGTCGGGATCCTGCTGATCGGAATCCCGGAAGCGACCGGCGCCGGCACCAACGCTGTCGGGGTTCTCCTCGTGGTGGTCGCGGTGGGTTCCTATGGAGTGGCGGTCAACATCGCCGGCCCGCTGCAGCACAGGTACGGCTCGATGCCGGTGATCTCGAGGGCCCTCGCCTTCGCCACCCTCATGTCGGTGCCGTACGGATTGGCCGGGATTCCGTCCTCGCACTTCGAATGGGGCCCGTTGCTGGCCTGCTTCGTACTCGGATCTGGAGGAACGGGTCTGGCGTTCGTGATGGCCGCCTCGCTCACCGGACGAGTCGGCCCGGTCAGAACATCGATCATCACCTACGTGATGCCGGCGGTCTCCATTGCACTGGGCGTGGTGTTCCGTGACGAGACGATCACCTGGACGGCGATCGTCGGCACGGTGATCGTGCTGGCGGGTGCTTGGTTGTCGAGTCGCAGCGATTGAGTCGCGTCGCGAGGGCTACTTCTCGGTGGCGTACTCGTCGCGCAGGATGCGCTTGAGGACCTTGCCGGTGGGATTGCGGGGGATGGTGTCGATGAATTCGACGTCCTTGGGCTGCTTGAACCGGGCGAGTTTCCCGTCGCACCACTCGATGATGTCCTGTGGGGTCAGTTCGGGATCCTGCTTGACCACCAATGCCAGCGGAGTCTCGCCCCACTTTTCCGAAGGGCGACCGATCACCGCAACGTCGGCCACACCTTCCAGTCCGTGGATCACATTCTCGATCTCGGCTGGGTAGATGTTCTCACCGCCCGAGATGATCATGTCCTTCACGCGGTCCTGGATGTAGACGAAACCGCCCGCGTCCATCACCGCGATGTCGCCGCTCTTCAGCCAGCCGTCGACGAATGCATCGGCGGTGGCCTCCGGGCGGTTCCAGTAGCCGGTCATGATGTGGGGACCACGAATCAGTACTTCGCCGCTCTCGCCGGCGCCGGCCTCGTTGCCGTCGTCGTCGACGATCTTCACGTCGGTGTGGAAGAACGCCTTGCCGGTGGATCCGGCATGGCTGATCGCATCGTCGGGGGAGATGAGACAGGCGGGACCAGCGGTCTCGGTGAGTCCGTAGACCTGATGAATCTCCACGCCCATCGCCGCGTAGGTCTCGATGAGGCTGACCGGCACGGGAGCCGCACCGCTCATGACCCAGCGCAGACTCGAGATGTCGTGGGCTTCCTTGTCGAAGGTGAGCAGCATGAAATTGAGCATGGCCGGAACGGCGAGCGTGACGCTGATCTTCTCGTCGCCGAAGACCTCCCAGATCTTCACCGGGTCGAACTCGCTCATGATCACCGCGGTGCCGCCCTTGTGGAAGATGCTGAGCAGCGGGTTGAGCGCACCGACGTGGAACATCGGCAAGCTGATGAGGTAGCGGTCGCCGTAGCGGGTGTCGGCCGTGGCGTTGGCGGTGAGCACAGACCAGATGGCGCTGTCGTGGGTGTGCATCACACCCTTGGGCAGGCCAGTGGTTCCAGAGGTGTACATGATGAATAGGAGGTCGTCGCCTGATGCTGCGCACTCCGGTTCGTCGGCCGAGGCCCGGTTGACGATGTCGTCGTAGCCGACGGCGAAATCGGGTCGGGTGGACACATCGCCGACGTGCACCCAGTTGGTCACTTGGGTTCCGTCGCTACCTCTTGAATGGAGTTCCTGCACGACCTCGGTGAAGGCCGAATCGAACAAGAGGGTCTGGGCTCCGCTGTCGGTGAGGATGAACGACAGTTCGTCGGCGACCAAACGCCAGTTGAGAGCGACGAGAACGCCCCCGATTTTCGCCGCACCGAAGAACGTTTCGACGAACTCGGGCCCGTTCATGAGCAGCGTGGCCACTCGGTCGCCCTTCGCCACACCGATGTCGCCGAGACCGTTGGCGACTCGATTGCTGCGTTCGTTGAGTTGGGTGTAGGTGAATCGACTCCCGGTTCCGATGTCGACCAACGCCTCCATCTGAGGGTTGAGAAGCGCCCGCTTTTTCACGAACAGGCCCACGTTGTTCTGCATTATCCACCTCTTGGTCGGTCGGCCTGAATGGCCGGCTTGCTTGATCTGAATCGATCCGATGGCCGATTCGAGCGGCCACGTCGCCCAGATGGTAGGCGGTGATCGACGGTCAGGGCACAGCGAGCGGTAGTTGTGTCACCACGCGTGCCAGATGTAGCTTGCCCGAGGTCGAGAAAAGAGGGTGCTCATGTCCGGTGATCAGGCGATGCGTGACTTTGCAAACATGCTTCCGGCCCCCGAATTCTCAGACACCCCGTGGACCGTTCCACCGCCGCTCTCGGAGGCAAGGGTGGCCATAGTTACATCGGCCGCTCTTCATCGGTCGGGCGAAGATGGATTCGCGCAGGGCGACACCAGCTACCGAGCCTTTCCGACCGATGCCCGGGACCTGGTGATGGGCCACTGGAGTCCGAACTTCGATCGGTCAGGATTCTCGATCGATCTCAACGTGATCTATCCGATCGACCGACTTCTCGAGCTCGAGGAGAGGGGCGTGATCGGAAGTGTTGCCTCCAGCCACCTCTCCTTCGCTGGAAACCAGCCGGACGATGTGTCGACCATTCGCCTCGACTCGGGACCAGCCGCCGCCGAGGAACTCAAGGCCGATGGGGTTGATGTCGTCATCTTCGCCCCCGTTTGACCGCTCTGCACGCGTACCGTGAGTACGCTCGCCCACGTCTTCGAAAGCGCTGGTCTCGCCACGATCGTGTTGGCTTCCGTTCGCGAGGTGGCCGAGAAGATGCATCCACCCCGAGCCCTCTACTGCGAGTTCCCGCTGGGCCGTCCGCTGGGCCGTCCCGCGGACCCGGAGTTCCAGCACGACGTCCTGGCCCGGGCCTTCGCTCTGCTGGAGGCCGAGTCGGGTCCGGTGCTCATCGACCATCCCGTGGTGATCGAGGAGTCCTCGGAGGCCATGGCGTGTGCCATGCCGCCGAGGTTCGATCCGTCGATTTCGGCGTGTGTCGATGAAGCCAACGGTATTCGCCGTGCCTACGACCGCGAAGTGGAGCTGCGTGGAATCAGCTCCGTCGGTCGTGCCGTCGACGCCGACGGAGTGCCGGGAGCGCTCGCTCTTCTCCAACAGATCGCCGATGGCGCCGATTGGGCATCGATCGACTTGCCCGGAGGCAACACCGTCGAGCTGGTCCACGACATCCGCACCTACTACGAAGAGGCGGCCCTGCAACTCATCAGCGGGCCGCCGGCGGAGGGTCGGGCCGCCGAGGTCTGGTTCTATGAGGAGACCGAAGCGGGTCGCACGGTGATGGCCGCTCGCAAGGCAATCCAGGATGCCGATGGGCCGTTCCCGGTCTGGTTTTATATGGCTCCCGGACACCGATGAAGGAGACTTCGCTGGCTTCCTCGTTCTTCGGGCCCGGCCCGGAATCGTCATGACCACGACATCCCAGTCCCGCCGAATCGGCGCCTCGCCCGCGTCGGTGTGGGAAGTGCTCTCGGCGTTCGACCGAATATGTGAGTGGGCGCCCTCGGTCGATCACAGCAGTTTTCTGTCGTCGACAACCGAAGGGGTCGGAGCCCGTCGGCGGGTCCAGGTCGGGCGAATGACTCTGGTTGAGACCGTTCTTGTCTGGGACGTCGAGTCGACACTCTCCTACCGCATCGACGGCCTCCCTCCGGTGCTTGATCTCGTAGAGAACACCTGGGATCTGACCCGTGACGGCGACGCGACGATGGTGTCTCTCACCGCCAACGTGATACCCGCCCGATCGTCCCCGGCGAGACTCGCCGCCAAGGCCATTGTTCGTCGTCTGGCCACCGCCAACTCCGAAATGCTCGGAGCCCTTTCCGATGTCGCCGAGTCCCGTTGAGCCGAAGGACACCATGACCGCAGAATCCTCCAACTCTCGCCCGGACATCATCGTCATTCTCACCGATGAGGAACGAGCCGCGCCGTCCTACGAGTCTTCTGAGATCGGTGCCTGGCGCGACAACGCGCTCGGTGGTCGAAAGTGGTTCACCGACAACGGGGTCGACTTCCGCCGCCACTATGTGGCATCGCTGGCGTGCGTTCCCAGTCGGCCCTGCCTGCTCACCGGTCAGTATCCCGATGTCCACGGCGTCAGCCAGACCGACGGACTCGGCAAGACCGCCGCCGACACTCGAATGAGGTGGCTGCGCCCCGGTGAGGTGCCCACCATGGGCGACTGGTTTCGCGCCGCAGGGTACGACACCCACTACGACGGCAAGTGGCACGTGAGCCACGCCGACATCATGGTCGATGGTCGCCCGCTCGCCACCAACACCAACGACGGCACGGTGATCCCTTCGGCGGTCGAGGCTTACCTCGAGGCCGATCCGCTCGATGAGTTCGGATTCAGCGGCTGGGTGGGGCCCGAGCCCCATGGTGCCCGACTCGCCAACGCCGGGTTCGTCCGCGACCCGTTGATCGCCGATCGTGTGGTGTCCTGGCTGAGCGACCGATACCAACGCCGAGCAGCCGGCGACACCGACGCCCAGCGGCCGTTCCTGCTGATCTGCTCATTCGTGAATCCACACGACATCGTCCTGTGGCCTCTCTTCGTCCGCAAGGGCATGCCGTTCACGCCTTCGCTGTCTTCGCCTCCAGATATCGCGCCCGCGCCCACCGATGTCGAGGATCTGAGCACCAAGCCGTCCACTCAGATCGCCTACCGCGACGCCTACTACAGCGGCTACGGGCCAGCCCCTCTGATCCGGCGGGCCTACGAGAAGAACCTCGACGACTATCGCAAGCTCTACTACCGCCTTCACCACGATGTCGATGGTCCGATCGACCGAGTCCGCCGAGCCGTCACCGATTCTGGAAGCGAGGAGGCGGTAGTCGTTTTGAGCTCCGACCACGGCGACATGCTCGGGTCTCATGGTGGGCTTCACCAGAAGTGGTATCAGGTCTACGACGAGTCGACCAGGGTTCCGTTCCGGATCGCCCGGATCGGTTCCAGAGCGTCGCAGTCGGCTGTCGTCGATGACCTCCCGACCAGTCACATAGATCTGTTGCCGACCCTTCTCGGGCTAGCGGGCGCCGACGTGGATTCCCTGGCCGAGAACCTGTCCGCGACCCACACAGAGGTGCATGCGCTTCCGGGCCGCGACCTGAGTGCAGTGGTGGACGATCCTGGCGGGGCCGTCACGCCGGAGCCGGTCTACATCATCACCCGCGACAACATGCTCGAGGGAGACGGCAGCGCCAGCGCGATTCTGCGGAGCCGCGGTCGCATCGAGGCCCCTCTTCCTCTGCAAATCAAGGTGCTGCCCCACGCTGCCACCAACGTCGAGGCGGTGGTGGCTGTGGTCCCGGCCTCGATCGAGCCCGACGGGCACACATGGAAGCTGGCTCGAACGTTCGACGACCCGGCCACCTGGACCGACCCGGGCGAACGGACGCTGTCGGCCCGTACTTCGTCGGGAGTCGTGTACCGAACCGAACCGATCCCCGATCAGTGGGAGCTCTACGATCTGACCGCCGATCCCAACGAAGCTGTCAATCGTTGCCGCGACCCGGAGGCCGAATCGGTTCGCAACCACCTGGAGTCGGAACTCCGGCGGGTTCGGAGCGCAATGGTTCCGGCCCGAAATGCTCCTTGGCCTTATCAAACTCGCCCGGAGTCAACGAAACAGAAGGTCGTGTCGCCTCCTCCTCCCGCCCGGGCACTGCGCCGGTTGGTGCAACGATTCGGTCTCCACCCCGAGGACCCGGACGCTTCCGTGCTGGATCTGACGGGCCGTCGGGCGCTGGTTGTCGCCACCAACCACTCGACCCTCGAGGGGGGCAAGCCCACGGGAGTGTTCGGGTCCGAGCTCACCGCCCCCTACTACGTGTTTCTGGATGCCGGAATGGAAGTCGACATCGCCTCTCCCCTCGGAGGCGAGATTCCCTTCGATCCGCTGAGTTTCAAGCCGGTGATCCGTAGCTCCCACGACGACCGGTTCCTCGGCGATCAGGAAGCCAAGGACAAGATCATGAACTCGCTAGCGATCGGCGAGATCGACGTGACCGGCTACGACATCGTGTTCTTCGCCGGCGGTTGGGGAGCGGCGTTCGACCTGGGTACTTCCGACGAGGTCGCCGATCAGGTCACCGTGGCGGCGGCCAGCGGTGTGGTTCTGGGCGGGGTGTGTCATGGACCGCTGGGACTTCTCAAGGCGCGTTCCGTCGATGGAGAGTTGTTGGTGAAGGGACGTCGAGTCACCGCTGTGACCGACAAGCAGGTCCGAGAACTCGGTATCTCATCCACGCCACAGCACCCCGAAACCGAGCTTCGTCGGGCCGGGGCCATATTCGAGTCGGCCACCCGGCGGCGCGACATCCTCGCCAATCACGTGGTCTCCGACGGTGACCTGGTCACCGGACAGAATCAGAATGCCGGGCCGATGGTCGCCCGCCAAATGATGGAGCGCGTGCTCGACAAGGCGAGTGTCGAGCCCGATACGGAAATGGACTGAGATGGAGGTCGTCCTGCTCGACGCCTTCCAGGTTGGCTCCTTCTCCGTGTCGGTCCACCAAACCGTTCACTCCCCGGCTGAGCCCACGATCGGATTCCGAGTCGAGAACTCCGAAGGTGTCGTGGCGCTGGCCGGCGACACGATCCCGTGTGACGGCCTCGACGAGTTGTGCTCGGATGCAGATGTCTACGTGCAGACCGTCATCAGGGACGACTTGGTGAAGCTCATTTCCAGCCAGCGGCTGCAGGACATTCTCGACTACCACTCCTCGGTCGAGCAGGCGGCTCAGACAGCATCCCGAAACGGGGCGAAGACACTGGTCATGACCCATATGGGTCCCGGCGTGGCGCCCGAGCAGTATCCGGAGTGGAAGGCCATCGCAGCCGCACACTTCGACGGTGAGATCGTGATGGGCGACGATCTCACGAGCATCAGCATCTGATGGGGATCGATCCGGCCACGCCGGTGTTGGTCGGAGTCGGAGCTGTCTCACAACACTTCGATGAACCGGGCGTCGGACTCGACGACTCGGCCATGATCATCGAAGCGGCCCGCCGAGCGGTTGTCGACACCGGGTCTCGGTCCTTGCAATCACGAGTCGGCTGGATCGGGGCGACCCGAGGCCTGGCCGGTATTGCCGATATCGGCCGCGGAGTCGCCACGGAGTTGGGGGTCGAAGCCCATACTGTCGCTGCGGCAGTGGGAGTACCCCAGCAAACCCTCATCAACCGAGCCATCGAGGCGATCGCGGCCGGTTGGGTCGAGGCCGCGATCGTGTGCGGCGGTGAAGCGAGGCATCGCGCTGACGTCTGCCGACGCTCCGGAGTTGCTCTTGCTGGCGCGACACTCGACTCAGCTGAGCCGGACGAGACATTGATGCCTTCGGGTGAACTCATGGCCCGCCCCGAGGTCGCGGCCGGCGTGGTCTCACCGGTTCAGCAGTACGCCATGATCGACAATGCCCGGCGGGCCCGGCGTGGCTGGTCGCTGGAGGAGCACCTCTCAGACATCGACGGTCTTTGGCATGGCTTCAACGAGGTGGCCCGAGCCAACCCGGCGGCTGCCTTTCCCCAACCACTCGCCCCCTCAGAGATTCGCGACCTCGGCACCGGCAACCGCGCTCTCGCATTCCCGTACAACAGATGGCATGCCAGCCAGTGGTCGGTCGACCAGTCGGCCGCGATGCTG
>JAJCXW010000105.1 GCA_029263235.1 Acidimicrobiales bacterium
GGCCCCCCCACCCCCCCCCCCCCACGACCACAGTTTTCGGATGAAGGGGTGGGCTAGGGGGTGACTTGGATGGTGAAGTGGAAGGTTGAGGTGTCGATCGTGGCTTCGTGGACGGTGGACCCGTCGGCGCCGGTACCGGTCGATTCGATCGATGTGGCCAGCACCTGCTCAGCTACGTAGCCGCGATTGGCCTCGACTGCTTCCAGCACCGAGGGTGACGCCTCGACGATCGAGACCGCGATGCGGTCGGTGACCACGAGATCCTGGGTGCGTCGGCCGTTCTGGATCTCACGCACGACGTCGCGTGCGAGACCCTCGGCTGCCAACTCCGGTGTGACCTCGGTGTCGAGGGAGACCACGGCGTCGTTGGTGCGCAGAGCCGCCGCAGTGACCCCTTCGGGAGACTCGAGAGCCAACGAGAACTCATCGGCGGTCAGAACGTGACCGGCCACCGTGACCGTGCCGTCGTCGTTGGAGGTCCAGTCGCCGCTTCTTGCCGCGCCGAACACGGTCTGGACGTCCTTGCCGAGCCGTGGACCGAGCAACTTGCCGTCGGGTTGCAGCACGAAAGTGGCGAGGTCCCCGATTTCGTCGGTGAGCTCGACCGCTTTCACGTTGAGCTCGTCGGCCAGCAACTCCGAGAACGGCTGGAGAGTGTGAGCGTCGGCGCCGGCGACGGTGACCGACGCCAGCG
This sequence comes from Acidimicrobiales bacterium, assembly GCA_029263235.1. Lineage (GTDB taxonomy): Bacteria > Actinomycetota > Acidimicrobiia > Acidimicrobiales > Aldehydirespiratoraceae > SZUA-87. Next base: position 695 of record JAJCXW010000105.1, read on the forward strand.
GCAGTCGGACTCGCAGGCCGGTGTCCTCCCGCAGTCGCAATCCGGTGGATGCCACATCGCGAAGGCGGTCCATGGCGACCACGAGGGCGTCGTCGGTCGGATAGTCGCTGGTGGAGGGCCAGTCGCACAGGTGAACCGAGGGTTCGGTGGTGGCGTCTGCGGATGTGAGCCCCTGCCAGATCTCCTCGGAGATCATCGGGAGGAATGGCGCTGAGACCTGCAAGAGCGTGACGAGCACCGTGTAGAGGGTGTCCATGGCGTCGACGTCGGCATGGCCGTCGGTGCCGGTTCCCCAGAATCGGTCGCGGGATCGGCGGATGTACCAGTTGTTCAAGGCATCGATGAAGTTCTGGATCTCGCCGGCCGCACCTGGCAGATCGTAGGAATCCATCCGCTGCTCGACCCCTGAGATCAGCGCGCTCGTCTTGGCCAGGATGTAGCGGTCGAGGAGCTTGTCGCTGTCGGTTCGGAACGTTGCCTTGTGCCCCTCGACGTTGGCGTAGAGAGTGAAGAACGAATACGAGTGCCAGATCGGAAGAAGAACCTGGCGCACCACATCGTCGATTCCCTGGCCGGAGATCCGGGTGTCGCCACCCCTCACGATACTGGTCGACATGAAATACCAACGCAGCGCGTCGGAGCCCTGTTTGTTGAAGATCTCGTCGGGCTCGGTGTAGTTGCGGAGCTTCTTGGAGAGCTTGGTGCCGTCGTCGGCCAGCAGGACGCCGTGGCAGATCACGTTGTCGAACGCCGGACGGTCGAAGAGAGCGCCCGCCAGCACATGAAGGGTGTAGAACCAGCCGCGTGACTGGTTGATGTATTCGACGATGAAGTCGGCCGGGAAGTGCTCCTCGAACCAGTCCTTGTTTTCGAACGGGTAGTGGAGCTGAGCGAAAGGCATCGAGCCCGACTCGAACCAGCAGTCGAGAACCTCGGGGACCCGCACCATCATCGACTGCCCGGTCGGGTCGTCGGGATTGGGGCGAACCAGATTGTCGATGAAGGGCCGGTGGAGATTGTCGGGCCGCACGCCGAAGTCGGCCTCGAGTTCGTCGAGACTTCCGTAGACGTCGGTGCGGGGGTACTCGGGGTTGTCGCTGACCCACACGGGGATCGGTGAACCCCAGAAACGGTTGCGGCTGATCGACCAGTCGCGAGCCCCTTCGAGCCACATGCCGAATCGCCCGTCCCGGATGTGGGATGGAACCCAGTTGATTTCCTGGTTGGTTTCGATCAGACGATCACGGAAGTCGGTGACCCGCACGTACCACGACGGCATCGCCTTGTAGATGATCGGCGTGTCGGTGCGCCAGCAATGTGGATAGTTGTGGGTGTAGGAATCGTGGCGCACCAGCTGGCCGGTGCCGCGTAGGTGGCGAACGATGTCGGAGCTGGCCTCGAACACGTTTTGTCCGGCCCACTCGACGACATCGTCGGTGAAGTTACCGGACTCATCGACCGGCACGACCATGCCGATTCCGGCCTCTTCGCAGAGACGCTGGTCGTCCTCGCCGAAGCCGGGGGCCATGTGGACCACGCCGGTGCCGTCGGTGGTGTCGATGAAGTCGGCCTCCAGCACCCGGAACGCTCGGGCCGTGCCGTGACGGGGATTGTCGGGATCGACCCCGGTCATGTCGGCGAAGTAGGGGAACAGAGGCTGGTAGGTGCGTCCGATCAGGTCGGCGCCTCGGATCGTGGCCACCTGTTCGGCGTCGACGAGTTGCTTGGCGTAGGTGCCGAGCACGGCCTCACCGAGGACGTAGTGGCGGGTGACGCCGTCTTCGTCGGTCTCGGCCATCACCGCGTAGTCGATGTCGGGGCCAACAGCGAGCGCCAAGTTGGACGGCAGGGTCCAAGGGGTGGTCGTCCACGCCAGGATCGCCATGGGTCCGGGATCGCCAGGCATCGGGTCGAGCTGGAAGGCAATGGTGACCGCCGGGTCCTGTCGGGGACGCGTGGCATCGTCGAGACGGATCTCGTGATTCGACAGGGGAGTCTCGGCTCCCCACGAATACGGCAACACCCGGTTGGCCTGGTAGATCAATCCTTTGTCCCAGAGCTGCTTGAAGGCCCACATCACCGACTCCATGTAGTCGATGTCCATGGTCTTGTAGTCGTGCTCGAAATCGACCCAGCGGGCCTGCCGGGTGACGGTCTTCTCCCACTCGCCGGCGTATTTCAGAACCGATGTCCGGCAGTAGTCGTTGAAGCGCTCGATGCCGTATTCGATGATCGAAGCCCGACCGGCAACCGGCAATTCCTTCTCGGCTTCCATCTCGGCCGGAAGTCCGTGGCAGTCCCACCCGAAGCGACGTTCGACGCGATGGCCCTTCATGGTCTGATAGCGGGGCACCACATCCTTTACGTAGCCGGTGAGCAGATGGCCGTGGTGGGGGAGGCCGTTGGCGAACGGGGGGCCGTCGTAGAAGACGTATTCGTTGTTGACCGGTCGCTGTTCGATTGACTTCTCGAACGTGTCGTTGGCGGCCCAGTAGTCGAGAATCCGCTGTTCGATAGCCGGAAAGACCGGACTCTCGACATGCGGATATGGAGTGTTCTCGGCCTGGCCCATGGTCGCTCAGGCTATCGGCCGCTCGGCGTCGCCTCCTCGGGTACGGCAACTGGTTCGCGGAGGTCGATCACAGGCTCAGGATCGCGCAAGTCGATGACGGTGCGGCTTCCTGATTCGTCGAATCCGTATCTCGAATGTAGGCGTCGCATGGGTCGGGGAAGCCACCAGTTCCAGTCGCCGGCGAGCTTCATGAACGCGGGCACGAGCGTGACCCGTACGACAAAGGCGTCGACGAGCACGGCGACGGCGAGGCCGAATCCGAACAACTTGATGAAGGTGACCCCGGATGTGGCGAACGCCAGGAATGTGATTGCCAGCAGCATGGCCGCGGCCGTGACCAGACGGCCGGTCTTCTCGAGACCGGCGACGATGGCTTGGTCGTTGTCGCCGGATTTATCGTACTCCTCCTTCATACGCGAGAGAAGGAACACCTCGTAGTCCATGCTCAATCCGAACGCGATGCAGAACATCAGGATCGGGGTGGTGGTGTCGGTGAGGCCGGTGGCCGTGAAACCGAGCAACCCCGAACCGTGGCCGTCCTGGAACACCCAGACCATCATGCCGAAGGTCGCGCCGAGACTCAGTGTGTTGAGAACGATGGCTTTCAGCGGAACGAGAATGCTTCCGAACATCAGGAACAGCAGCACGAACGTGGCGACCATGATGAGTCCGGCCGCCAACGGGATCCGACTGAAGATCGCATCCTTGGAGTCGACCAAAGCCGCGGTGCCGCCGCCCACCAGAGTTCGGTCGAACGGTGAATCGAGCGCTCTGAGCTCGTCGATCAGAGCCTCGGCTTCAGGAGATATCGACTCGACGCTCGGAACGATGTTGAACCATGTGGAGTCGTCGCCGGCGAACCGGGCCGTGATCTCCTGACTGGACTCGAATCCGACCCCGTCGACGTGGCTTCCGGCCAACGAGTCGACTCGGGCGACACTGTCGAACGCTGAGATCTGCGACGCGAATCGGTCGATTGCGGCCTGGTCCACATTGCCGATCGCCACCATTGGGAAGGCACTCGACTCGTCGGCCGGAAACTCGTCGCGGAGTATGTCGCTGGTGGCCCGCACGGAATCACCGGAAGGAAGCGAACGGTGGTCGGCCTCTGCGAACTCGACTCTCAGGAACGGAATGGTGACGAATACGAGCGCTGCCACCCCCGCGACCAGCACGATCACCGGGTGGCGCATGACCCCACGGGCGATCGCTCGCCAGTGACCAGTGGAAGACTTCCTGCGGATCACCTGCCACTTGTCGACCCGATCGCCGAGGATGCTCAGAAGTGCCGGCAAAGTGAGCAGCGACGTGCCCATGGCGACGGCGAGTACACCGATTCCCGCATAGGCGAACGATCGAAGGAAGTAGAGCGGAAAGATCAGAAGCGCCGACAACGAGATCGCCACGGTGACCGCGCTGAACGCGATGGTGCGCCCGGCGGTTGCGACGGTGCGAACCACGGCCTTGTCCACCTCGAGCCCAGCGCCGCGCTCCTCACGGAATCTCGACACCACGAACAGC